>CAJXQA010000006.1 GCA_913058475.1 uncultured Nitrosomonadales bacterium
ATTCGTCGGCAGCGTCAGATGTGTATAAGAGACAGCTATGTATGTCTGTTTCAGCATTTCAAAGTCACCATGATAGTTTTCAAGATGATCCTTATCTATATTTGTGACGACGGTGTTAATTGGGTTTAGGTGCAGAAATGATGCATCTGATTCATCAGCTTCAACAATGATTACATCACTCTTACCAAGCTTTGCATTCTTTAGCATCGAATTTAATCTTCCACCAATAACATAAGTAGGGTCAATTTTAGCTTCGGTTAATATCGTGGCTATTAAACTTGTAGTTGTAGTTTTCCCATGCGTTCCTGCAACTGCAATACCCCTTTTAAAACGCATCAGTTCAGATAACATTTCAGCTCTTGAGATTATTGGTATTTTATTTTTTTTTGCTTCTATTAATTCGGGGTTATTTCTTGAAATTGCATTTGAGAATACTATCGTATCAACTTTTTTTATATTGGCTTTGGTATGTTGAGAGTAAACTTTTATACCTAATTTCTTAAGCGATTTTATTGATTCTGAGATTGCTAGATCGGATCCGCTTACAATAAAGCCAAGCGTTTTCATCACTTCTGCAATACCACTCATACCTGAGCCACCAATTCCTATAAAGTGTATTCTTTTTATTTTATTTTTCATTTAAGTAAAGCGTTACATGTCTTTAGAACCTCGTTGCAAGCATTATAATTGTGGAGTTTTTTTGCTTTAAGTGCCATATTTTTACATTTTGTTCTATCAATTTTAGCTAAGATACTGATCAATTTTTTTTCTAAATCTTTTTCTCTAATGATTTCTGCAGCACCTACATCTTCTAGAATTTTAGCATTAAAATATTGATGATCATCAACGGCTGAAGGATACGGAATTAATATACTAGCAGTTCCAGAAGCAATCAACTCTGAAACTGTTAATGCGCCTGACCTTGCAATCACAATGTCTGCCCAATTATACTTTTTTTCCATATCAAAAATATACCTTTTGATTTCAACTTTGAAACATGCACCTTTATAGCTTTCTTTTAATAAATCAAACATATTCTCACCAGATTGATGAGTAATCGATAACTTATTCTTATCATTTATTATTTTAAAAATAGATGGTAAGAGTTGATTAAATGCTTTTGCCCCAAGGCTTCCTCCAAAAACCAGGATCCTTAAAGAGCCTTTTCTATTTAAAAATCTTTCTTTAGGATTCTTGACTTGCTCTATCTCCTTCCTAATCGGATTACCTATGATTTTTGATTTTCTTAAACTATTTGGAAACGCTGCAAAATTTTGATCAGAAAGATAAGATAAGATTTTATTTGTTAAGCCAGGTATTGAATTTTGTTCATGAACTATAAGTTTTATATTTAAAATTTTAGCCGCCAATGCCGCTGGCAAGGAAACATAACCCCCCATTACAATCAATAATTTTGTCTTTGTAATCTTAAGTGCCTTTATTGCCTGAATTGTCGAGATTATTACTATAAAGGGTAGGTATATTAATTTTAATAATCCTTTATTCCGTATTCCAGAAATTGATAATGCAAAAAACTGAAATTTTTTTTTATTTATTAGCTTATTTTCCATTCCCTTTGGGGTTCCAAGCCATGAAATATTATATCCATTTTTTTTAAGGTTATCTGCAATAGCGATGCCAGGGTTTATGTGCCCCCCAGTTCCTGCTGCGGCAATTGTAATATTTACTTTTTTAATAAAATTGCCCTCGCATATTTCTTCTATTCTCAAAATCAATTTTAAGTACAATCGCAATTGCAATCATATTTATCAAAATACCTGTGCCTCCATATGATAAAAGCGGAAGAGTTAAGCCTTTTGTTGGAAAAAGACCTAAATTCACTCCCATATTTATTATCCCTTGTATCCCAAACCATAAACCTATACCTTGTGCCATTAATGCGGAAAACGGCTTCTTATTTTGAATAGACTCTTTAGCAATTCCAAATATTCTAACAACTAAAAATGCGAATAAAATTATTATTATCGAGACCCCCAAAAAACCAAATTCTTCACCTATAACAGCTAATATAAAATCAGTATGCGCTTCAGGTAAATATTGTAATTTTTCGACACTTGCTCCTAACCCAGAACCAAACAATTCTCCCCTGCCAAATGCCATTAATGAATGAGTAAGTTGGTAACTTTTTCCAAATGGGTCATCCCAGGGATCTAAAAATCCAATAATTCGTTCAAGCCTATAAGGTTGCAAAGTAATAAGATAGTAGATAGTAATTGGTGCAAAAAATAATAGACTAAAAAATATTTTATATGTGAGCCCCCCTAAAAATAGGAGTCCCATCGCTATAACTGTAATTACTGTAAATGCTCCAAAATCAGGCTCCAAAAGAAGAAGGAATCCTGTTAGGACAATTATTCCTAACATCGGTAAAAAGCCTTTAATAATGGTTCTCATTTGTTTAGATTTTCTTAAAACATAATCTGAGGCATACATTACAGTAAAAAGCTTAACAAGTTCTGATGGTTGAAAATTAATGATAATCAATGAAATCCATCTTCTACTTCCATTCACTTCCTTTCCAACACCAGGGATAAGTACTAAAACTAATAAAATTAATCCAAATATAAATAAAATGGGTGAAATTCTCTGCCAGAAATATAAAGGTACCAAGAATGCAATATATCCAAAAATAAAACCTATTAATATATATATCGACTGCCTTATCAAGTAATGATAACTATTAAAATTAAGTACTTTACTACTTGCTGCTATATCAACCGATGAGGAATAAACCATGACGAGACCAGCACCTAAAAGAAGAAGTGTGGTCCATATCAGTTGATAATCATAAATAGGCAAATTATAGTTAGTCTGTGCAGAAAAAATTTTCAATTTTTTAATGAGCGTACTATTTGATTAAAGTGCTCACCACGTTCAATATAGTTTCGATACATATCGTGACTTGAACAAGATGGAGATAGTAAAATAATATCTCCCGTATTAGCTTGATCGAATGCCTCATTTAAGGCAACAGCTAGGTCTTCGCATATAGAAATTTTTAGATTGTTCAGGTTTTCAAATAATTTTTTAATCACTAAAGCATCCTTTCCAATAAGAAATAAATGATGCACATTTTTATTTAAATATTTTTTCAATGGTTCCATAGATAATCGTTTACTGTCACCTCCAGCAATTAAGAAAATATTTTTATCTTTAAAAAATTGCAATGCTGCAACTGTTGATGCTGCATTCGTAGCTTTTGAATCGTTATAGAATTTAATACCATTAATTTCTCTTATCAATTCAATACGGTGAGGAGCGCCATTAAAACTCTTTATTACATCTTGATAATTTGAAAAAGATGTATCCAAACACCTAAATGCAGCAAAAGCTGCAGCAATATTTAGTTCATTATGCCCACCTAATAATTTGGATTCCTTAAGGCTTACCTCAAAATCTTTATTATTAATAATGAATTTACTATTTTTAATAGAACAAATAATATATTCTTTTTTGGATATTTCCTCTGAAACCCAATTCTCAGTATTTTTTTCATCTCTATGGATGAATGTAATATCATTAAACATCTCAGGTATTTTTTTCTGTAAGCAACTGTTAATAACTTGTCTTTTGCTTGATTTTAATAAAGCTAATTTTGATTGAAAGTAATCATCCATACTGAGGTGCATATCCAAATGGTCTTCAGTAAAATTTAGAAAAACTCCTACATCAATTTCTTTCCCAGGAAATCCATTTTTTTTAAAAGGGTTTAATTGAAAACTTGAAATTTCAATAACTACAACCTCTAGATTCTCAAGCTCATCAATTAGATTCAAAGGAGAATTGCCAAGATTTCCAGATGCTTTGGCCTTATGTCCTGCTTTTATTAATAAATGTTCTAAAAATAAGCAGGTGGTTGTCTTTCCATTTGTTCCTGTAATACCAATCACCTTTAAGTTATTTAAATTATTGGATAAATGCTCTAGGAATAAAGAAATATCATTGATGACACTAAATTTTTGATTAAATTTATTTACTTCGGCTGGACTAATTCCAGGGCTTAAAAAAATATGTGTCTTTTTATCTAAGAATTCAAATTTTATATCACCTGTAAAAAAATCTTTTATATCGTGATTTTTTAATAGGTTCTTTTGTTCTCTTAATGTTTTATTTTTATCGTAGACACTAATCTCAAATATATATTTTTTGAATTCTATTTGTTTTGTTAAATAATTGACACAGGATAGACCTGATTTTCCTAAACCAACCACAAGAATATGCTCAATTTCTTTAAGTGTTGAGCTTTTTGAAGTTTTTTTTATACCCATTAACGAATTTTAAGACTTGCTAGACCAATAAGAACAAGCATCATTGTTATAATCCAAAATCTTACGACAACTTGCGTCTCTTTCCAGCCTTTTTTTTCAAAATGATGATGCAATGGTGCCATCAAAAAAATTCTTCTTCCTTTACCATATTTTTTCTTTGTATATCTAAAGTAAGATACTTGAAGCATGACCGAAATTGTTTCGATTACAAAAATACCTGCCATAATCAGTAAGATAATTTCTTGTCTTACAATAACTGCAATTGTCCCCATAGCAGCACCGATAGATAAAGAACCAAGATCTCCCATAAATACTTCCGCAGGGTATGCATTAAACCAAAGAAAACCAAGACCTGCACCTGCAAGGGCTGCACAATAGATAACCAATTCACCAGCACCTTTTATATATGGTATATCTAGATAGTCAGAGAAAATAACATTACCCCCTAAGTAAGCAAAAATACCTAACGCACTTATAATCATTACGGCTGGCATGATTGCTAACCCATCCAATCCATCTGTTAGATTAACGGCGTTACTACTTCCTACAACGACTAAATAGGTCAAAATTATGAATCCAATAAAGCCTAACGGTATACTCAAATCTTTAATGAATGGAATCAACAGAGAAGTTTCTTGTAAGGAATTTGCATTCAAAAAAAGGTACAAGGCGACAATGATTGCAACAATCGACTGTAAAAAGTATTTAGTAAATCCAGACATACCATCTGAATTTTTATGCTTTATTTTACTATAGTCGTCAACTAAGCCAATCGTACCAAATGATGTCGTAACAAAAATCATAAGCCATATATAATTATTTGAAAGATCAGCCCATAGTAATGTTGAAATTAAAATTGATATTAGAATTAATCCTCCACCCATTGTGGGAGTGCCCATTTTTTCAATATGTGTAGTAGGTCCATTCGCTCGAACATACTGCCCAAAACTATAGTCGCCTAATTTTTTAATATACCAACCGCCAAATATAAATGAAATTGATAGCGCTGTAATAACAGATAAAACAGCACGCAAAGATAGATAATTAAATATATTCAACATCGAATAATCATTTGATAGCCATTTCAAAAATTCATATAACATAATTTATGTTCTCAATTATTTAATTAATTTTTTAACAATCTCTTCCATCTTCATTGACCTTGATCCTTTGACTAGAATAGTTGAACCTTTCATGCAAGCATATAAATGCTTAACTAAATCGTCCTTACTCCTAAACCAAGAATTGTTTCGACCTAACAAAGTAATAATTTCTTTTGTATACTTTCCTAGGCCTAATGTTATATCTATTTTAGTCTCTTTAATGCTTCTTGAAAGTTCTTGATGATATATTCTTGAATTTTCTCCTAGCTCAGCCATATCACCAATTACTAAAATTTTTTTCCCTGGAAATTCATTAAGGACCTCTATAGCTGATAGAAAGGATGATGGGTTAGCATTATATGTATCGTCTATTATAGCTGCTCTTTTTTTTCCCTCCTTTAACTCTAATCGACTCGGAATAGGAGTTATATTTTCTATACCTTCCTTAATTTTAGTCGGATTAATTTTTAGCTGATAAGCGCATGTTACGGCTGCTAAAATATTTGAAATATTGTTATGTCCTAATAGTTTAGATTTAATCTCAAGGTCATATTGAGGAGTTTTAATAAGAATTTTTTTATGATCTAACAATTCACATGAGATATCAGCATCCTTACTCATACCGAAAGATAATACTTTTACATTCTTTAAATCTTTTACTAAAAAATTAAAAAACTCACTATCTTTTGGAAGAATTGCTGTTCCCTCAGCTTTAAGGTTCCGTAAAATATCTTTTTTTTCGTTTGCTATTGCCTCTCTATTTTTGAAATTTTCAATATGAGCCTCTCCAATATTGGTTATTACAGCGAAATTTGGTGGAGCAATATTTGCTAAATAACTGATTTCCTTAGGGTGATTCATACCCATTTCAATAACTATGTGGCTATGCTCTGAATTTAAATTAAATATTGTTAATGGAAGTCCAATATCATTATTATAATTTGCGTGAGTTGCTAGAATTTTATTTGTGCCGTAATTTGAATCTAATATAGACTTAATTAACTCCTTAGTAGTTGTCTTACCGTTGCTTCCAGTTATTCCAATAACAAATGGTTTAAATTTCATTAAAAACAAAGAGGAAATGTCTGCTAATGATTTCTTTGTATCATTTACCAATATTGTGTTTTTAGAAATTTTTTCCTCATCAGAAATTATTGCAGCTATTGCTCCATTTTTAAAAGCTTCATTGATATAGTCATGCCCATCAAAATTCAAACCTTTTATTGCAATAAATATGTCATCTTTTTTTATTTTTTTTGAATTAATGCTGATCGCATGAAATTTTCTTTTGAGAATTTCCATAGCCTTAGGGCCTTTACCCAAAACTGCTTGATAAATATCTTGAATTGATAAATTAATTTTTTAATTCCCTTTCTTTTAAAAATTGTTCAATTACTTTCCTATCAGAAAAATAGTTTTTTTTATTTCCTATTTCTTGAAATTCTTCATCTCCCTTTCCAGCAACAATTACAAGATCATCCTTATTTGCTATATCGATTGCCTTACCTATAGCTTCTTTTCTATCAATAATTTCTATCGGCTTCCTATTAAAGTGTTTGCTAATGTCTTTAATGATATCTATTGGATTCTCATTTCTTGGGTTATCGGTTGTGATAATACATCGGTCAGATAACATCTCTGCAATTTTAGCCATTGCTTTTCTCTTTCCTCTGTCTCGATCTCCACCGGCTCCAAAAACTAATAGTATTTTTTTAAATGCATTATTTTTTACGCTCTTTAAAATATTTTCTAACGCATCATCTGTATGAGCATAATCAATCATCACTGATGGAAGACATTCTCTACTTTTTATATATTCAGATCTTCCTGGAACTCCAGTAACGCAATTCAAGCTATCAATTATTTGATTAATTTCAAACCCTTTTGAGCTTAAGCAACCAACTACTCCTAAAATATTATAAACATTAAATTCACCGCCAAATTCTAAAGTTATTGGGAAGGATTCTCCGTAATAGTTAAGATTAAATTTTAAATTTTTTTTATTTTGACTTATATTAGTTGCTTGAATTTTTGATTTTTTATGAATTGAAAAGCTTATTTTTTTATCACTTGCTAATGTAGACTTTTTAAAAATTGACTCTCCAACTTTATCATCAATATTTACTATGATGCTTCCATCCTTTCCATCACACATAAATTTTCTTTTTACATCTGCATAAGCCTTCATTGTCTTATGGTAATCCATATGATCTCTGGTTAAATTTGTAAATAATCTTTCATTAAAATTAATATTATTTATTCTTTTTTCATTTATTCCATGAGATGAAACTTCCATTGCTATATTTTTATATTTTTTTTCAGATATATCTTTTATTACATACTGAATATCTAACGCACTTGGAGTAGTATTCCGTATTTTTTTAAAACTCTTAGCATCCCCATACCCAAGAGTTCCTATAAATGCTGTTTTACTTCCTAGATAATTTAAACATTGAGATAACCAATAAGCAGATGTTGTTTTACCATTAGTCCCTGTAATTCCAGTAATTGATACTTTTTTTGATGGATATGCATAAAACTTATCTGCAATTGATGGCAGTTTACTTTTAAGGCCATTAATTGCGATTGATGGAATACTCAGATTTAAGTTTTTTTTAAAATTTTTAGATTCAAATACAACTCCCTTTGCCCCATTATTAATTGCCTGCTCTATAAAGTCTCTTCCATCAAATTTCTTACCAGGGTATGCAATAAAAACTGTATTTTTAGAAATTTGTGTTGAGTCTAGAGTCAATTTATCAAATTGCTCCAAAAAAATTTCTAATTCATTTTTCATATCTCTTTTTTATCATTATCGATCTCGGCTTCTATTTCTATGCCATCTTGTGGAATTGAGTATATCTTTAGTGCTTCTGACACTACTCTCCTAAAAATAGGGCCTGCTACAACTCCGCCATAATTTGACCCTTTTGATGGATCTTCGATTGTTATAGCCATGATAAACTTCGGATTTGAGGCAGGTGCAATCCCAACAAATGAAGCATTATATTTTCTTTCTCCTGGTTTTCCATAACCAACTCCTTTAATAAACTGTCTAGCGGTTCCTGTTTTTCCTGCCACTCGATAGCCTGGAATTGAAGCTTGAATTGCAGTACCTCCCTCCTCTGTAACTGATTCCATAATTTTTAAAACAGCCTCAGAAGTCTTTATAGACAAAACACGCTGCCCAATTTTTATTGGATCACCTTTATATAACCTTAAGTTCTTTATCTCACCTTTATTAGCAAAAGGAGTATATGCTCTAGCAAGCTGAGCAATTGTTGTGCTTACTGAATAACCATAGCTTGCACTAAAGTGATCCCGTTCCTTCCATAAACTATAGTCACGCATAACCCCTTTCGATTCTCCTGGGAAGTTAACCCCAGTTAGATTGCCGATACCAAAATTAGAGTAAGTTTGCCATAAATATTTTTTACTTAACTTTTCAGCAATTTTAGTAACACCAATATTTGATGAAGTTTGAAGTATCTCTTTAACAGATATGATGCCATGTGGCTTTGTATCAGTTATCTGCGTTCGTCCAACTTTATAAAATCCGTTACCTGTATCTATTTTTGTATTGACGCTTACTACCTTTTTTTCTAAAGCAGCTGCTATGCTAATTGGTTTCAATGTTGAACCTGGTTCAAAAGCATCAGTTATAACCCTGTTCTTTACAAAAGGACTTCTCTTCCTCATTCTTTCATTCGGGTTAAATGATGGATAATTTACCATTGTTAAAATTTCACCTGTTTTAGAATCAATAAGAATGGCAGAGCCAGAGATTGCTTCGGAATCATTAATTGTTTTTTTAAGGGATTGAAAGGCTATGTGTTGAAGTCGTTTATCAATAGTTAAATGAACATCTTTTCCGTCAACTGGAACCCTAACTTCGCTCAGATTATCAACTACCCTTCTTCTTGCATCAATTAAAATCTTTTTATAGCCATGTGTACCCGATAAATAATCATTTTTCTTATATTCAACTCCTTCGAGACCATTCCCATCATTTCCAGCAAATCCAACTACATGTGCAGATATTTCTTGGTCTGGATAAGATCTCCTATAGTCTTTTTCGGTGCTAATTCCAGAGATTTTTAAGGCTAAAATTTTGGAAGCAATTTCTGGATCAACCTTTCTTTTTAAATAAATATGATTTTTCTTAGTCTTTAATTTTTTGTTTAATGATTTTATTTTAATGCCTAAGAGGTTGGCTAATTTTTTTTTATCTCCATTTTTAAATTTAACCCTATTTGGCTCTAAAGTAATACTCCTGACAGTTTCACTCGCAGCTAATATTTGATTATTTCTATCATAAATTTTCCCTCTATAAGCATAAAGTTCAATATTACGATTGCTTCTTTCAAAACCTTCTTGTTGCAAGAAGTCCTTTTGCATACCTTGAATAAAAAAAGCACGAGAAAATAATATAAAAAATAATGTTAGAAGAACAAGAAGCATGAAACGTCTTCTAAATTTTGAAAGCTCAAAAAACTCATGATTTTTTTTAATTTTTTTTCTCATTTAATCGTTTTTTTCTGTTTTTTTACAGGCGGATTCATTTTTAATTTACTTTTTGCATATTCTGAAATTCTTCCGTTGCCTGATTTTGAAGACTCTTGAATTAAGAGTTGATTCTGTTCATCCTTTAACTCAATAGTTTTTCGTTTTTCTATTTCTAAGGAATGATAATTAACACGATATAAATGATGTGCATTAATTTTTACTAAGGCGAATATAATTAACAAAGAAAAAAGTATTAAATTCAACTTCACCTTTCCTCCGAAATTTTTTCTATTACTCGTAACTTTGCACTTCTTGATCTCTTATTTTTTAATACTTCACTCTTTGAGGGAGTTTGGAGTTTTTGAATAATCCTAATAGGGGGTGATTTAATCTGCTTTTGAAAAATTGGAATTTTTTTTGGGACTTTGTCCGTATTCAACCTGTCTTTAATGAAATTTTTAATAATTCTATCTTCAAGTGAATGAAAACTTATAACAGCCAATCTTCCATTTTTTTTTAAAGCTTCGAATGCTGCAGGCAAAACTTCCTCTATTTCTAAAAGCTCTTCATTTACCTTTATTCTTAACGCTTGAAATGTTTGTGTTGCTGGATTTTTTTTTGAATCAAATTTTGGGATAGCTTTATTCACTAAATCTGCTAATTCAATTGTTCTTAATATTTTTCCCTTTTCTTCTCTATATTTAATGATTGCCTTGACAATTTTTTTTGCAAATTTTTCCTCACCATAACTATATAAAAGCTTTACCAATTCATCATAATCATAATTATTAATAATATCTGAGGCAGTTAATTTTTGACTTTGGTTCATCCTCATGTCCAGCTTTGAATCTAATTGAAAACTAAATCCACGTTCTGCTTCATCAATTTGTGGTGATGAGATTCCTAGATCCATAAGAATTCCATTGGGCTTTTGAAAATTTTTTTTTTTTAAAATATCCTTTAAGTCTTTAAAGGAGGCATGCACTATCTCAAAGCGCTTATCTTTAATTGTTTCACCTTCTTTAACAGCCTCTAAATCTTTATCTAATGCTAGCAATCTTCCATCATCATTTAATTTTTTAAGTATTTCTTTTGAATGACCACCTCTTCCAAAAGTGCAATCTATATAAAAACCATTTGAGATAATATCTAATGCATTTATTGCTTCATGAAGCATCACAGGAATATGTTTGCTCATAATGAAAAACCTTTAAGTTCGTCAGGAAAATCATTTTCTTCAGTGATATTTATTTGGGTTAAATGTTCATAATAATGATCGCAATTCCAAATTTCAAAATGACTACCCTGACCAATGAAAATTGCATTTTTATCTATTTCAGCATAATTTTTTAATTCTGAGGGGATTACCAATCTACTTGCTTTATCAAGACTGATGTCCTCAGCAAATCCTACTAATAATCTCTGAAGTCCGCTAGATTTTTTTTCAAAGCTTGATAAATTCATTATCTTTTCTTGAATCGGCTCCCATGCAAACTGAGGATATAAGAGTAAACATTTGTAAATATGTGCTGTTAGGACTAGTAAGCCTGATGACTCTATAAGAATTTTTTCACGATACTTTGTAGGGATCGCAATCCTATTTTTTCCATCTAAGTTTATTCGTGTTGCGCCTCTATACATAAGTAGTGCCTCTTTACCTGAGAAAAAGATGGGAAATTACTTAATACCCTTAGACTTACTAAGCAATTTCCCACAAATTACCACTTTTTCCCTAACATAGCTACTATAGGTAAAAAAAAAGCGCAATGCAAGCGCTTTTTAATTTTAAATCTATATATAACAATGATTTATCAGTAGAAGGTAAGTTGACCTGTAAGCCGGGTTCTGTCTTGGACAGTCATTCATCTAGGCATATAATTACTCATATGCTCAAGCAGCCTACCCGATGACAACACGAGCCGTGCTAACGTCATCCTATTTGGCCTTGCTCCGGGTGGAGGTTGCCGCGTTTCACCGTAACTAAATACGCTCGTCTCTGTGGCCCTATTCCTCATCTCACAATGTATGGCTGTTAGCCATCACCCTGCTCTAGGAGCCCGGACTTTCCTCTACACAAAAGTGTAGTGACTGTCTGGTCAACTTAATACATATTTTATCACCGAAATTTATTAAATATTAGAACAATTCCAACTAATATCTTGACCTGCCATCAAGGGCACAACATCGCCATTATCAATTTTTATAACGGTTGGAACTTTATTCTTAGATCTAGTTAATTTTAATTTCTCTTTACTTTGGTTGAGCTTATAAAAATCAGCACCAAATTTACTACAAAAATTTTCTAATTTTTCAATAGCATTATTTCTATCAAATATTTCTGCATAAATCTCCATAGCATTTAATGCGGAATAAATTCCTGCACAACCGCAGCTACTTTCTTTTTCAGATCTTTTGTGAGGAGCGCTATCAGTGCCTAGAAAAAACTTTGGGTTACCAGATATCGCTGCATCAAGAACTGCGAGTCTATGTTCTTCTCTTTTTAACACCGGCAAACAAAACGCATGTGGTCTCAAACCACCTAAAAATAACTCATTTCTATTATAAAGAAGATGTTGTGGGGTAATAGTTGCTGCAATTTTATTGCTTGACTCTTTTACAAACTCTGTAGCATCTTTTGTTGAAATATGTTCTAACACTATTCTAAGTTTTGGAAATTCTTTATGGGCTCTAATTAAATGTTTTTCAATAAATATTTTTTCTCGATCAAATATATCTACGTTAGTATCATTAACTTCTCCATGAATTAGTAAAGGGATGTCTAATTCTTCCATCATTTCGAAAATATTATAGCCTGACTGCAAAGAATCTAGCCCCTTATTTGAATTTGTCGTCACTCCTTTCGGATAAAGCTTAATACCAATTATTTTTGAAGAGGCTTCTATTTTTTTTAATTCTTCTAAAGCTAGCCCTTCATTGAAATAAATAGTCATTAATGGTTTAAATTGATAACTTTTAGTATGTTTTTTTATTTCATCATAATAGGAGTGTGCTAACGAGGTATTTGTGATCGGTTTTTTTAGGTTGGGCATAATAATAGCTCTTCCAAACTGGCTTGCTGAGTGTTGGCTTACTATTTTTAACATCCCCCCCTCCCTGAGGTGAAGATGCATATCGTCAGGTTTTGGAATAATTAATTCATTTATCATTATTTTTTATCCCTAAAGCTAAGTTATATATTTCATTTTTCTTCATTTTAAAAATCTGTGATACAAGCTTTACAGACTGGTTCAAACTTAATTCATTAAGCATAATTCTTAGAGCATTTTCTGCCTCAATATTGCGTGAGCTTTTTTGTTCCTGCTCTACCGCCTCTATAATAATAACAAACTCACCTTTAAGGTTATGTTTTTCTTTTCTGAATTTAATTAATAAGTCATCCAAATTTTCTTTATAAATAGTTTCATATAACTTTGTTAATTCACGACCAATAAAAATTCTCTGCATCGAGCCATAAATTTCTTCAAGTAACTCTAAGGTTTTAAGAACCCTATGAGGTGAAACAAAAAAAACTGAGGTAAATTGACTATTATTAAATTGTTTGATGACTTTTCTACTCTTGCTGTCAGTATTTGGCAAAAATCCATAAAAATTGAATTGAGTTGCAATTATGCCCGCAGCTGAAAACGCTGTAGTGATTGATGAAGCTCCCGGTATTGGAACAACTTTAATTTTAGACTCTAAAGCCTTATTTACCAGATAAGCTCCTGGATCACTAATACCGGGTGTACCTGCGTCAGAAATATAGGCTATTGCTTTGCCACTCTGTATTTCTTTGATTAAAAAACTGCTCTTTTTTTCCTCATTATGCTGATGTAAAGAGACGAGTTTCTTATTTATGGAAAATTTAGATAGCAAATGCTTGGAATGCCTTGTGTCTTCACAGGCAATTAAATCTACGTTATTTAAAATCTTAAGAGCTCTTGATGAAATATCATCTAGATTTCCAATCGGTGTCCCAACAATGTAAAGGGTTGAACTCATGTAAAGAATTTAATTTGTAATTAATTAATATAAAATTTATTCAATAAGTATATAATTTATTTTATGTATCCCAAATCAAATTATTTTTTAATCTCATTGATTTTATCAATTACATTTTTTTTATCTGGTTGTGCTGCCGGAGTTCTTGGTGTTCCAACTTCATATTCAGATAGGAGAACAACTGAGTCCCAAATTACTGATGAAAAACTAGAATGGCAAACAGTATTAAAGACTCAAGATATCGCAGGTGAATTTAGGGCAAATTTTGTTAGTTATAATCAAGTTGTCCTTATTACTGGGCAATCACCAAATCAAAAAATTATAGATAAGATATTAAGCATAGTTACCAATATGGAAAATGTAAAAAAAGTTGATAACTATATGACTGTAGGGCCTGAAAATACTGTGCGAGGAATTACAAGCGATATGGCAATTACAAGTAATGTTGTATCGAGAGTATTTGCTGAAGATGGTAAGGATCAAACTGCGCTTTCAATACTTCATTTAAAAGTATTCACAGAGGAGGGGGTTGTGTACTTAATGGGTATTTTAAATCAACAGGAAGTAGATAAAGCTATATCAATTGCTCAATCTTCGAGGGGTGTCAAAAAAGTTGTTCCCTTATTTGAAATTGTTAACTCTGTCAAATCAAACCCGGCAACGAAAACAGTTAATACTGAGGAAATAAATTAGTTATTGATAAACCTTATAGTTTCAATTATCATGTCATTATTCATAGAAACACTATCTGTAAATATTTAATCAATTCTAAGTAATAAAATTCAATAAAACATATGAGCAATATTATTCACGTTACAGATGACCAATTTGAAGAAAAGGTTCTTCAAGCAAAAATACCCGTTTTAGTCGATTTTTGGGCTGAGTGGTGTGGTCCATGTAAAGCAATTGCACCTATACTCGATGATATTTCCAAAGACTATGATGGCAAGTTAATTGTTGCAAAAATAAATATAGATGAGAATCAAAAGATTGCCGCTCAGTTCGCAGTTCGAGCTATACCTACATTAATCATCTTTAAAGATGGTAACTTCGAGGCTGATAAAAAAGGTGCTTTATCTAAATCACAACTAATAGCATTCATTGACAGTACAATTTAAAAAAATATGCATTTATCTGATCTAAAACACCTTCCTGTAACCGAACTAGTTGACTTAGCAAATTCTGACAAAATTGAAAATGCAGGAAGAATGCGTAAGCAAGATCTAATTTTTGCTATATTAAAGAATAAAGCTACAAATGGGGATAAGTTAATTGGTGATGGTACTTTAGAGGTATTGCAGGACGGGTTTGGCTTTTTAAGGTCATCCGACTCTTCATACCTAGCTGGTCCAGCAGATATATACGTTTCACCTTCACAAATAAGAAGATTTAATCTACACACTGGAGATACGATTGCTGGTGAAATTAGAACACCAAAAGATAGCGAACGCTACTTTGCTCTAGTTAAGGTTGATAAGGTTAATAATGACGCACCTGAAAATACAAAAAATAAGATTCTGTTTGAAAACTTAACTCCTATACACCCCACTAAACCTCTTATATTAGAGAGAGATTCTAATGTAGAAGAGAATAATACAAGCCGAGTGATTGATATGGTTGCGCCTATCGGAAAAGGCCAAAGAGGTTTAATAGTAGCAAGTCCTAAAAGTGGTAAAACAGTCATGTTACAGAATATTGCGCATGCAATAACTGCAAATCATCCAGATGTCTCTCTTATTGTATTGCTTATAGATGAGAGGCCTGAAGAAGTTACCGAAATGTCTAGGTCCGTTAAAGGTGAGGTAGTAGCCTCGACTTTTGACGAACCTGCAACGAGACATGTTCAGGTTGCTGATATGGTTTTAGAAAAAGCTAAAAGGTTAGTCGAGCATAAAAAAGACGTGGTAATTCTTTTGGATTCCATTACAAGACTTGCGAGAGCTTATAATACTGTAATTCCATCATCAGGAAAGGTATTAACAGGCGGTGTTGACGCAAACGCCCTACAAAGACCAAAACGTTTTTTTGGTGCAGCAAGAAATGTAGAAGAAGGTGGATCTCTTACAATACTTGCCACAGCACTTGTTGAAACTGGCTCAAGAATGGATGATGTGATTTATGAAGAATTTAAAGGCACAGGTAACATGGAGATTCACCTTGAGAGAAAAATGGCTGAAAAAAGAATTTATCCTGCTATCAATGTTAATAAGTCAAGCACCCGAAGAGAAGAGTTACTTATTCCTTCTGACGTTCTGCAAAAAATATGGGTTTTAAGAAAGTTACTTTACCCTATGGATGATCTAGAAGCGATGGAATTCCTTTTAGATAAGGTGAGATCTACCAAAAATAACTCAGATTTTTTTGACAGTATGCGAAGAAGTTAACGAACCAATTAAGCATTGATTTTTATAAAACTTTCTATAAAATACGATAAATATTTAAGATTATAAGTAATAACTAATTATGAAAAAAGACTTACACCCAAACTATCCAGAAATAACCGTAACTTGTAGTTGTGGTAATTCGTTTAAAACTCAATCAACCATGGCAAAAGATACAAATATTGAAGTTTGTTCTAAATGTCACCCTTTTTATACAGGTAAGCAGAAAATATTGGATACTGCGGGACGCGTTGAAAAATTTAAACGAAAATATGGAATGTAATATTATTTAATTAGATTTGAAAAAAAGGCAGTTATCTGCCTTTTTTTTTATGTCATAATTTGTAAATATGAAATTTGAATTAAATCATGACTGGCAAGGAAATATGTCCTCACCTCGATCAACACTTGGTGAAAAAACCAAAATTCACTTATTCCTTATGCTTGCAGTTATATGGATTTTTACTGGTCTAGTTGGAAGCTCGCCTTGGATTCCTGCAGAATCTGAAAACATAAGCATGGTGATGGATATTGTTTCGAATAATTCTATAATTGCTCCCTTAGCCGCTAGTCAAGATTCAATCAATAATCCACCTTTGTACCCTTTCATAGGGGCTACTTTTGTCAAAATTTTTTCATCCATCCTTGCTCCACATGACGCGATTCGATTATCAAATTTTATATGGATAAGCTTAACTTTAGTAACTATAGGTCTAATGACAAGAGAACTATGGGGGGCTGGTTTTGGTAGGCAAGCAGGTTTAATCTTCATTGCTTCTATTGGGCTTATTTTTAATGTCCATAGTATCCGTCCTGAAGTCGCTACCCTATTAGGTTTTGCCCTAGCGCTCTATGGCTTTGCACTTTATCAACGAAGACCCTTCAGAGCTAGTTTAGTTTTGGGTTTTGGTATATCTATAATCTTCTTATCAAATGGAATTTTATCTCTTTTAAGCATTTTTATAACTGCACTTTCTTTACTACTTATAAAGCAATGGAGAAATAAGCGTTATTATTTGTTCTGTTTAATTTCATCTATAGTAGCCTTAACAATTATAAGTCCTTGGATTTATCTTTTATATAACTCGAATCCTGAAATTTTTTTTTCCTGGATAAGTAAAGTCAATGCTCCCAATGGTGAAGAATTCTTTTTTTATATTAAAAATATGTTGTGGTTTACATGGCCATCCCTCTCACTTTTTGCCTTCGTTTTAATTAAAAATTTTAAGAATATACTTCAACTTAAAAAAATTCATTTACCTTTGTTTTTTTCAATATCAATCTTATTTACTCTTTCACTCAACACCAATATAGATCAAATAAACCTAATGCCACTACTACTTCCATTTTCGGTTGCCGCAGCAGGAGGGATTGATTCTCTTAGTAGAGGCTCAGCAAGTGCTCTTAATTGGTTTGGAATATTAATTTTTGGTTTTTTTGGCTTTATCATTTGGTTTTTTTGGTTTGCAGTAATGACGGGTTTTCCTGAAATTATTTATAATAGAATTTATTTTCTATCTGGAAATTATGAAGCAAAATTTGAGTACTTAAATTTTATTTTTGCTTCGTTAATAAGTGGTTTATGGCTATATATTATCTTTAACCTAAAGATTTCAAATCGATCAGCAATTTCTAATTGGGCAATTGGAATTACAATGGTATGGGTTACTTTTATTATGCTTATGAATCCATTTATTGATAATAGAAAAAGTTATGCGCCTGTTTTTCAGGATGTTAAACAACATTTATCACAAAGCTCTAGTTGTTTATATACATATAACTTCAGCTCTAATGAAACAAATTTACTTCATTATTATTCTGGCATAAGAGCAATAGACTCCAACAAAGATTTTCAGTGCAGAATGATATTGTTATCGCTTACTAATGAATCTAAAATGCCTTCAGAATATGAGTCATGGGATCAAATATGGTCTGGAAAAAGGATAGATCGAGATAAAACCTACTATATTTTACTTACAAAATAAGTTCTTAATCTTTTAGATACTTACTAATTGCACTAAAAACAAACTGATCTAATTGGCTATCTTTTTCTGATGTTTGAGTTACGTATTCTTTTATCATAACCCTCATATCAGGTCCCCAGAATTTTTGAATATGAGATACCGTGTCCTGTTTTGCTTGCTCTTTATCCGGGTAACTTTTAAAAAAGTTTCCAATATCATTTGCCATTCTAATTAGATTTTTAGTTTCCATTTTTTTAATTCTACCCGATTATTTGCGCTGGATGCGTATAACAATTATATCGATTGTTTCGAGCAAAACCTACTAAAGTCATTTCAAGTTGATTTGCAAGCCTAGCTGCTAAAGCAGTTGGGGCAGAAATAGCTACCAATAACTTTAGATTAAGATACGCTAATTTTTGAACCATCTCATAACTTGCTCTGCTGGAAGTGATTACAAAATAATCATTTAAAATTTGTGAATTAATGGAGGCTCCAATTAATTTATCAAGCGCATTGTGTCTGCCTACATCTTCTTTGAGGATTATTAAATTGCCTTCAGAATCAAATAATCCACAGGCATGAGTGGCTCCAGTTTCTTTTTGTATTTTTTGTTGTTCTGAAAAGTTTTTTAACGCTTTTAATATGCTTTTTGAAGAGAATTTTGTTTCATTCTTTTTATTTTCAGGAATTTTAAGAACCTGATTAAGGGATTCTGCTCCACATAATCCACAACCCGTTCTGCCGGTCAAATTTCTTCTTATTTCTTTTAGGTGTATAAATTTTTCAGCAGATATTTCCACATTGATTTCAATTCCATTGTCCTTTTTTAAAACTTCAATTGAATAAATGTCCGCTAAACTTTTTATAATTCCTTCTGTAATTGAAAATCCCCTCGCAAAGTCCTCTAAATCACATGGGCTAGCCATCATAACTACATGTGAAATCCCGTTATATACAATGGCTATTGGAACCTCTTCAGCGAGGACTTCTTTTATTGTTTCTTGGAGATTATTGTTCTTTTGAATTGATACTTTTTGGCAGTAGTGACTTGTTTGAATTAATTTTTCTTTTGTCACTTTAATTTAATTTACTTTTTCCTCACCATTTTTTACATGATCAATTTGTTTTTCACTAAACTTTTGATAATTCGATTGCCAATTTGATGGTTGTGTTACTTTAGTTACCTGAACTGCAGTTACTTTAAACTCTGGGCAGTTTGTTGCCCAATCAGAGTTATCAGTTGTAATGACATTTGCACCTGAAACAGGGTGATGAAAAGTTGTATACACAACGCCCGGTTGAACTCTACTTGTAATTTTTGCACGAAGGACAGTGTCGCCTGACCTACTATTAATTCCAACCCAATCTCTCTCATTTATTCCTCTTTCTTCTGCATCATGCGGATGAATTTCGATTAAATCTTCATCATGCCATGCATTATTCTTTGTTCTTCTTGTCTGAGCTCCAACATTGTAGTGGGCTAAAATTCTTCCTGTTGTCATTATTAATGGGAATTTACCATTTACTTTTTCAGATGTTGGCACATACTCTGTAATCATGAATTTACCTTTACCTCTAACGAATTCATCTATATGCATAGTAGGTGTTCCTTCTGGGTATTCATCATTGCATGGCCATTGAATACTCTCAAGCTTATCTAATTTTTCATAACTTACCCCTTTAAAGGTTGGGGTTAACTGAGCTACTTCATCCATAATTTCACTCGCATGTTTGTAATTCATTGGGTATCCCAATGCATTCGATAACATTTGAGTAATCTCCCAATCTTCGTAACCATTTTTTGGAGCCATTACCTTTCTCACCCTTGAGATTCTTCTTTCAGCATTTGTAAAGGTACCATTCTTTTCTAAAAATGAAGACCCTGGTAAAAATACATGTGCATACATAGCGGTTTCATTTAAAAATAAATCTTGAACAATGACGCATTCCATAGATTCAAGTGCATGAGTCACATGTTGGGTGTCTGGATCTGACTGAGCTATATCCTCTCCCTCGCAATATAGCGATTTAAATTTACCTGATATTGCCTCATCAAGCATATTTGGAATTCTAAGCCCAGGCTCGTCATAAATTTTCGTATTCCATGCTGATTCAAATAAAGCTCGAGTAGCCAAGTCTGAAACATGTCGATACCCAGGGAGCTCATGGGGGAAAGAACCCATATCACATGCACCCTGGACATTATTTTGTCCTCTAAGTGGGTTGATACCAACACCCTCTCTTCCTACGTTTCCAGTGATCATTACTAAATTTGCAATACCCATAACCATGGTTGATCCTTGGCTATGCTCTGTTACACCTAAGCCATAGTAAATAGAGCCATTCTTTTCATTTGCAAATAATCTAGCTGCTTTTCTGAGTAAATCGGCAGGAATACCCGTTTCTGATTCCATTGATTCTGGGGAATTTTTTGAATCTTTAATAAAATTTAACCAAATTTTAAATGATTCATCTTCACAACGTTCTTTTACAAAGTTTTGATCAGTCAAACCTTCTTCGACAATCACGTGTGCAATTGAGTTAATTGTCGCAACATTGGTACTAGGTCGAAGTTTTAGGTGGTAATCAGCTTTAATATGTGGCGTCTTATCAACTAGATCTATTTCTCTTGGATCAATAATAATTAATTTAGCGCCCTCTCTTAGTCTTCTTTTCATCTGAGACGCGAATACCGGATGACCATCAGTTGGATTTGCACCAATAATCATAATCACATCTGACTGCATCACTGAATCAAAATTTTGTGTTCCTGCTGATTCGCCAATAGTTTGTTTAAGTCCATAACCAGTCGGTGAATGGCAGACTCTTGCACAGGTATCTATATTATTATTACCAAAACCTGCCCTTACTATTTTTTGCATTAAATAAACTTCTTCATTCGTACACCTTGAAGACGAAATAGCACCTACAGAATTAAAACCATATTTTTTTTGAATTCTTTTTATCTCTGAAGCAGCATAATTTATAGCTTTTTCCCAAGAAACTTTTTCCCAAGGGTCTTTGATACTTTTCCTGATCATTGGAGTGGTAATTCTGTCCTTGTGTGTTGTATATCCCCATGCAAACCTTCCCTTAACACAAGAGTGCCCATGATTGGCTCCACCATCTTTATTAGGCGTCATTCTGACGACCTTATCTCCTTGCATCTCTGCATTAAAAGAGCAACCTACACCACAATATGCACAAGTGGTTTTTACTTTTCTATCTGGCGTGCCATGCTCTTCGATGCTTTTTTCAATTAAAGTGGCTGTAGGACAAGCCTGAACACATGCGCCACATGAAACACATTCAGAATCTATAAAATCTTTATTTCCAGCTGAAACCTTTGATTCAAAGCCTCTTCCATCTATTGTTAAAGCAAATGTACCTTGAGTTTCTTCACATGCTCTTACACACCTAGAACAGACAATACATTTTGATGGATCAAAAGTGAAGTATGGATTTGATTCATCTTTTTTGGAGTCTAGATGATTTTCTCCTTCATAACCGTAACGAACATCTCTTAAGCCAACCGCACCTGCCATATCTTGAAGTTCACAATCGCCATTTGTTGCACATGTTAAGCAATCAAGGGGATGGTCCGAAATATATAGCTCCATTACGCCTTTTCTTAATTCAGCTAACTTGGGTGATTGTGTAGAAACTACTAATCCGTCTGCAGCTGGTGTGGTACAAGATGCAGGGTAGCCTCTTTTACCTTCAATTTCTACCAAACATAGTCGACATGAGCCAAACGGTTCTAGGCTATCAGTTGCACATAATTTAGGCACACTCACACCCGCAACTGAAGCCGCTCGCATCAACGATGTTCCTTCAGGAACAGTCACATCAACACCATCAATATTAAGTGTTACAAGTTTTTCAGAATTTACTGAAGGTGTACCAAAATCTTTTGAATCATCCATTATGTATATAAATTAGTTAGTTTAAAGAAATTATTAACGATTTTATGCTTAAGTCTCATTAGTTTCAAGTCCAAAATCCTTTGGGAAGAAGTTTAAAGCACTAATAACAGGAAATGGGGTCATTCCCCCCATAGCACACAATGACCCGTGTACCATAGTCTCTCCTAAGTCTCTAAGTACTGCCACATTTTTTTCTTGATCAATACCACCTTTAATTTTATCAATAACCTCCATTCCTCTAGTTGAGCCTATTCTACAAGGTGTGCACTTACCACAGGATTCTATTGCACAGAATTCAAATGAGTACCTTGCTAATTTTGACATATCAATCGTTTCATCAAAAGCAACAATACCTCCATGACCGACGACGGCATTAATTTCAGAAAATTTCTCATAATCGAGTGGTGTATCAAATTGTTCTTCCGGTAGAAAAGCACCTAACGGCCCCCCTACTTGAACTGCTTTAATTTTTTTACCTGTTGCTGACCCACCACCAAAATCATAAAGCAACTCTCTTAAGGTAATTCCAAAAGCTTTTTCAACTAAGCCAGTTTGTTTGATATTGCCTGCTAACTGAATAGGTAGTGTTCCTTTAGATCGACCCATACCAAAATCTGCATAAAACTTTGACCCTTTGTCTAAAATAATTGGAATTGTTGCCAACGAAATAACGTTGTTCACAGCAGTTGGTTTTCCATACAAACCTTCGATAGCCGGTAGTGGTGGCTTGTATCTTACTAAACCTCTTTTACCTTCTAAACTTTCAAGTAAGGATGTTTCTTCACCACATATATAAGCACCAGCCGCTCTAGTAACTTCAAGATTAAATGAAAATTTACTATTTAAAATATTTTTTCCAAGAAACCCATTCTGTTGTGCAATATTAATTGCCTCATTCAGAATGGCTTGTGCATTAGGATATTCTGACCTCAAATAAATATAACCTTGATCAGCACCGACTGCTAAGCCTGCAATGATCATCCCCTCGATTAAAACAAAAGGGTCATTTTCCATAATCATTCTATCTGAGAAAGTCCCAGAATCACCTTCATCTGCATTGCATACGATATATTTTTTTTCAGATGGTGCATTTAATACTGTTTGCCATTTAATGCCTGTTGGGAATGCTGCTCCCCCTCTACCTCTAAGCCCAGAATCAGTAACTTCATCAACGATTTTTTGAGGTTTAAGGTTTAAGGCTTTGCGTAAACCCTTGAACCCATCATGAGTTTCATAATCTTTAAGAGATACAGGGTCTGTTATACCTACTCTGGCATAAGTTAGTCTTTCCTGATTCTTAAGCCATTTAATTTCGCTTGTGACCCCTAGGGATAAAGGATGCTTTTTGCCTAGATAAAATTCTTTATCGAACATTGAAGAAACATCAGTAGGATTAACAGGTCCATAGGCTACTCTTCCTTGAGGCGTTTCAACTTCTACCATTGTTTCAAGCCAAAAGAGGCCTCGCGAACCGTTGCGAATAATTTCTATTTTAATTCCTCGATTGCTGGCTTCATTTTTTATAGCTTTAAAAACTTTTTCTGCGCCTAATGAAATTGCGCTTGAATCTCTAGGAACATATATCTTGAAATTGGTCATTTTTTAGCTTCTTGTATTAAATCATCAATCTTATCTTCAGTAACCCTTCCTATGACTTCATCGTCAATCATCACAGCAGGAGAGCAAGCGCAATTACCTAAACAATAAACAGGCTCTAAAGTTATCAATTGGTCTTCCGTAGTTTCGTGATAATCAATCCCCAGTTTTTCTTTACAATAAGACTCGATATTCTCACTACCCATAGATTGGCATGATTCAGCTCTACAAATCTGCAATATATGTTTTCCAGATGGCTTTGTCCTGAAATGATGGTAAAAGGTGACAAATCCATGTACCTCTGCAACAGAAAGACTGAGCGCCTTTGATATAGGCTCATAAGACTCTTCAGGAATATATCCTATATCATCTTGAATTGCGTGCATCAAAGGAAGAAGTGCCCCCGGTTTATCTTTAAGCAAGTTTACATGCTGCTCAATTTTCTCTATTTTATTATCAGATAACATTTATTTTAAGTAATTAAATTTTTAAAAAAACATATATTTTTCAATATTATACTTTAAGTTCTAAAACTTTTTTTAACTAAAATATTAATTTATTTAACTTTTAAGTTATATTAATGACAATGCAACTTATAGATCAGTTCAATAGAAAAGTCGATTACATAAGAGTATCAGTTACCGATAGATGCGACTTTAGATGCGTTTACTGTATGTCAGAAAAAATGACTTTTTTATCGAAATCCGCAGTGCTCTCACTTGAAGAAATAGAGAGAGTAATTAAAGTTTTTTCAGAATTAGGCATAAAGAAAGTCAGGTTAACAGGAGGGGAGCCTCTAGTTCGTAAAGGTATTGACAAATTATTCCAGTCAATTGGAAAAATTAAAGCGCTCGATGAAATTACCTTAACAACTAATGGAAGCCAACTTCAGAGCAAGGCACAAATGTTGAAAGACTCAGGGGTTGAGAGAATAAATATAAGCTTAGATAGCCTAAATCCTTTTACATTCAAAAAGCTGACAAGAACGGGTGACTTAAATAAAGTATTAGATGGTATTCATGCTGCCATTAAAGTCGGATTTAAAAAAATTAAATTAAATACAGTTTTAATGAAAAAACTAAATGAAGAGGAGCTTTATGACTTAGTTGATTACGCAATTAAATATTACCTTGATATATCATTTATAGAGGAAATGCCATTAGGTGAAACTATTTATGACAGGCAATCTACCTCAGTAAATAACAATGATATTTTATTAAAATTAAAAGAAAAGTATTCGTTATCAAAAACAGATATATCTACGGGTGGCCCTGCTGCATACTTTAGTATCAAAAATACACAAACAAAAGTTGGTTTAATTTCTCCTCATAGTCATAATTTCTGTGAAAATTGTAACCGAGTCCGTATCACATGTAAGGGTGAACTTTTCCTATGCTTAGGCCATGATACAAAAATTGAATTAATGCCCCTGATCAGATTGAATCCAAATAATGACGAGCCCCTTAAAGAAGCTATAATAAATAGCATGGCAATCAAGCCAAAATCTCATAATTTTAATTTAGCAGATGAGCAACCATCCGTTGTCAGATTTATGTCTCATACGGGTGGATAATTGAAAGCCGAGGTAGAGGGCGTTATATTAGCTGGTGGAAAATCATCGAGAATGGGACAAAATAAATCACTTGTTTTATTAGAAAAAAAACCTTTAATTGAACATATTTTCAATAGAATGAAAAAACAGGTGAAAAAATTGAGTATCAATTCAAACGAACCGTTAAGTATTTTTTCAAAATCTATACAATTTGGTGATTTACTACCTGGACAATTAGGACCTTTATCAGGCATATTTTCAGGATTGAGTCAGGCAAAAGCTGACTGGGTACAATTTTGCCCAAACGATACTCCTTTTTTTCCAACAAATTTAGTTGCTAAATTAAGTGCTCATATAGATGAGGAAAATCCTAAAATAATTCTTCCAACATCAGATGGTAAATTCGAACCTGTTTTTTTACTTTGCCCTAAAAATTTAGCTGGTAACTTAAAAGATTTTCTATCTTCTGGAGAAAGGAAGCTTGAGGTATGGGTTAGGTCTAACAATTTTAAAACTGTAGATTTTAAAGAAAAACATGCATTTTTTAATATAAATAGTATCTCTGATTTACAAAGAATTTAACCCTTATGATGAATAAAAAACCATATATCCTAGGTATTTGCGCATCTAATAGTGGATCTGGCAAGACGTATGTGTTGGAAAGGCTCATACCCGCATTAAAAAAAAGAGGTTATTCAGTTTCTGCTATTAAACATGCTCATCACAATTTT
The DNA here is from genome assembly GCA_913058475.1 of uncultured Nitrosomonadales bacterium. GTDB lineage: Bacteria > Pseudomonadota > Gammaproteobacteria > Burkholderiales > Methylophilaceae > BACL14. Next base: position 26,051 of record CAJXQA010000006.1, read on the forward strand.
GATATTGATAAGCCTGGAAAAGATAGCTTTAAAATCAGGGAGGCTGGTGCAAAACAAACCTTAATTTTTAATAATGCTCGGTCAGCTCTAATTACAGAAAGTGCAGAACAAGATTTAGATTTAGGAAAGGTGATTGAACAAATCAACCAACCGACAGATATAATTTTAGTAGAAGGATTAAAAACAATGCAAATACCAAAAATTGAAATTTATAGAGAACAAATATCTTCTGAAAGACTTTATATTAAAGATCCTAAAATTATTGGAGTCATGTCGGATATAGATATTAAATATAATATTCCATCTTTTGATTTTATTGATTTAGATAAATTGGCTGAATTTATAATTAAACAAATGAACAATGAACAATGAACAATGAAAAAAAAATTACGCTTGAAAACTTAGTTAACGACCCAGGATCTTTATCGGAATATGACCCTAATGCAATGTCCATAGATAAAGCAAGGGAATATATACATAAATTTTTAGAAGTAAATTTAAAAACTGAATATGTTAATACTGAAGATGCACTTAATCGAGTTTTAGCTGAAACCATTATTTCAAAAATTAACGTGCCTAATTACAATAATTCTGCAATGGATGGCTTCGCCTTTAATTTAGATTCTATAAAGAAAAAAAATACACTAGAAGTTACTTCAACAATTCTTGCAGGAGATTTATCTAGACAAAAAATCAAAGCTGGCTTTGCTGCCCAGGTGATGACAGGCTCAAAAATTCCAAACGGGACTGATACTGTTTTACCATTCGAGCTAGTTAAGCAAGAAAATGATTCAATTGTCATTAGTGAACTACCAAAAAAAGGGGCTAATATTCGACAATTAGGGGAGGATATAAAAAAGGATGGAGAAGTTCTTAAGAAGGGAACGTTCTTAAGGCCTGCAGAAATAGGATTAATCGCATCAGTTGGAATAAATAAAACAAAAGTTTTTAAAAGATTAAAAGTGTCCTTTTTTTCAACTGGGGATGAGGTTGTAAAAGCTGGGCAGCCAATAAAGTCTGGGCAAGTATTCGATAGCAATCATTTTACAATTCAATCCATGTTAAAAAGAATAAACGTTCAATGCATTGATCTGGGAATCATCCCGGATGATAAGAAATTAATTGAAAAAACTCTTAGGAAAGCTGCAAAATTATCGGATGCAATCATTACAACCGGCGGTGTTTCAGTTGGAAAAGCAGATTATATGAAAGATATTTTAAAAAAAATAGGCAAGGTATTGTTTTGGAAGTTGTCAATTAAACCTGGCAGACCTATGGCTTATGGTGTATTTAAAACTACTCCCTATTTTGGATTGCCGGGTAATCCAGTGGCTGCAATGATTACATTTTACCAATTAGTGCAACCCGCACTCAAATACCTTATGGGTCATGATGGCTATAAACTTCCCATATTGTTTAAAGCTAGGTGCATCGCGCCTATTATAAAAAGGCCAGGCAGGATGGAGTTTCAAAGAGGCATTTTTACTAGTAAAAATGGGGAATTATCTGTCGAACCAACACCTCATCAGGGTTCTGGAGTGCTCAGCTCAATGAGTAAAGCAAACTGTCTGATTGTTTTAGATATAGACCAAAAATCAATCACAGTTGATGAATATGTCAATATCCAATTAATGGAAGGCTTGGTGTAATAACATCATCACTAGGCTATAATTTGAGTAATAATTTAGTCTTTTTTTAAACTTCAAAATAAATAAAAGGTCTCAACAATATGAGTAAATTAGAAATAAATAAAGCTGTAACAAGCTTCAGCTTGCTTGGAACAAATGAGATAAAATTCACCTTGAATAATTACCTTGGAAAGAATGTTGTTTTATATTTTTATCCAAGAGACTCAACACCAGGTTGTACAAATGAAGGAATTGATTTCACAACCCTCTATCCAGATTTTAAAAAAAAGAATGTAGAAATTTTTGGTATCTCAAGAGATAGTATTAATTCGCACGAAAAATTTAAAAAAAAATATCACTTTCCTTTTGAGCTATTAAGTGACTCTGAAGAAATTGCATGCTCTCTATTTGATGTCATTAAAATGAAAAATATGTATGGCAAGCAAGTTCAAGGAATAGAAAGAAGTACCTTCCTAATTGACTCAAAAGGGATGCTCATAAAGGAATGGAGGGGCTTAAAAGTTCCTGGGCATGCAGAAGAAGTATTAAATTCAATTTCGTAAATATATTGCTTAATGGTTAAAAAAAATAATAAGAAAGTATTTGTCTTAGATACAAACGTTCTCCTTCATGACCCTTCGAGCTTATTTAGATTTGAAGAGCATGATATTTATCTTCCGATGGTTACAATTGAGGAATTAGACAATAGCAAAAAAGGGAGTTCTGAGGTTGCCAGAAATGCAAGGCAAACACATAGATACTTAGAAGAAATTATTGGTCCTGCTAAAGATTTAAAGAATGGGTGTGCTTTAAAATCTAAAACAAATCCTCACATAGATGGAAAACTTTTTTTACAGACTGAGGCTATCAGCTATGACTTAACAATTCTGGCAGGGGTTAAAGCAGATAATCAAATATTAAGTGTTGTTGTCAACCTCAAAAATAAACTTAAAAAAACTGACGTAATTCTAGTCTCAAAAGATTTTAATATAAGAATTAAAGCGCGTGCTTTAGGTATTTCTGCTCAAGATTATTTTAATGATAAAGTCATGACTGATGCAGAATTACTTCATACAGGTATATATGAACTCCCAGAGAATTTTTGGGAGAAGCACAGCAAAGCTATGAAATCATGGCAAGAAGAAGGGAAGATGTTTTATAAGATTACGGGGCCACTATGTAAGAGTTTTTTTATTAATGCATTTGTTTTTTATGATTTTGATAAGCCATTTTATGCAATAGTTAAAATAATTAATGGGAACTCCGCTACACTTCAAATCGTTCAAGATTACACTTTGCCTAAATTTAATATTTGGGGTATCAAAGCAAAAAATAAAGAGCAAAATTTTGCACTTAATCTTTTAATGGATCCAAATATTGATTTTATATCTCTTTTAGGTCAGGCAGGCACAGGGAAAACTTTATTAGCATTAGCTGCAGGCCTTGTTCAAACATTGGATAAAAAAATATATTCAGAAATCATTATGACAAGAGCGACAGTTTCTGTAGGTGATGATATTGGTTTTCTCCCTGGAACAGAGGAAGAAAAAATGACACCCTGGATGGGGGCCTTAGAAGACAATCTAGATGTTTTAAATGAATCTGATGACAGCTCAGGTGATTGGGGAAGAGCGGCCACACAAGATTTAATTAAGTCTAGAATTAAGGTGAAGTCATTAAGCTTTATGAGAGGAAGGACTTTTTTAAATAAATATTTAATTATTGATGAGGCTCAGAATCTAACCCCCAAGCAAATGAAAACATTAGTTACACGAGCTGGTCCGGGCACTAAAATAGTTTGTTGTGGCAACATAGCACAAATAGATACGCCTTATCTGACAGAAGGAAGCTCTGGATTAACCTATGTTGTTGATCGCTTTAAAGGTTGGGAGCATAACGGTCATGTGACTTTAATGAGAGGCGAAAGATCGAGGTTAGCAGATTATGCAGCAGACACACTTTAATTTAGATCCTAAAAAAGGATTTTATCCTTACCTTTCCGCCCAATTTCTATCAGCTTTGGCAGATAATGCATTGCTTTTTGCAGCAATCGCCTTGTTAGCTGAAATGAATGCACCTACTTGGCACCAACCTCTTTTACTTCAATTTTTTGTTCTAGCTTATATAGTGCTTGCACCTTTTGTTGGCGCTTTTGCAGATTCCAGACCTAAAGGTCAAGTCATGTTTATGTCAAATGGGATAAAGCTTTTTGGTTGTTTGGCAATGTTTTTTGGTATGGAGCCTTTGTATGCATATGGAATCGTTGGAGTTGGTGCTGCAACCTACTCTCCGGCTAAATATGGCATATTGACAGAATTATTACCTAAGGAATATTTAGTTGCTGCTAATGGGTGGGTAGAAGGCTTAACTGTTGCAGCAATTATTTTAGGTGCAATTGTCGGAGGATTGTTAGCTAAGTTTGATGTTCAAATGGCTATCTTAATCATTGCAGTTTTATATCTTTTAGCAGCAGTTTTCAATCGATACATTCCTACCCTTCCAATTAACCATAAAATAAAATCAAAAAATCCATGGTTTTTATTTAAAGATTTTTATTTTTCTTTCACAAAGCTTGCCAATGATCGCTTGGGGCAGCTTTCACTTGCAGTAACGACACTCTTTTGGGGTGCTGGAGCAACTTTAAGATTAGTCATTATTGCATGGGCAGCTTATGCCCTCAACTTTCAGCTCGATAAAGCAACACAACTTTCAGCTGTTGTTGCTTTTGGGGTTGCAATCGGTTCAGTTATTGCTGCTCGTTATATATCAATGAAAAATTCAGTAAAAGTTCTTCCTCTTGGGGTGCTGATGGGTGCATTTGTCTGTTCAATGGTATTTGTTTCAAGTTGGGAATATGCTGCACTATTACTTCTATTTATTGGTATTTTTAGTGGTATGCTCATCGTTCCCCTTAATGCTCTTCTTCAACATAGAGGTCATATTTTAATTGGCTCTGGTCACTCAATTGCTGCTCAAAATTTTAGTGAGAACTTGGGTATTTTAATTCTAAGTGGTGCCTACACACTTATGGTTAAAAATGATCTTCCTATTAATGGGATTGTTTTTATATTTGGCTTATTTGTATTAATGAGTATGGTGATCGCAACCATTTATTACTCTCAAGATAATAAATAATTCTTACTAATGTAACTTAACTCTAGTCTCAGTTCTTTGACTAAATAACTTTCCTAAAAATCTAAACAGAGTACTAGCAAACCCATGAAGTGCGAGTAAATGCATTTGATAAAGAGAGAGATACATTATTTTTGCTAACAATCCTTCTATAAACATAGTTCCACCCAAAATTGACCCCATTAAATTGCCTACAGTGGAATATCGCCCAAGATTCACAAGAGAGCCGTAGTCTTTATAAATATAATTAGGAAGTTTATCCTTGCCATTCACGACCCTCTTTATAGTTTTGAATAATAATGAGGCTTGTTGATGTGCGGCTTGAGCTCTTGGTGGAACATTCTCTGTCGCACCAGGGGAGACTGGACATGCAGCACAGTCACCAAATGCGAAAATATTTTCATCTAATGTGGTTTGTAATGTTGATTTTACTTTTAACTGATTAATGCTGTTCGTATCTAAACCAGCTATATTGCTCAAAAAATCGGGTGCCTTTATCCCGGCTGCCCATACGACCAATCGAGACAAAATCTGCCTGTCTTTATGTGTTTTAATTCCATCGGATGTCACCTCAGTTACTCTCTCTCCTAAAAATAAATTAACCTTTAGTTTTTTTAATTCATCTGCCACAGCCTGGCTTATTCTCAGAGGAAGGGCGGGGAGAAGTCTGGGACTTGCCTCGATTAAGTTTATATTAATATCCTTATCTGGATCAATGTTTTCTAATCCATAGGCTGCCATTTCCCTTGTAGCCTTATGAAGTTCAGCAGCAAGCTCTACGCCAGTAGCGCCAGCCCCTACGATGACTACTTCAAGTTGCCCTGGTTGAATTTTTGAGTCTTGTGTTTGCGCCTTAACAATCGCATTATGTAAACGACTATGAAAACGTTCTGCTTGATTTTGGTTGTCAAGTGCAATAGAAAATTCAGCGGCTCCATTGACAGAAAAGTCATTTACAGTGCTTCCGATAGACATAACTAAAGTGTCATACTGAAAAATTCTTCTTGAAATAATTTCATTTCCTTCATTGTCAAAATAGGGCTCGAGAGATACTTCTTTTTTCTCACGATCTAATTTATCCATCCTGCCTAAGCGAAACTTGAAACCATGCCAAAATCCTTGAGCTAAATAATCAAGCTCATCCTTATCTGGGTTAATACTTCCTGCAGCAATTTCGTGTAAAAGTGGCTTCCATATATGTGTTTTCTTTGCATCAATAAGTGTAATTTCAGCTTTTTTCTTTTTGCCAAGCGAGTCACCTAGCTTAGTAGCAAGTTCTAGACCTCCAGCCCCGCCACCTACAATTAAAACTCTATGTAATTTCTTGTCTTCCATATTTTGATTCTTTCATATTGTATTGTTTGGATTTTTATTTCTGATTTGGCTACGGGCAAAAAAAAACGATTAAGCTATTATAACTTAATCGTTTGATTTTTTTATTTCAGAGTTGTAACTGTTATTTAACGTCCTCATTACCAGTTAACCCTTGACTACCATTTGTCCTGACCCATGCAATTGTTTTTAATAGCTCGTCAACAGTCATACCATCATCAGCTGTCATAACTCCATAGCCTTTTCCACCCATACCGCCATTTGTGCCATACCATATTGTTTCAAACATGCCTAAGTTAGTGGCATCTTTCGGATATTTAAATGTTGGTCCAACTAGACCAGGTCCCACTTGTCCTTTTGCTGTTGGTCCATGACACTGAGTGCATGACCAGTAACCGAATCTTTTCTTACCTCTTTTCTCAGCTTTAGCGTCACCGACATAAATATTTTTTCCTGTCTTGAGGAACTCTATTTCAGCTGCAGTCTTAACATTATCTTTTTTCTTGGTATCACCAAAAGCTTTTGGGTCAGTAATCTTAAAAGTTGTACCATCTGTAGTTTTTTTCATTACAACGTCCGCTTGCGCAAAACCTGCAAATCCTATTGCTGCCCCAACTAGTGCAGAAGCGACTATTCTATTAATTAACATTTACTGCTCCTATCTATTATTAAGTTAACTCCCATTAAATAATTTTACCAAAACTTTATTCACCTGTGTCATATTTTGATAAAAAAATCTCTAATTTTTATGTCTTTCGTATCCATCTAACCTATCTATAAATACTGGTTCTGTATGTGGAATTCCATACTCGTCCATAATCGCATTTATTTTATCCATATTTCTAAAGATAGCTGCTTCGATCATTTCCCTTCTTTCATCCTCACCCTTTCTGACCCCAGCCGAGATATTCCAATATGTCTTACCTTGCAACTTCTTATTGCCTTCTGAATATTCTGGAATTTGAACCACTACCAAATCTTCACTTGCTTGTTTAGCATAATAACCGCCTAGAGGACCCCACATGATCGCAACATCTATTTTTCCACTAATTACGTCCTCTACAGGTTCACCTGGTGATAGATTAAGATCTCTCTGAATTCGATATGCTCTTGCGTTTGCCATAAGGCCATTTGAGTTTAAAGCTTGAGTTACTGGGCTTTTATCAACAAGTCCGATAACACTTTTTTTTAGGTCAGGCGAATCCCAATTTTTTATGTCATACCCACTATCTTTACGATAAATCCAAACATGGCCTGCACGATAATAAGGCTTTGTCGTATTTAGCGCATCATAAGTAGTATTAGTGCCTATAATTAAATCACATCTTTTTGCATTTAGGGTGTTTCTTAAAAAACCGAAGCGATCATGCCAAAACTGATAACTTAATTCTTTGTTAAGATCTTTAGCTAATAATTCAGCAATTTTATTTTCAAAACCTTCGCCTTTATCATTTGAATAAGGCATGTTGTCCTGATCAGCACAAACCTTAAATTCACTTTCCTTTGGAACGCGGGTTGGCTCACCTGGTTTACCCATATCTGAGTTAACAGCAATTGTATCAGCAGCGTTAACAGTAAAGCTTAGTAGTAAAATAAATACCCCGCGCAATATATTTTTTAACATTTTTAACTATTCCTTTAATTTAATTTTGAGCAATTATACCTTCAAAATTTACTTTAACCTCTAATGATAATCTCTATTTTTTTATACCGTTAACATCTCTTTTGTATAAAAAAAAACACCCTACCGAAATAGGGTGTTTTTAAGACAAACTAACTAGTACTAAGTTCTATAAAAAATTATAGAGCAAATACTGTTAATGCACCGCCGCCAGGAGCCGCGTTGTATTTTGTTAGTTCTTTATAACCACCAGCAGCACCAAGTGCGTCTGTGTCATTTGTAAGACCAAGGTTCATAGCCACACCAGCCCAACCACCGATGCCTGATAGGACACCAACGTGTTGTTTACCTTTGTGTGAATATGTGAATGCATTACCAATCACACCTGATCCAACTTGGAATTTCCAAAGTTCTTTACCGCTTTTCGCGTCAAGAGCTTTGAACCAACGATCTAAAGTACCGTAGAAAACTAAGTCTGAAGCAGTAGTTAAAGCACCACCCCAAGCAGAGAATTTCTCTTTGTTGTACCATACTTTTTTGTTAGTCATAGGATCATAAGCAGCAAAACCGCCCATTACGCCGTCAGGACCAGCAAACATAGTAAGTGTCGCACCAACCCAAGGCTGACCTGCAACATACTTAGACTCAACTGGTTCGTATGTCATACATACGTGGTTAAGTGGTGAGTATATTAAGCCAGTTTTAGGTGAGTATGCAGCAGGCTGTTGGTCTTTAGTACCAAGAGCAGCTGGACATGTACCTTTAGTGTTGTAATCTTGGTGTGTTGAATGTGAAGCTTCTTTTTGTGGTACACCAGATTTAAGATCAATACCAGTTGACCAGTTAACGAATGGATGCACTTTTTCAGCTGAAACTAAAGTACCGTTACTAGCTACCCAAGTGTATGCAAAACCGTTTCTGTCATGATGCCATGCATATGTTTTTCCACCTTTGTCAAAAAGGATAACTTCGTTAATACCGTCATAATCCCATTCGTCATGTGGAGTCATTTGCATGCCCCAACGTGCCATACCTGTATCTAAATCACGAGCAAAAACAGTCATAGACCATTTGTTGTCACCTGGACGTACGTCTGGGTTCCAAACTGATGGGTTACCTGTACCGTAGTACACTAGGTTTGTTTTTGCATCATACGGCCACCAGCCCCATACAGAGCCACCACCATGTTGCCAACCATCTTTAACTGCTTGTGGTTTTAGCCATGTTTTAAGACCTAAGTCTGCAACACCGCCTTGTAATTGATCGTTAGGAATTCTTTTGAAAGAACCACCTTCAACGTTACCACCGTTTACATCTTCGTAAACTGATAGAGCTGAATAAAGTGGGTTTTCTTTGTTGAAGTCCGCACCGATTAATACTTCTGAATCAGGTCCAGTAGACATAGCTTTCCATGCTAGTGAACCGTCTTCGATGTTATATGCTGCAATAAAGCAACGAACACCAAATTCAGCACCAGAACAACCAGTCAATACTTTGTCATTGATCACGTGAGGAGCGTTAGTATTAGTAGCGCCAACTTTAGGATCAACGTTTGAAGTAGACCAAACTTTAGCACCTGTTTTTGCGTTTAAAGCAACTAGGTTACCGTCGTTTTGTTGTAGGAAGATTTTACCGTTACCAAAACCAAGACCACGGTTAACGTTATCGCAACATAGAACTGCTTGAACGCTAGGATCTTGTTTAGGGAAGTAAGACCATACAACTTTTTGGTTGTTGTTTAAGTCTAAAGCATATACGTTATTTGGAAATGCTGTATGTACATATAGCATGTTACCAATAACTAGAGGAGAACCTTCATGACCACGGTTTACACCGGTAGAAAGTGTCCAAGCTGCTTTAAGGTTTTTTACATTACCTTTATTTACTTGAGTCAACTTTGAGTAAGCCTGGTTGTCATGTTGACCACGAGGATGAGCCCAGTTAGCTGAGTTTGACATAGCTTTTTCTTGGTCAGCAGCAGCTGAAGCAACAATAGGCATAGCCATTGCAGCAGCAGTTACAAATCCAAGAGCTAATTTGATTTTATTTAATTTCATTATAAATCTCCATAGTATTAACTAAGGGTTTAAAAAAGAAGCAAGTACTTCCCCTACCTTATTTCGTAGTTTAAAAAACTCTTTAATAAAATAAGAAATTTACCTACTTTTAGTACTAATCTTTCTAGCACTTGAAAAGGATTTTATACCCCTAAATTTCTATTTGCAACAATTTTGTTACAATTTCTTTACATTTAATGATTTATTTTACTTATCAAAAAAACAACCTTTTTGGCTCTAAAAGTTTGTTAAACTTGTTGGGTAATTTTGTGGCTTTACGAATTAGGTTAATCAAACATAATAAGAAATAATATTTAATATAAATTTCAAAGAGTGAGCAAGAAATTATGTCCAGCATAAATAGCAGAGAGCTTTATCCAGAAATAAATCCATATAAAGAGTCATTTATAAAAGGCGATGATACACATGAGATTTTTGTAGAAGAATCCGGAAATCCTGAAGGGCAGCCTATTCTTTTTTTACACGGGGGGCCTGGGGGCGGGACTGGAGCTAAACAAAGGAGATTTTTTGATCCAAGCCATTATAGAATTATATTATTTGATCAGAGGGGTTGCGGAAAAAGCAAACCCTTGGGTGGAACATTAAAAAATACAACAGATAATCTTGTTAATGATATTGAATTAATAAGAAAAGAATTAAATATTAGTGAATGGATAATTTTTGGTGGCTCTTGGGGAAGTACACTCGCACTAGCATATGCAATTAAATATCCTGAATCAGTTCAAGGATTAATTTTAAGGGGTGTTTTCTTAAGCAGGAAACATGAACTCGAGTGGTTCCTAAAAGATGTTGATATATTTTTTCCTGAACTTCATCATAATCTTTTAAATCATATCCCAAATACGAGTAAGAAGAACCTATTAGAAAAATATACTGAACTAGTGTTTTCAAATAATAAAGACCAAGCCTATCAGGCAGCGATTGCTTGGAATCAATTTGAGGGAAGTATATTAAAATTATTACCCCCTGCCGTTAGTTCAGAAACTAGTGAGGTAGACAATGAATTTGAACTTGCTCGAGCTAAAGTCCAGCTCCATTATATAAATAATAATTGTTTTGTTGATGGTGAGGATATATTAGAGAAATCAAAAATACTTAAGGATAAGCCTATCACCATAGTTCAAGGACGTTACGATATGGTGTGCCCTCCAAAGACAGCTTATGAGCTTCATCAAGCAATACCTCATAGTAAACTTATTATCGTTCCGAATGCAGGGCACTCTGCATCAGAAGCTGGAACATTAAGCGCACTCTTAGATGCAACAGATGAATTTAAAAGAATCAATTCTTAATTTTTTAAGCTGAAAATTTTATAAAAAGATGCTGCAAAAAATTTTAGTTTTATTAAGAGATAAAAGGGGGGCGAAGTACTTTATCCTCAAAGAGATTCTTGATGGTTGCAAGAGGCATAACTTTATTGCACTGAATGCCTCAATCGCTTTCTTTACCTTGTTAGCCATAGTACCTTTGATTTTGCTAATATTATTTACACTAAGTCAGTGGCTTGCAAATTCTAATTTTGCTTTATCTCAAATTGAAATTGTCACATCAAGGCTACTGCCTCAGATTAGCGATCAACTTCTCACTGAAGTGGTCAATATTGCAACCCAACAATTATCTTGGGGTTTGGTTTTGTTCGGTAGTTTATTTCTTGCAACCACACCTCTCACTCAAGCACTTCGATTAAGCTTTATACAAATATTAGGCTTAGATAAAAAAAATACATATTTTAAAAATAAGCTTAAAGATATTTTTGCTGTGGTTGCCATTATGTGTTTTTTCTTTGCCGATATTTTTATAGATTTATACCTTCAAAAAACAACACTCATAGCAAATGAATATCTCCCAATATTCCAATACAGCATCGTTACGTTTTTATTATCACTTTCATTGATGACATTAATTATGAGTGTATTTTTTAAATTTTTTATGCCAACTAAAATTAAGAAAATGCATTTAATGCTCGGAGGCTTAATCACCAGCTTACTCTGGTTTGCATTAAATGATGTTTTTGGATTTTTTATTGGCTTGAGTCAGCCAATAGGACAATTCTACGGCGGTTTGAGGAGTGTATTTATTTCTTTAATATGGCTCTATCTAAATACGGGAGCAATACTTATTGGTGCTGAATTCATTGCAGCACTGCACAAACAAGATTTATTAGTATTAAAACAATTATTTCTCATTAAGAACATTCACAGACATCCTATAATTAATAGATTAATGTTGATGTACGGAAAAAAATATAAAAAAAATAAAGTTATTTATAATGAGGGGTCTCAAGACAACGATTTATACTTTGTCATTGAAGGAGAGGTCGCGATAAAAAGAAATGAAAAAATCATCTTTACCGTCAATCCTGGTGAATACTTTGGTGAACACGCTTTATTACAGAAAACTGCACGTTCTATGTCAGCTCGTGTCTGTTCTGATTGGGCAAGATTAATCAGGATAAATGATACCAAGGTGAGAGCTATGTTAGCTGAAGATCCAAAGATTGCAGAAATATTTATGTTTAATATGGCAGAAAAATTACAGAAGTTCTTGTGAGGGTTTTAAATCAAATGCGATACAAATTCTTTCCTCATCAGACTCAAAAGGAATTGTTCGGTGAAACACAGATGATGGAAAGAAGATAACATCACCTTCTTTAGGTTTAATAACTTTTTTAGGAAAATCATCGTTAACAATTGGATAGTCATCACCATGAGTACTAAGTTCAATTGCCCCGTCATCTTGAGTTTTTGTATTTTTAGGAATAGATAAATAAATTGCACCGCTAATCCATCCATCCTCATGTATATGAGATGTTAAATGCCCACCCGATTGCATTCTCACAAACCAAGAACTGCTAAATTCAATTTGCTTAGGAAATAATTTTATAAACTCACAGTCCTCATTTTTATAAAGCTCATAATATTTTTTAATAGCATCTTTTAGACCTAATTCTAAAGCTTTAAAAGAACTTTCTTTTCTTTTAAATAAGTTTCCAGCAGATTGCGTTCCATAATATAAGCGGCTTTGTTTGCGATCATTAATATCTGCATTATTAATATCTTCTAATAATTGATATCTGAGGGCTTCATTATCTTCTAATAAACAAGGTATGGATTGGTGTGATACAAAATTTAAAGGTTGTGGACAAAACCGATAAGTATTTTCCTCATTAAAATTTTTCGCATAGTGTCCAGAGAGTGTCGCCAAAAAAGGAGAATTGTGTTTTGAGTGCTCAATATTAGCAAACTCTTCCTTGAACAGATCAAATTGCTTTGATTTATAAAGACAATAAAGAATTCTCTCTTGCCAATCCTCGAACTTAGAAACCTTAAAATAATTAATAGCCTCTTCAAGCGCATTATTATCATATAAGAAAACAGCTAACTGATAATTAGCTCTTGGATGTTGAGAGTCAACTTCAACAGCCATTCTTAAGAATCGATTAGCCTCCGAAATATTTCCATCATGCCATAGCGCATCCCCAAGATCAGAATAGAATTCTGCTTCCCCTGAACCAAGCTCAATCGCTTTTCGGTAATGATTTATTGATATAGATAACTTACCTTGATTTCTCAAAACATTCGCAAGATTATAATGGCCCCTACCATCTTCTCTAATGCTCAACGACTTTTTAAAAAATTCTGCTGCCTCATTAAGATGTCCTTGAAGCTGCTTTATTGTCCCTATGTTTGTAACTGCTTCAAAAAATCCAGGTTGAATTTGAATTGCTTTTTGATAGCATTCGGTTGCCTCATCGAACCTTCCCATACTTTGCAAAGCGATACCTAAATTGAAATATGCTTCCGGAAAATTATTATTTAGCTGGATTGATTTTTCATAAAATTGAATAGCTTCTTCAACTTTATTTTCAGAAAAAAGAATTGCCCCTAAGTTGAAATTCATTTCGGGTATGTTTGGATTAATTTTTAAAGCATTTTTATATGCACCTGCTGCATTCTTAAGAGAACCTTTTCTTTCAAAACTAACGCCCAATAGATTGAATAAGATAATTTCTTCAGGATAATCCTTAACTAAAGAAGCTGCCTTGCTAATTACATCATCGTCTAAGCCCCTTTGATGTAAAGCTATTAAATTTTGTATCTCTGTTTGCGAAATTTTTTTCATATCTAATAAAATTTTTTGAAAAACATGATAATTTTCATACTCTCTTATATTATAAAACAGGTCTTATTAATCTTTATACAAATATCAAAGCTTAAGACAGTAAATCCTTGTAAATTTAATATCAGGAACCTTACGTCAATGTTAAAATATCTCTTTTAATAAATAATTGCTAGGAAATAGAATGGTCCCTTATACAACAATCGAATTAATTGGCGCTTCTTTATTTCTTATCGCAATTATTCATACCTTTTCAACTAAATATTTTGAACATCTAGCGCATGTCCACAAACGTTTTTCAGGCATCCTTCACTTACTAGGTGAAGTTGAGGTTGTTTTTGGCTTTTGGGCTATGGTGCTTGTGTTATTTATTTTTGGTATCGAAGGTGGCGACATAGCTGTCAATTATGTCGATACTCGAAATTTTACTGAGCCGATGTTTGTTTTTGTGATCATGGTAATTGCTGGAACTCGACCTATTCTTGAGTTATCCAAAAAAATTGTTTTACTATTTTCAAACTTCATTCCTTTAAATAAAGAATTAGTCATATATTTTCTACTTTTAAGTTTTGTTCCTTTATTAGGTTCGTTCATTACAGAACCTGCCGCAATGACTTTGGCTGCACTTTTACTAAGCCAAAATTACTTTGGGAGCAAGGTAAGCAGTCGCTTTAAATATGCCACCTTAGGTGTGTTATTCGTCAATATTTCAATAGGCGGCACTTTAACTCCCTACGCAGCCCCTCCAATTTTAATGGTCAGCAATACATGGAATTGGGATATTTGGTATATGTTGGCAAATTTTGGATGGCGCGCCAGCATTGGCGTTCTAGCAAATGCGCTTATTATTACTTTTTTATTTAAAAAGGACCTAGCGAAAATAGTTTTTAAAGATGATGCTAAATCAAACGTTCCTCCCTTAGTTATCCTGATTCATTTGTTCTTTTTGATTAATGTTGTTTATTTTGCACACCATCCATCAGTATTTATGGGCATCTTCTTGTTTTTTATTGGGTTTACCTCAGCCTACAAGCATTATCAAAATCCACTTATTATTAAAGAAGCATTACTTGTAGCCTTTTTTCTGGCAGGTTTAGTTGTTTTAGGAGGTATTCAAGGGTGGTGGATAACGCCTGTTCTCTTATCTATGGATTCTAGCGCTGTTTATTATGGTGCAACTGCTCTTACTGCTCTTACAGACAATGCTGCCCTCACCTATTTAGGATCTCTTGTAGATGGGCTCTCAGATGAATTCAAGCTTGCCTTGGTAAGCGGTGCTGTAACTGGTGGTGGGCTGACTGTGATCGCGAATGCTCCAAACCCTGCTGGAATCTCTATCTTAAGAAAACATTTTTCTGAAAAAAATATTAGCCCACTTGGTTTATTGGTGGCTGCTATTCCACCAACACTTGTTGCAATCATTGCCTTTAGGTTTTTATAGTTAGATGGAAACATATATCTACTTCAATAAAAAACTTATCAATAAAAGAAAAAAGCTGCGTCTCACCATAAGTGATGCCGCCAAAACATTAACTTTAAGTACAACCCAAATTAAATCATTAGAAAATAATTTAGATATCGGTTTTGCGTCACCTAAATATAAATTAATTCTTTTAAAACGCTATGCAAAGCTATTGGATATCGAGCTCGAAGACCTTATCGAAAATGAAGATAGATCAAATCTAGAAAAAGAAAATAAACCTCCTGCTCAAAAAACTAATTCAGCTCTTCACAATAAAGTAAATTATTCAGTTTTAGCCATTATTCTTTTTGGATTGGTCATTTATTTTTTTAATACAGATTTGTCTAAATCAACGAATAAAATACTAGACTTAAATGAAGTCACCCCTGAACCTGACACTCTCTCTATTGAAATTCACGAAGAAGAATATATTGAAATAACAGATAATTTGTCTGAAAGTTTAGGTAGCTCAGAACAAATTTCTGATAATGACGATGAATATAATCAATTAGATTCACAGCTCAATGAAGAGCCTATTACCATAGCAGATGATGTAATCGCTCCAACTGAACTCGATAGTACCTCTGAAATTATAGCTTTTAATTCTGATGAGGATTTTGTATGCAAAGTCGGTACCACACAATTGAAATCATTTTCAACGCAAAATCCTGAAAAACCTTCTTACTATTTTTATATTATTTCTCATGACTCTCAAAAAATATGTGTAGTTGATTCCTTAGGGGCTCTTAAGGAATATGATTTAAAAAAAGGAGGCAAGCTTAGCCATCATGGCTCACCACCATTTAAAATTCAGCTTAACCCGAATGTTAGTGAGGTTTATTTTGAAGGATGGAAAGTCAATCTTCAAGATAATGATTATTTCATACAACTCAACCCTGCACTCACTCCCTAGTTTTAATTTACTGAGCAATCAATAATTCATTCCAAGAAGTCGTAAACGAACGACTTTTATTTAATTGTCTCATCTGCCACTCTGGGTTTAATGGCTCTGTTCCTAAGCGAACACTTTTCTTATTAAACTTATTATTAATTTTATCAACCACTTCCATAGAGCTATTATCAAGATTAGGCCAAAGATCTTTTTGTTGTATTGATTCGCTAATAAGCCCTGATAATAAAACTCCGCACTTTGTATATTTAATATTTGGCTTAAATATAGCCCTAAGCCCTTCTAGAGCTCTAGGTAACATTAAATTATGGTGATTCGTTGGAAAGTCTAAGGAAATTCTAATCGCCTTTGCATAGTAATTATCCTTACCTTTGTGAGGACTGCTTCTAATAAATAACGTAATACTGGTAGCAAGCATTTCTTGCTGCCTTGCTTTATATGTCGCTCTAGATAAGAAGGTGGTAATGGCTTCTGAAAGCATTTCTATAGTATTCACTGGCCTACCAAAACTTCTTGATGATAAAATTTCTTTTTTTTTGGGGGCTTCTGTAATAATTGGAAAGCAAATAGACTGATTTAATTCCACCACAATTCGTTCTATATTCACATTAAAGTAAAAATTAATCTTGGCTGGATTAGTCAATTTTAAATCCAGTACGGAATTGATACCCATCTTTTTTAATTTAGCAGATGTCTTAGCTCCCACTCCCCATACCTTACTGACATCAACAGTAGTCATTATTTGGTTTATCTCATTTTCTCTCATCTTACTAAAGTCACAAACGCCTTGCCAATTAGCTTGAGTTTTTGCACAGTGATTAGCAAATTTAGCTAATGTTTTTGTAGGGGCTATACCGACACATACAGGCATACCCAACCACCGCGACAATCTTTTCCTTATCAGCCTACCAACTGCATTCAGATTTTTCTGGCCACTTAAGTCTAAGAAACATTCGTCAATAGAATAAATTTCTTGAAGATCAGCAAAGCTTGAAAGTACCTGCATAGTACGAAAGCTCATATCAGCATAGAGCGGATAATTTGATGAAAGAATATTTACTTTATTTTCATGCAAGAATTTTTTAATTTTAAATAAAGGTACTCCCATCTTAATACCTAATTTTTTAGCTTCATTACTTCGAGAAATAATACAACCATCATTATTACTTAACACAACAACGGGCTGGTTTATAAGGTGTGGATTAAATAATCGTTCGCAACTAACATAAAAATTATTGATATCAATTAGCGCTATCATTATTTAAATTTTCTAACAGCGCCTGTGACCACCCCCCATAATTCAAACTGTGTATTCTCATCAATCTCAATCGGCTTATATTTCTCATTGGCTGGTAACAAACGAGGTCTTAATTTATATTTAGAAAGTGTTTTAATCGTAAAATTTCCATCAACAGAAGCTAAAACTATATCTCCTATTTTCGCCTGCATAGAGCGGTCAATGATTACAATATCTCCATCATTGATGCTTGCATCAATCATAGAGTCTCCTTTTATTTTCACAAAAAAAGTAGCATCACTTTTTTTAATTAAATATTCATTTAAATCTAAACGCTTTTCAACGTGATCATCTGCAGGTGAAGGGAATCCAGCAGGTACTTTATGTTCAAATAGAACAAGAGGGTTATAGGCAGTCTCTTCATAGGCTAGGCTAATTCCATCAATATTATTCATCCTGGATAAGTTGAGATATTTTTTAATATCACCTAAAGAGCTTCGTGGAACTCTGATTACCTTAGTTTCTTCTCCATACAATCCACTACCGGACTTTCTTCCAGCTCCTAACCTAACACCCCCTCGATTATTTTTATGCTTAACGATTTTCATTTGAATATTGTAACATTAATCAAATATATTAACGGTTAAAATTATTTTCTTTTTTTATTGACAACAAAGTTCAAAGAGGGCAAAGTAGTTTTAAACTTGCTCGTAAAGCAGTAAGCGTAGGGGTGGTAGAAGATAGTGAAAAAAAATAATTTATAAACAAACGGAGGTTTTATGAACAAAGGTGAATTAATCGAAGCAGTGGCAGCAGCAACAGACGACACAAAAGCAGGTGCTGGACGTGCCGTTGATGCAGTAGTCGAATCTATCACTGGAGCATTAAAAAAAGGTGACACTGTTACCCTAATTGGCTTTGGTACTTTTAAAACAGCTAAAAGAGCTGCTAGAACAGGGCGTAACCCTCAAACTGGTGCAGAATTAAAAATCCCAGCAAGAACAGTACCTTCTTTCAAAGCTGGAGCAGCATTAAAAAGCGCAGTCAACTAAGAACGTAACTACAGTTAAAAAAATTGCCCTTAAATGGGCATTTTTTTACATGCCGCAATTCCGACATTTTCCTAAAACTTTATCAAAGCCTTTAGTTTCACTCAAACCTATAACATCCTTAAAATTCGCATCTTCGACATTGGCACCCGTTAAATCCGCACCCGTTAAATCCGCACCCGTTAAATCCGCTTGAATTAACTCAGCTCTATACAAATTTGTATTTCTTAAATTAGCACCCCTTAAATCACCAAAAATAAAACTGGCAATATTAAGATCGGCATCTTCAAAATCAGTATCTTTAAAGTTACCTCCAGCAGAATCAAATTTCATTTGCCCCATTGGCTGATTGCCTACATCCAAACCAAAACGTCCATTTTTCACCAATGCTTTTGACATATTCACCTTCCCAAGGGTGCCAATCATACGTGCATTGGTTAAGTTTGCACCCATAAAGTTAGTATCGCCGAAAATAGGTTGGAAGATAGTCGCTTCAATTAAAATAGCCCCCGCAAAGTTTGCTTTTTCTAATCTGGCGAGGTTCAAATAAGCTCTTTGTAAATTGGCTCCAGAAAAATTTGCATCTCTTAAATCAGCACCAAAAAAACTAGTATTAATCATTACGCAGTGAGTTAAATCTTGGCCTTTGAAATTTAAATACCCCAAATCTGTATTAGAGAAATCACAATCCGGGTCATCTAAAATTTCATTAGCTTCAGCTTGAGAAATTTTGACCCTTTCTACATTATTTTTTTTATAAAAAGCAACCGCGCTTGAAAGAGTTTCTTGAGGGTTTTCTAAGAATATAGATTTTGATTTTTTATTGCCAAAACAGTATTGTTTGCCCTCGAAGGTACTATTGATATCACAATCTGTTTTATGAAAATTACCTTCGGCTAAACTAGTTGTGCAATATTGTTCGAGTTCAGCAGCGTGAAGTGGGGAAAAAAGAAACACTAAAAGAAATAAAAAAAAATTTATTTTCATAATATAACCCTCCTGTTATTGTATGAATTATAGACTTATTAAGTTATATTTAGTTTTATATTTAATTTTAGGAGTCATTGTATAGATGGGTACAGTCTTTATTACAGGAGCCAATAGAGGTCTTGGATTAGAATTTGTTAAAGAATTTATAGAAAAAAATTATAAAGTCATTGCGACCTGCAGAGATCTAAATTCATCTAGTGATTTGAGTAACCTTGCCAAATCAAATTTAACAATTCAACTGCATCAGTTAGATGTGAGTAATACAAAAAATATTCAAGACTTATCGGATCATTTAAAAAATGAGCCAATAGATATTTTGATTAATAATGCAGGCATATATCGTTCTGGCAGTTTTAGCTTAGTTAATAAAGATAGCTGGATAGAAAGTTTTGTTACAAATACGATTGGCCCTTATGAAGTTATTGAAAATTTTTTACCAAATATTTTACAGGGTCTCGAAAAAAAAATTGTTTCTATCACTAGCAAAATGGGAAGTATTAATGATAATACCAGTGGCGGTTCTTACATTTATAGATCAAGTAAAACGGCTTTAAATAGCATGATGAGAAGCCTTACTCATGACTTAAAAAACCAAGATATTGCAACCATGACACTGCATCCTGGTTGGGTGAGGACGGATATGGGTGGAGCTGGTGGATGGATTGATGTCAAAGAAAGCGTTTCTGGAATGATAGATCAAATTTCAAATTTATCACTGCAAAATACAGGGCAATATATTGATTATGCCGGCAAACCTATTAAGTGGTGATCATCAAAAAAGGTGTATTGAAGGTACTAAATTCTTATCCTCTCTAGATCCAGATTGGAATTTACTAATATCTTCAGTCGGCCCTTGTAAACTTAATTTAAGTACGGAATTAGAGCCTTATCAAGCTTTAATTAAGTCTGTAATCTTTCAACAATTACGACCAGCCTCTGCTTCTGCTATTTTTAATAGATTCACACAATACTTTGATAGTGATTTCCCAACAGCAAAACAAATTATAGATACCCCTAAAAATAAATTAAAAGAATGTGGGCTTTCGACCAATAAACTCTCAACAATTATTGGAATAGCAAACCAAGAAGAAAATGAAGGATTAGAAAATCGTAAAGGTTTTGAGATAATGAGTGATATTCAAATAATACAAAAATTAACAAGGATTAAAGGGATTGGTGAGTGGACTGCTCAAATGTTAATGATATTTAACTTAGGAAGACTTGATATATTTCCTGTGAGTGATTTTGCAATAAAAAAAAATTATTCTCTTTTTAAAAATATTGCCTTACCTATTAATATAAAAAATTTATCAAAAATTTCCGAAGAATGGAAGCCCTTTAGATCTATTGCAGCATGGTATCTTTGGCAATATAAGTTAAAATCCTGTTAGATGAGTAAATTAATCCCTAAAAAAATTATTCGAGATCAAATAGAAAAAAATCAAAATGTACGAACTTCTACTTTTGAATATAAAGGGAAAATATATTGGCTTAAACAAAAGGAACCTCCTTCGCTTATTAAGCGCCTATTGATGAATAATGCTTCAAAAAGTCTTGTAAAAGAGAAAACTGTTTTAATAAAATTAGCAAAACATGGAATTCCAGTTCCTGATGTTATCGATTTTGATGAAAACTACTTAGTTTTATCTGATGTCGGAGATGCTATTATAAATATAATTGAGAAAAGACAATCATATTACTCAAATAACCATCCGAAATTTCATGTACACGGAAACCCTCAAAAAGAAAGAATTTTAACTAAAGCTTCTACTGCATTAGCTAAACTTCATAAAATGGGATATGCCCATGGTAGACCTTCAATCAAGGATATTTGCTTAAAAAATAATAAAATTTATTTTATTGATTTTGAAGAAAATCAATTAGGCAAAAATATTAATAACTGTCTCTTATACACATCTGACGCT
>CAJXQA010000007.1 GCA_913058475.1 uncultured Nitrosomonadales bacterium
GATGAATCATTTCTTTATAGTTCGACTGTTGCCTTACCTCTCCATAAAATCTGACGAGTCCTGCTGATTCTAATTGTTTAATTTGACTTGGGTAATAATGCAAAAAACGTATTTGCATTTGTCCTGTTGAATCTGAAACATATAAGATTAAGTTTCTTTTTGGTCGATACTTTACTTCAACATCATTTACATTGGCTTCAATTTGACTTCTTTGTCCAATCAGAGTGTCATTGATCGATTGAATTACAGTTTGATCATTGTATTTATTCGGTAAATATAAAAGTAAATCAATTGTTGAATTGATGCCTAATTTTTTTAGTTTCTTTGCTTGTAGTTCTGTTAATAATTTTTTTTTAGGCAAAATTTAAATCAGTCTACGACTAAAAACCCATCTGCCTCAACTAATGAGCCCTTTGGAAGTGATGCTACTCCGATAGCCGCTCTTGCCGGATATGGTTCACTAAAATATTCTTCCATAATAGAATTTACTAATGCAAAATTACTTAAATCTGTAAGGTATATATTTAATTTTACTAGATCATCTAATGATGCATCTGCTGCTGCTATAACAGCTGAAATATTTTTAAATACTTGGTAAATCTGATTTTCAATACCCTCGACTAATTCCATGCTCTCAGGATTTAATGGTATCTGCCCAGAGAGAAAAATAATATTCCCTTTTTTTACAGCTTGCGAATATGTCCCAATTGCTTCAGGGGCTTTATCTGTTTTGATAATTTTTTTCATATCATTCAATTCCTTTTGAAATTTTAATTCTTATAATTTTTAACTCTCGTGATTTTGTTAACTTTGCTAATTTTCCTAAGGTTCCTTATCAGCTCAGCAAGGTGAAGTCTATGTCTCACTTGAACCACAAAATTTAACGTTGCAAATGGACTTCCATCCATGTCTTGGAGTGAAACATTATCAATGTTTGATTCTGCATCAGCAATAACCGAAGCAATTTTGCCTAACATACCTCTTTCATTCACGACCAGAACACTTAATCGGACATTAAATAATTTTTCAGAATCAGGTTCCCACTCAACATCTACCCATCGATCATGATCGAGTGATAACTCATTAACAATCTGACAATCATGCGTATGAATTACTAAGCCTTTTTCCTTATTAATATAACCTAATATAGGATCTCCAGGAATTGGATGGCAACAGTTTGCTAGTTGAATCGCCATATCATCAGACCCTTTAATTGTAATTACATCTAACATCTTTGTTTGCTTTTTATTGCTTGCGACGCCATCCATTAAATTTGTTAACTGATGGGCAACCATTACGTTTACTTTTTTACCCAAGGCAATATCCATTAAAATTTCATCTTTTGATTCAACGTGATAGTCCAAAATTAATTTGTTCCAGTGCTTTTTTTTAATTGCTGTTGGATGAATATGAAATGCATTAAGTGCATTGTTCAGCATTTTTTCACCTAAAAAAATTAAATCTTTTGATTCAGCTGAGCGAAGATAATTTCTTATTTGTGATCTAGCTTTTCCTGTAATAACAAAATTTAGCCAAGTAGGGTTTGGCTTAGCTAATGTTGAAGTAATTATCTCTACGTGATCACCCGTTGAAAGCTTTGTTCTCAAAGGAACTAATATTTGATTTATTTTTGCTGATACTGCTTTATTGCCGACATCACTATGAACTGCGTAAGCAAAATCAATGGTTGAAGAATTTTTAGGCAAAGCAAATATTTTACCGTCTGGAGAAAAAACATAGACCTCGTCAGGAAATAAATCAACTTTTAAATGTTCTAAGAATTCTAAAGAATTAGAACTATCATTTTGAATTTCCAGCATCCTTTTTAACCATTGATTTGTTTTTTGTTGTAAATCAGTAACGTGTGCATCTTTTGTTTTGTATAGCCAATGTGCGGCAACGCCAGCTTCTGCCAGTTGATGCATATTTTTTGTTCTAATTTGAATCTCGACTGGAACACCAAAGGGACCCAAGAGTGTGGAGTGGAGTGACTGGTATCCATTTGCTTTTGGAATAGCAATGTAATCTTTAAACTTTCCAGGGATAGGATTATAAAGCGAGTGCAATGTTCCTAGAGTTAAATAGCAATCATTAATATCATTGACAATTATTCTAAACGCATAAATATCATTGATTTGATTAAAGCCTGTCTGATCTTCAAGCATTTTTCTATGAATGCTTGCAGGATTTTTTTCTCTACCTGTTATTTCAGATTTGGTTTTAACAGAGTTTAATTTATTGCTTATCTCATTTGATATTTTCTCTATAACTTCTTTTCTATTGCCCCGGCTCGCCTTAATTGCTTTTTGTATTGTTTTATACCTAACCGGATGTAAGACTTCAAAGCATAAATCTTCAAGCTCTTGATATAAATTATTTAAACCAAGTCTGTTGGCAATAGGGGCATAAATATCTACCGTCTCTTGTGCAATCCTAATCTTTCTACTCTCATCCAATGATTGAATAGTTTGCATATTATGAAGACGATCTGATAGCTTTATTAACATAACCCTTACATCTTGAGTCATCGCTAATAACATTTTTCTAAAGTTTTCAGCTTGCGCCTCATTTGCATCTTGAAATTCTACTTTGTCTAATTTTGATAAACCTTTGACAAGTACGCTCACTTGTTTGCCAAATCTAAACTCTATGTCTGATTCAGTAACTTCAGTATCCTCAACTACGTCGTGTAAAAGTGCAGCCTGAATTGACTGGCTGTCCAAATGAAATCGAGCTGCAATGCAAGCCACTGAAACTGGGTGACTGATGTAAGCTTCGCCACTTCGTCTTTTTTGACCACTATGGGCTTTTTCACTGAATCGGTAGGCTTCCCACACTTTATCGACCTCTTTTTTTGGAAGATAGGTCTTTATAAGTTGGGTTAGTCTGGAATTGTCTTGATCAACAGGAAGCAAAAGGAATTGATGGCTTTTTTTTAAATCGACTTGGCTGGTTTGAGGCGTGTTAGCCAATGATTACTCTCCTTTAAAGCAAACTTCTCTTATTGGCCTGGATTCTGAATTAAAATTTCTTCTCCAATTAAGCCTGCTGCAATTTCTTTAAGCGCTATTACTGAAGATTTATCTCTTGAACCTTCGGTGTCAATCAATGGCTCAGCGCCGTTCACAAGCTGCCTTGATCTTAAGGCTGCTACAAGTGTTAATTGAAATCTATTCGGTATTTTTTTTAAGCAATCGTCTACGGTTATTCTTGCCATTATTTTGTTGCTCCAAGTATTTTATTTAATTGAGTTAATTAAGCTCTGAAAAATTTTTTTTTGCCTCATTGTTTCTAAATTTATTGATTCAGGGGAATCAATAAACACAGATTTTAAATCATACAAGGCCTGATCAAATTTATTATTGATTATAACATAATCAAATTTTTCAAGATGGCTGATTTCCTCTTTAGCGGCAGCCAATCGTCCTTTAATTTCAGCATTTGAATTTTGGCCTCGTCCTTCTAGTCTTTCTTTTAGTACAGCCATTGAAGGTGGAACAATAAATAGACTTATTGCATCAGAGAAAACTTTCTTAACGTTTAAAGCACCTTTGTAATCAATCTCCAAAATAATATCTTTTCCAGCCCTTAGGTTCTCTTCAACTGGCGTCATTGCTGTTCCATATTTTGCACCATGACATTCCGCATTTTCTAAAAACTCACCGTTGTTTTTTAAAATTTCAAAGGTGTCATTATTAACAAAGTAATAGTCGACACCCTCTCTTTCGCCTTGTCTAGGTTTTCTAGTTGTATGTGAGGTAGAAATTTTAATCTGCGGGCATAATTCTACCAATGCTTTTACAAGGGAGGTTTTACCTGCCCCTGATGGTGCAGTCACAATAAATAATTTACCTGTCTTATTTTTTTCTTTCATATCTTAATTAATTTTATTCAATATTTTGTATTTGTTCTCTTATCTGTTCTATTAAAACCTTTAATTCAACAGCAGATTGTGAAATCTCGACTGCTATAGCTTTTGAGCCCAATGTATTAGCCTCACGATTAAATTCTTGCATTAAAAAATCTATTTTTTTTCCAACAGGTTCGGATAAGCTTAATAATCTCTTTAACTCTTGTGAATGAGAATTTAGCCTATCAAGCTCCTCATCAACATCACTTTTTTGAATAAAAGTGACTAATTCTTGTTTTATTTTATCTTGATCAACATCAATTAATGCATCTTTGAATTTTTTAACAATTTTACTTTGATGAATATCAATAAACCTTGGAATCATTTTCCTAATTTTGGCTACTTCTTTTTCTATTCTTAAACTTCTAGAAGTAATTAATTGCTTAATTTTTTTACCCTCACGTTGTCGATCGGTAATAATTTTTTTTAGCGCATCATCAAAAAGGAGAAATAAAGCTTTATCAAGCCCTTTATGATTTTGCTTATTATTTTTTTCACGATGAAGTCGAATAATTTCTACAGGATTGATTTGCTTTGGATCTTTAATGAGTGTTGATATTTTTTCGACAAACTTTATAAGTTTTTTTAAATTCTTAAGGTCATCATTTTTTATTTCAACTAAGCCTTCTCTTTCTTTTAAGAAAATTTTGCATTCAATTTTTCCCCTTGAAAGTATTTTAGCTATTTTTTTTCTGATGAGCGGCTCATGAATTCGGAGTTCATCACTTAACTTAATTTGTAAGTCAAAAAATCTACTATTCAAAGTTTTAATTTCTAAAACCAAACTGCCATAGCTTGTTTCTTTAGAAACTGAATAATAGCTTGTCATGCTTGAAATCATCTATATCCCTAAGTAAATTGTGTGACTTTTTGATAGTTTAACAATCTATTTTTAACTAAGGTAAGAAACATTTAAATTCTCCAGCGCTTATTTAATGTCTTTGGATTATAATCACCATTCAAAACAATTAAGAGAGCTTTATGAGATCAACGGAAAGAGCAAATAATGAAATTAGACACATTGAAATTCTAAGAGATTATACAAAACATGCGGAAGGATCAGTATTGATAAAATGTGGTGATACACATGTTATATGTAATGCGAGTATTGAGGAAAAAGTACCCTCTTTTTTAAAAGGAAAAGGACAAGGATGGGTAACAGCTGAATATGGAATGCTTCCGAGGTCAACATCTACTCGTATGCCAAGGGAATCTGCAAGAGGTAAGCAATCAGGAAGAACCCAAGAAATACAAAGATTAATTGGTAGAAGTCTCAGGGCAATTATTGATTTAAAGGCTTTAGGTGAAAGGACAATTCATATTGATTGTGACGTGATTCAGGCTGATGGTGGAACAAGGACCGCTAGTATTACAGGAGCTTATGTAGCACTTTGTGATGCTATCAACCCCCTTATCGAAAAAGAAATTTTAAAAACCTCTCCTATAAAAGATGCAGTGGCTGCAATTTCATTAGGAGTAAAAGATGGGGAGGTATTAATCGACCTTGATTATGCTGAAGATTCAAACTGCGATACCGATATGAATATTGTTATGACTGCTCAGGGTAAATTTGTTGAAATTCAAGGAACTGCAGAGGGTGAGCCTTTTACTAAAGACGAAATGAATAATATCATCTTGCTAGCAGAGCAAGGTATTGCTAAAATAATTCATATTCAAAAAGATGTTCTAAAATAATTAAAGAATGCAGAAAATTATTTTATCAACAAATAATGAAAAAAAATTATCTGAAATTGAGACATTGCTTCATGACTTACCAGTTCAAACTATTGCACAATCTAAACTTAATATTGGGCAAGCAGAAGAACCTTATGGAACATTCATAGAAAATGCGCTAACCAAAGCAAGATTTGCTTCAAAAGCAACTAATCTTCCAGCCATAGCTGATGATTCTGGTTTATGTGTGGATGTATTAAATGGTAAGCCTGGAATTTTATCAGCTAGATTTTCAGGGGAAGGCGCAAATGATAAAAAGAATAATATTAAATTATTAGACCTTTTAAAAAATAAAAAGAACAGAAGGGCTCATTATTATTGCGCAATAGTTTTTATTACCTCTTATGACGACCCACAACCAATTATTGCTGAGGGAATATGGCAAGGTGAAATTTTATCTTTTCCAAAAGGTAAAAATGGTTTTGGTTATGATCCTATATTTATGGATTTTAAAACAGATCTATCAGCAGCTGAACTAGACTTTAATTTAAAAAATAAAATCAGCCATCGCGGTCAAGCTTTGCAAAAATTAAAACATAAACTTAGAATACTTTATGACAAATAAAAATCAAAAATGGCCCACATGGTTAAGAGATGACAAATCAGCTGTGTCCTGCACAGAAAAAGTTAAGGTGATGAACGAAAACTTTGATGAGTTAAAACAGATCGCTCAAGATGCATTTGATGATGGAGTATTAATGGAAGTTTCTGAGGAACAAATGAAGGAAATACTTCATGCCTTAATTGAAAGTTTAGATAGCCCTGTAAAGAAAAAATAATTTTGTTTTTACGTAACTCCTAAGTATGCAATACCCTCCACTCTCAGTTTATGTTCACATACCATGGTGTATTCATAAATGTCCTTATTGTGACTTCAACTCGCATGAATTCAAAGATCAAAATCTTCAGAATAATGAAGAGGCCTATACCAACGCTTTAGTTAAACAAATCGATAATTATAATCTTGAGCCTAAAAGATCGATACATTCAATTTTTTTTGGAGGAGGAACGCCAAGTCTATTCAGCCCTAAAACTTTTGATTCTCTTATAAATAAATTAGAAAAAACTTTCCGTTTAGATAAAAATTGTGAAATTACTATTGAAGCTAACCCCGGTACATTTGATAAAAAACATTTTTATGGCTACAAAGATGTTGGCATCAATAGAATGTCACTCGGCGTTCAGAGTTTTAATCATAACCATTTAAAAAAACTAGAGCGCATTCATAATCCTGAGGAAGCTTTTAATGCAGCAAATTTAGCCGTCGAAATTTTCGATAAAGTAAATATTGATTTAATGTTTGCTTTGCCTAACCAAACTCTTAAAGACGTCAAAAATGATATCACTAGAGCACTTGAAGTCGGCACCTCACATATCTCCTACTATCACCTAACTATTGAACCTAATACTTTATTTTATAAATTTCCACCTAAGTTACCTGATGAAGAAAAGAGTGCCGAAATATTTGATTTAATTACTGAAGAACTTAATGCTGCTCAGTTTGCACATTATGAAACTTCCGCCTATGCAAAAAAAGATAATCAATGTTTACATAATTTAAATTATTGGAATTTTGGAGACTACCTTGGTATTGGGGCAGGCGCTCATAGTAAATTATCTTATGAAGGGAAAATTTTTCGTCGGAGTTGTTTTAAAAATCCACGTGATTACATTAAAAATGCAAATAGTCATAATTTTTATGATGATGAAAAATTATTATCAGCAAATGATTTAACATTTGAATTTATGATGAATGCCTTAAGGTTAAATAACGGTTTTAATCAATCTCTATTTGAACAACGAACAAATTTGCCCATTAGCATCATTGATAAAGAGCTTAATTTAGCAAAAGATAAAAAACTGATAATTCAAAAAAATGGTAGGATAAAACCAACACTTTTAGGGCAAAATTTTTTAAACGAGCTTTTACAAATATTTTTAAAGGATTAAATATGCAACTAAATAAAATTATTGATGATTATGTTGTTTCTGAACAAATTACAATAGATGATATACAAAAGATTAAAGAAGCCGGATTTAAAACTATTTTTTGTAATCGACCAGATAATGAAGAAATAAATCAAGTGAGTGTCGAGAGTATTAAAAATGCTGCAGATGCGAATGGCATAAAATTTATTCACCAACCCGTCATTGGAGGCCAAATAACTCCTGTCGATGTAGATCAATTTGGTGATTATTTTGATGCTTCAGAAAAACCTATTTTTGCTTATTGCAGAACTGGAACAAGATCCAGCATGTTATGGGCATTATCTGAGTCAGGTAAAAGGTCAGTTGAAGAAATACTCAGCCTTACATCTAAGGCTGGATATAATTTAAATAATCTGTTCTTATAGTTTAGATTTTGCTTTTTTAAGTGCTAGATTTACAGCATTAAATCCTGTACTACCAAGATGCTTTCTTGACTGAATTGACCCCCTTAAAGATAAAAATTTGAAGACGTCCTGATCAATCAAATTGCTGAATTTTTTTAGCTCAGAAAGCTCCATTTCTGATAAATCATAACCCTGATCAATTCCATATTTAACAGCTTTAGCCACGACTCCATGAGACTCTCTAAAAGGTAATCCCTTTTTTACTAAATAGTCAGCTAAATCTGTTGCAGTCGCATAACCCTTAAGAGCTGCATTTTCCATATTTTCAGGAAATACCTTAATTTTAGAAATCATCTCCCCATAAATCTTTAAAGTATCTAAAACAGTATCTACAACGTCAAAAATAGGTTCCTTATCCTCTTGATTGTCTTTATTGTAGGCAAGAGGCTGGCCTTTCATTAGTGTGAGTAAGCTGACTAAGTGTCCATTGACCCTTCCTGTTTTACCTCTAACTAACTCTGGCACGTCAGGATTTTTTTTCTGAGGCATTATGCTCGATCCAGTACAAAAACTATCTGAAATTTCAATGAAGTTAAAAAATGGACTCGACCACATCACCAGCTCTTCTGACCACCTTGAAAGATGTGTCATTAAGAGTGAAGCGTTTGCATTAAATTCAATCAAAAAATCTCTATCTGATACTGCATCAATTGAGTTTTCCATGACTCCTTCAAACTTCAATAATTTAGCTACAAACTTCCTATCAATTGGATAAGAGGTTCCGGCAAGTGCCGCAGCACCCAAAGGTAAAATATTTATTCTTTTTCTGGAATCTATAAATCTTGCTTTATCTCTTTCTAACATTTCAAAATAAGCTAGCAAATGATGAGCAAAGCTAATTGGTTGAGCTACTTGAAGATGAGTCAAGCCAGGCATGATGGTAGTGACATGCTTTTCGGCTATAGCCAACGTAGCTTGTTGTAGTTTTTTGATTAAATTTACTAGTTGGTCTGAGGCATCTCTGAGGAAAAGTTTCATATCAGTTGCCACTTGATCATTTCTTGATCTGCCTGTGTGGAGTTTTTTCCCCGCCTCTCCTGAAATATCAGTTAACCTTTTTTCAATATTTAAATGTACATCCTCAAGATCAATGGACCATTCAAATTTATTAGAGATAACTTCTTTTTTAATTTGATTTAAGCCTTTTTTGATAGCGCCAAAATCTTTCGATGAAATGATTTTTTGTTTTTTTAGCATTTCTGCATGCGCCAATGATCCTGCAATATCGTACATTGCTAGTCTTTGATCAAAATTGACTGATGCTGTATATCTTTTAACTATTTCACTGGTTGGCTCTGAAAATCTGTCTGACCAATTCTGTTTAGTTTTTTTCATTTTTACAAATTTTTCTATTGTTTTCAATGAATTATATATGAAAATCATCAATCATATGATTAATCTAATAATCCTTGCTGTGATAAAATCTTATTGAATATGTTAAAAAAAATTATAATTGCATCTAGAGAAAGTCCCCTTGCTATGTGGCAGGCAGAATTTATTAAGAAATTAATTTTTGAGATGCATCCTGCTATTGAAATAATCATCAAAGGCTTTAAAACACAAGGTGATATTTTATTAAATGAATCGCTAGCTACGATAGGGGGTAAAGGGCTGTTCATTAAAGAACTGGAATATGCATTGCTTGAGAGAGAGGCAGATTTAGCCGTTCATTCTATGAAAGATTTACCTATGGATATCCCTGAAGAGTTTAGATTAATCGCTATCTCAAAACGTGAAGATGCAAGAGATGCTTTCATTTCTAATGAATATGGTTCTTTAAAAGATATGCCTAAGGGAGCTATTGTTGGTACATCAAGCTTAAGAAGGCAAAGCCAAATTAAATCAAAATATCCTCACCTAGTTATTAAGCCGCTCAGAGGAAACCTGCAAACAAGATTAAAAAAATTAGACGAGGGTCAGTATGGAGCAATTATTTTAGCTGCTGCTGGACTTATTCGCCTTAATTTAAAAAAAAGAATCAAACAATTTATCAGTTCATCTGAAAGCATACCTGCTGTCGGGCAAGGGGCATTAGGCATTGAAATCTTATCAGACAATAAAATATTGGCCGATTTATTGAGACCGCTAAATGACGAAGACACTGCTCGATGTGTGTTAGCAGAAAGAACCGTAAGTCGCTCTCTCGCGGGAAGTTGCACAGTGCCATTGGGTGCCTTTGCTTCGATCAACAATGATACTTTTTCTATTAAAGGATTTGTAGCGAAGCCGGATGGTTCGGAAATTATCTATGCTGAAAAAAATGGATCAAAATCAGATTTTTATAAACTTGGAGAAGCGTTAAGTGAAACTTTAATTGCTAAAGGAGCAAAAGAAATCCTATCAAATTAAAACAGAATGAATAAACCAAAAAAAATTGTCCTTATTTCCACTAGACCTCACAAAACTAATGTTCAATTATCCAACGAACTTAAAAATTCAGATATAAAGCTTTTAAATTACCCCCTAACTGAAATTTATCCTCTTGATAATTACCAAATTTTTGACACTATTTTTGAAAATTTAAAAACCTATCAACATATTATTTTTATCAGCACAAATGCCGTTCATTTCTTTCTAGAAAGACTAAAAAAACTATCTCAAGGTATCCCAAAAAATACAACAATTTCTAGCATTGGCCCAACGACAAAAATATTATTGGAAAAACATTTACCCTCAGATGTTCATTGTCCAGTTAAGACTTTTGACTCTGAGAATCTATTAAAGGAGGAAATTTTTAGCAATGTAAAAGATCAAAAAATATTGATTATCCGAGGCATAGGTGGTCGTGAAACGCTAAAAAATAACCTAGAAAAAAGAGGTGCTATTGTAAATTATGGAGAATGTTATGTAAGAAAATATATAGATATTGACTTAAATCGACTAAAAAATGACTTAACAAACTACGATCATAAATTCATTCTTATTTCGAGCACAAATAGTGCCAAACACTTCCTAGGCCAATTAAGCAATATCGAAACGAGTTGGTTACAAAACACAAAAATAATTGTAAACCATAAGAAAATCAAGGGACAACTAAGTGTACGTTTTAAGAATATTTTTGTTTGTAACAATATTGAGATGCAAAAGGTAAGTGACCTTATTCTTTCAAAGAGCTTCGATTAAATAATTATTTTTTTTTAGGTGCAAATGTAAATGCATCTGCAAAAAATTGATCTTCGGGAAGGCCATTCTTTGTTAAATCTAAGAATGCGTTTTCTACAAGCCCTGGTGCACCACAACAATAGATTTGAACGTCACTTAAGTTTTTAAAATCTTCTAGAACTGCATGGTGAACAAAACCACTCCTAGCTTCCTGAGATAACCCATCTTCAACAACAGGAATATAATTAAAATTTTTCAATTTTTTATTCCAAATATCAACCAAATCGGTCATATAGAAATCTTCTTTAGATCTCACGCCTCTATACAAATGTACTTTTCTTTCATTTTTATTAAAAATCATATCTTCAATAATTGATTTTATTGGTGCAAATCCAGTTCCTCCTACAATAAATACAATAGGCTTTTCGCTTTCTCTTAAATAAAACTGTCCAATGGGCCCCTCGATTCTATGAATTGATTTTTCTTTCATTTCGTTAAAAACAAAACTTGTGAATTTTCCTCCCTTAATTAGCCTTAAATGAAGCTCAATCATTGATTCATGGGGTGCATTTGCCATAGAAAAGGCTCGTCGACTTCCATCAGCCATTAAAAATTCGATGTACTGACCTGCTTTAAATTTTAATATTTCAGTAGCTGGCAATTTGAGATACATCTGCATTACATCATGATTTAAGTTTGATAAACTTTCGACTCTTACAGGAAAAAATTTTGGAGAATATTCATCATGCATATCTGGGATATTAGGTTCAATCACTAAATCTTCTTGAGCCATTGCTTTACAATATAGCGTCATTCCTAATTTAATATCAGAATCTGTTAGTGCAGATGATTGATAGTCATTTAAAAAAAATTTACCAGAGATTATCCTTCCTTTACAAGAACCACAAGCACCATCTTGGCAGCCGTACGGAATCGTAATGCCAGCCGCTATAGCACCTTCTAAAATTGTTTGGCTCGGCTTAATTTCGAACTCTGCTCCGGACGACTGTATTTTAATTTTATAAGTCGTCATTATTTTTTTTATCTTCTCGATGAAACTCACCTTCAATGATATCTGTAGTTTTGCCATCACGTGACTTATAAGTTTGTTCTTGTTTTGTGTTTGAGGCTCTCCCCCTCTGGAACAAAATTAACAAGCCAAATATATCCGTTATCACACCAGGAAATAAGAACAAAACTCCTGCAAGAAAGTTCTTTGCTGAGCCCATAATTGCCTCTGCAGGATTACCTCCCTTAGACATTAATCCCGTTAATTTACTTAATGCATTTGCCTTTTCTTCTTTAATTAATTGCCAACCTAGGATAGCGATTGATATTAAATAAAATAAGAACCACCAGCCATACAAATTAAAGAAATAAATAATCCCTGCCAACTCTAAGCCAGGTAATAGAATTAAAAAAATTATGATTATTTTTCGCATATTTTAATTAAAGATATTAAATTCATTGAGTAATTGGTAGTATTTGCGGATAATTATAATCTTGAAATACTATCCTATAAAGATGTTAAGACATATTAATTTAATTTTTATTCTACTTTTTTTAAGCCTTTCATCATCTGCGGGTGATACTTTTAGTTTTTATGATGAAAAGGAGTCCTTTCTACCAGTTGAAGAAGCATTCCAATTCTCACTTTTACCTGATAAAGATGAATCCATAATTAATATAGAGGTAAACAATGCCCCCGGTTATTATACCTACAAAGATAAATTTAAAGTTGTCATAGAACCTTCTTCTAAAATTGAAATATCATACCCTCAAGGGGATTATAAAGAAGATGAATTCTTTGGAAAGCAGGAGGTTTATTTTGGCAAACAAATCATTTCTATTCTGCCCAAAGATAAATTACCAACAGAAGGTAAAATCAAAATAGATTTTCAAGGGTGTAGTGAAAAAGGGCTTTGTTACCCACCTTCAACTTACACAATCAACCTGGAAGGCCAAACTGGAATAAGTTATTTATCTGAAACAGACACATTCGTTGAAACACTTAACGACAGAAATCTTCTTATTATCCTAACAAGTTTTTTTCTAGCAGGCTTGCTATTATCACTAACTCCTTGTGTACTCCCGATGGTGCCAATTTTATCTAGCATCGTTATATCATCAAATAAAGATCATGCCATTCGCTTTACTTTGAGCTATGTTGCTGGTGTATCTGCAACTTATATTATTTTTGGAATTGTTGCTTCTATCACTGGAAGTTTTTTATCTTCTAGCTTACAAAATATTTATTTCTTATTGTTCAATGGGTTTTTATTTCTCATTTTTGCCCTAGCCATGTTTGATATTTTTCATCTCAATATTTCTGAAAACAATTTTCTATCAAACCTCCTTAACAAAATAAATAAGAAAAATATCATACATATTTTTTTCTTAGGTTTATTTTCAGCACTCATTTTAAGCCCCTGTGTAGCTCCACCACTAGCAGCAGCTATTTTATATATTAGCCAAGCAAACGATATTTTCTTGGGTAGCCTTTCCTTATTTATCATGAGTATTGGAATGAGTGTTCCTTTATTGCTTATTGGTTTTTCTGCCAATAAGTTTCTACCAAAACCTGGCATTTGGATGTTAAAAGTTAAAAAATTTATTGGGTTTGTTTTGATTGGAATGGCAGTTTATATTATCCGTCCTATATTAGACGAAGCTGTTTTTTATTTACTACTAAACTCCTTATTAACAACCGCAATATTTTATTATTTATTTTTTACCGAAAATAAAATCACCATTATTAAGGTAATTTTAATTATTGGATTACTTCTATCCGCCTTCTTTAATATTTACCTTGCTAAGGATTATATTAAAAAAGATGTAGATTTATTATCATTAGAGGAAAAACCTGAGCTTATTACTATCAATTCAGTAGATGAATTAAATAATATAATTGCTTCAAACGATACAAAACCTATCATGCTTGATTTTTATGCAGATTGGTGTGTAGCTTGTCTTGAATTTGAGAAATTCACTTTTACTGATAAAGAAGTGAAAGCTATTATGAAGCAATATATTTTACTAAAAGCTGATGTCACAAATAACAACCTAAATGATAAGGGATTAATGAAAAAATTTAACATCTTTGGGCCTCCTGCTATTATATTTTTTAACAATGCTGGTGTTGAAATTAGGCAAATTAGGACGATCGGCTTTAAAAATGCAAAAGAATTTAAGAAAATATTACAAATAGGGTTGAATAAATGAAAAAGAATATTAAATTTCTACTGCTACTCATAATCTTTGGTATGGTTGCTGGTTTTTCAGGCTACCTCATGAAAAAAAATAACCTTGAGGGCGAATTGATCATTTCTGATGCATCTAATATCTCTACTGCGACGCTATTTAGCAGTAATATTATGAATAGCTCTGGGGAGATAGTTTCTTTTTCTAAGTTCGAGGGTCAATGGTTATTAATTAATTTTTGGGCAACGTGGTGTGCCCCTTGTCGAGAAGAGATCCCTGAGTTAAATGAATTCGCTCATGAAAATAAAACCATTCAAACTATTGCAATCGCTATAGATGATTTAGAATCTGTTAATAAGTTTACAAATAAGATCCCTATTGAATACTTATCCTTTATTGCTGAGAATGAGGGCGTTCAATTATCACAATCGCTTGGTAATGAGAGGGGCATTTTGCCCTTTAGTGTCATTATTAGCCCTGAGAAAAAGATTGAAAAGGTATTTTATGGGCGATTAAAATTAAATCAATTAAATCAATCACTAAACTCCATAATTAATTAGATTTACTCTAAATTCACTTAAAATCTATTAAAATATAGACAAAATAACTTAAATTCGGCAAAATAGCTTTTTGATAATGATTTTTAAAAGATATATTACATGACAAAAAAGAAAATAAGTGTAATACACGGGCCGAATTTAAATTTACTTGGTGAAAGAGAGCCCGAACATTACGGAAGCATGACGCTTGATGATATCAATTCTAAGCTAAAAGATCGAGCGTGCGCATTAGACATTGAAATTGACATTTTTCAGAGTAATAGTGAAGCCGAAATAATTGAAAAAATTCAATCATTAACCAGTGATTTTACTATCATAAACCCTGCTGCCTTCACCCATAGCTCAGTGGCTATCAGAGATAGCCTGGTTGCAAAAAAGATAAAATTTGTTGAGGTTCATCTTTCGAATGTTTTTGCACGTGAAGCTTTTAGAAAAAATTCTTTTTTTTCTGATGTTGCTGTTGGAGTTATAAGTGGCTTAGGCCCAGAAGGATACATTGCCGCACTTAATTATATAAATCAATCTGAATAAATTTCGAGGTAAATATAAAAATGGACTTAAGAAAGTTAAAAACCTTAATAGATTTAGTTGAAGCATCAGATATCTCTGAACTTGAACTTACTGAAGGTGAAGAAAAAGTAAAAATTAGTCGGCAAAATAATACAGTGCAATCATTAGCGCATGTTAACTATGTTCAACAACCGATACAACCACCAATGAATCAGCAACCGCAAGCTCATACTGAAGAGTCTTTAGGTAAAGTAGATACAACTACAATAGATAATAAGGATGTTATTACTTCACCAATGGTTGGTACCTTTTATAGAGCCGCTTCTCCTGATTCAGCTCCTTTTATAGATATTGGCTCAACTGTTAAAAAAGGTGAGACTTTATGCATTGTTGAGGCTATGAAAATTCTTAATGAAATAGAATCTGATAAAGAAGGCACCATTTCTAAAATTTTAATTGAAAATGGTCAACCTATTGAGTTCGGACAGCCACTCTTCGAAATAAGTTAATTATAATAATGTTTGATAAAATTTTAATTGCCAATCGTGGTGAGATAGCCCTTAGAATCCTCAGAGCTTGTAGAGCAATGGGAATTAAAACTGTTACTGTTTATTCGGAGGCTGATGCTGAAGCAAAATATGTAAAACTTTCCGATGAATCTGTATGTATTGGTCCAGCATCTTCCAAATTGAGCTACCTGAATATTCCAGCAATCATAAGCGCAGCAGAAGTTACTGATGCTCAGGCTATACATCCAGGCTATGGTTTTCTTTCAGAAAATGCAGATTTTGCTGAACGTGTTGAGAAAAGCGGCTTTACGTTTATTGGCCCAAGGCCTGAAACAATTCGGCTGATGGGTGATAAAGTTAGTGCAAAAGAGACCATGCATAAGACTGGTGTGCCTTGCGTACCTGGTTCTGATGGTGCAATCCCAGAAGATAGTGATGAAATCAAAACAATTGCAAAAAAAATTGGCTACCCTATCATTATTAAAGCTGCCGGCGGTGGCGGGGGTCGAGGTATGCGTGTAGTTCACACTGAAGCTGCTCTGCTTAATTCCGTAGTAATGACAAAGAATGAAGCGCAAGCAGCTTTTGGTAACCCTATTGTCTATATGGAAAAATTTCTTGAAAAACCAAGACATGTTGAATTTCAGGTTCTAGCTGACTCACATGGAAAAGCAATTCATCTTGGAACAAGAGATTGTTCACTTCAAAGGCGTCATCAAAAAATTATCGAAGAGGCTCCTGCACCTGGAATAAGTGAAAAAAAAATGAATAAAATTGGCGCTAGATGTGCATCAGCTTGTGAAAAAATAAATTATCGCGGCGCAGGTACATTCGAATTTTTATATGAAAATGATGAGTTTTATTTCATTGAAATGAATACAAGACTCCAAGTGGAGCATACCGTAACGGAGCTTATTACTGATATAGACTTAGTGCAAGAACAAATTAAAATTGCTTTTGGTGAAAAGCTGAGTTTCCGTCAGAAAGATATTAGATACCAAGGTCATGCTATTGAGTGCAGACTTAATGCAGAAGATCCTTATAACTTTATGCCTTCTCCAGGTACGATTTCTAGATTTCATCTTCCCGGTGGGCCTGGTGTCAGAATTGATACGCATGCCTATGGCGGTTATAAGGTCCCATCAAACTATGATTCAATGATTGGAAAGTTAATTACTTATGGAGGGTCCAGAGATCAGGCACTGGCTAGGATGGATATTGCTTTGTCTGAAATTCTTATTGAAGGAATTAAAACAAATGTTCCTCTTCATAGAGATCTTATGAATGATCGCAATTTCATAGATGGTGGAGTTAATATTCATTATCTTGAAAATAAGCTAAAGAACAAACCTTAAAAATATGGCATGGATTAATTTAACTTTTTTTGCAGAAGAAAAAGATATTGATTTACTAAGTGAAGAACTAGAAAGTAGTGGTGCATTATCCATATTTATTCAGGATAAAAACTTAAACAATAGTAATGAAGAATTAATCTTTGGTGAACCTCATAGCGGTCCGAATAAATTTTGGGCAACCAGTCAAATACAGGCATTATTTTCTGATTCCGTAGATATTAAAAGAATTCAACATGAACTCATCTCAAATTTCAAAGATATAAATTTTGTATTTACTACCTCATTCGTCTCTGAAACTGATTGGGTGAAATTATCGCAGTCCCAATTTGAGCCTATTTGTATAAAAAATAGAATTGAAATTGTTCAATCATGGAATGAAATAGAAAATCCAAAGCTTATTAACATTATTTTAGATCCCGGTTTAGCTTTTGGAACGGGAGCTCATCCAACTACTCATCTTTGTACTGAATGGCTTATTGATAATGTTTCTAAAGAAAAAAAAGTGCTAGATTACGGCTGTGGTTCAGGTATTTTAGCAATTGCTGCTCATAAACTTGGTGCTAAAATTGTAAAAGGGGTTGATATAGATCCCCAAGCAATTATTGCAAGTAAAGAAAATGGAGCTGTAAATCAATGTGATATTCAATGGTTAAATACGGATAAAAATTTTAAATTTCAAGCTGACCTAGTAATTGCAAATATTTTATCTAGCGCACTCTCTGTTTTAGCACCATTATTAGCAAGTTACTGTTCACCAAAAGGAAAGATTGCCCTATCAGGTATACTAGAGTCACAGGAAAGCCAGATTAAAAAAATTTATTCTCCTTGGTTTAAATTTGAAAAAACCATAAAAAATGGTGGATGGATATGTCTAAGTGGGGTTAAAGAATAAAATGAGATTTCATGGTTGGGCATTTACTATCATTTTTATCATTTTTTCTTTTGGGTGTGCGTCGACAAAAAAAGAACAGCTTCCAGCCCCTCATAATAATTATAGTGGTTTAACCGTTGATACTTATTTCAGCGGTGATGATGGAGTGACTTCTGAAATGATGAGGGCATGTTCACAATATGGTGGGCTTGACCAAAATAGTATAAATAATTCTGGCGATGATTTATTATTACAAAACATAGTGAGTTATCAATGCAATTTTGCGAATAGGGCATCTGATGAGATAACTATAGATGGAAAATCGGTTAAGAGATTATCTGGAAGTGCCGCTAAAAAAAAATGTGAAGAACTCGGCTTTATAATTGGCTCAACAGATTTTCCAAAATGTTTAAGGATACTTACACAATGAATAAGAAAATAAGATGCGTCTTTATGCTAGCTATAATTTCAATAAGTACTTCTTTTGCCATTGCGGAAAATAAAACTACTATTTTTGAATGTAAAGGAATTGCAACTTTTGAATTAATGGGTTCCTCAGGGAAAAAAGAGGAAGTTAAAAATATGACTTTTAATTTTATTGATGGTTCTTTACAAGATTTAAATAATATTGACTGCATATGGTCCGAAGAACTAATTCAATGTAAATCAAATTTTTTAAATGTACGAAACTTAGAGATTAATCTTAAAAAAAATACTGCCAATGACTTTATTTCAGGAAATAAGGGATTTGGTCAATATATAGAGACATTCTCAGGCGATTGCAAACAAAGTTAATTCATGATTAATGTTGAAACTATTGATATAATACTTTCAAAGTTTCAGTAACTAAAAACTCTTCAACTGTACATATTGTTTTATTAAATGATCGTTTTCACCAAGATGTCTCTAATAATAAATTAACTAAAACTGAGCTCATTACTAAATCTTTTGAGTTCTTATTAGAAAGAGAATCAAATCAAGCCATATTAAAAAAATTTAATCTTGAAGTTATAAGCCAATATTTTCCAGAATATTTTGATGAAATAAAAAAAACTTATTCTATAATACAATCATCAAATATAATTACTTAAGGACTTCTGCATCATGGTTAAAGCTTACGCTGCGTTAAATGCTAGGGAAGATCTTAAACCTTACGAATATGAGTCAAAAACATTAGAGAAAAATGAGATTCGAATAAAGGTTCACTCTTGTGGCATATGCCATAGTGATATTAGTGCAATAGATAATAGCTGGGGCAAATCTAAATATCCTATGATTGCAGGTCATGAAATTATAGGCGAAGTAATTGAGATTGCCTCTAATAGCTCTATGCACAAAA
The DNA here is from genome assembly GCA_913058475.1 of uncultured Nitrosomonadales bacterium. Classification (GTDB taxonomy): domain Bacteria; phylum Pseudomonadota; class Gammaproteobacteria; order Burkholderiales; family Methylophilaceae; genus BACL14. Next base: position 19,485 of record CAJXQA010000007.1, read on the forward strand.
TTGGGGATACCGTGGGCCTAGGTTGGCATTCGGGATATTGTAATAATTGTGATTATTGTGATGTGGGTGATCATAATTTTTGTAGCAATACCAAGAAAACTGTCTTTAGTCAGTTCGGTGGTTTTGCTGAAGAGGTTGTCGCCGAGGAAGAGAGTGTGATTCCTATTCCCCCTAAGCTAAATCTTGAAGATGCAGGACCTTTATTATGTGGGGGGATAACTGTATTTACACCCATTGTTGAATTTGGAATTAATGAGAAGCATAAAGTCGGTGTAATTGGAATAGGGGGACTTGGACATTTAGCTATTCAGTTTTATAAAGCCTTAGGGTGTCATGTTACTGCCTTCACAAACTCTCAAGATAAAAATGATTTTATAAAAAAAATGGGTGCCGATGACGTTGTTTCATCAACTGATCAAGTAACACTAAAAAATTTAGGTGCTAAGTTTGATCTATTGATATCTACAGTTAATGTTAGCTTAGATTGGAATCTATATTTAAACATTATAAAACCAAGAGGTAGACTTCATTTTGTTGGCGCAGTTTTAGAGCCTATTAAATCATCAGTGTTCTCTCTTATGGCAGGTAGGCGTTCTATATCAGGTTCTCCAGTAGGCAGTCCAAAAAATATAAAAAAAATGCTTAATTTTTGTGTTGAGCATAATATTAAACCCATTGTTGAGCACTTTAAATTCAGTGATATCAATAAGGCTATTGAAAAAGTTAGGAGCAATAAAGTCAGATTTCGTGCAGTTTTGAGTTGGTAACTAAGATATGGCTAACTACAATGTGAGTGGACTTGAAACATTAGCTGAACTAGCTCGTTTATCAAAAGAAAGTTGGTACGTTTATATTTTAAAATGTGCAGATGATACTTACTACACAGGCATTACATCAAACATCAATCGCAGAATAAAAGAACATGGTACAAACAAAGGTGCCAAATATACAAAACAACGTGGTCCTTTTAGGTTAGTTTATAAAGCTTCATTTCTTAATAGAAGTTCAGCCAGCAAAGAAGAATATAAAATTAAATCTCTTTCCCTTAAAAATAAAATTAAGTTAATTGAATCAAGTGTTCTAATTTCTTAAGGATTACTAAATAAAATATTGAAAATTTACTTTATTTTCAATTACCTATATACTTCGCTCTCGTAAAAGATTATCTATAATTTATCATTAGGCCTAATCTTCTCATAGACACAACTTAAGGATAATTTTTTGTCATTTAATACTCTAAACCTTGCCCCTGAAATACTCAAAGCTATTCAAGACGCTGGCTACAAAGAGCCTACAGCAATTCAAAAAAAATCTATTCCCCATATCCTTCAAAAGGAACATGTTCTAGCAACTGCACAAACCGGGACAGGGAAAACAGCTGCATTTGTATTACCCATTTTAAGCCATCTAACAAGTACAAAACGAAAAGGAAAAGGGCCGAGAGTATTAATTATTTCACCAACACGTGAGTTGGCTAATCAAATATCAGATAGTATCAAAACATACTCTCGATATTTGAAAATATTTTCTGTAACAATTACAGGTGGAATGTCATATCAACTTCAAAACAAGCTTCTATCAAAACCTGTGGACATTCTGATTGCCACTCCTGGAAGGCTTCTAGATTTACACAAGCAAAGAAAAGTTAAAATTAATGATACTGAAATTATGGTTTTAGATGAAGCAGATAAAATGCTTGATATGGGCTTTGTTCCAGATATTAGAAAAATTTTCAACGCAACAAATAAAGATCAACAAATGCTTATGTTTTCAGCTACCCTTGACCCTGATGTATCTAAAATTGCTGAGGAATTCTTAAAATCTCCTACGAAAATATCTATTGAGCCCCAAGGGCTTGGTCATATTAATATTGAACAAACTATGTATTACGTTGATAGTCAATCACATAAAATAAACCTACTCGATCATTTTTTATCGCAGGATAATGTTAATCAAGCAATTATTTTTACTGCAACTAAAAGATTAGCTGATAAATTATCAGATGACCTATATCATAAGGATATTAAGGCTTCAGCTCTTCATGGTGACATGACACAAAATAGTCGTACAAGAACTATTAATCGATTCAAAAAAAATGGAATAAAAGTTTTAGTTGCGACCGATCTTGCATCCCGAGGAATTGACGTGAAGGACATTACTCACGTTTTTAATTATGACTTACCTCGTTTTGCTGAAGATTATGTTCATCGAATTGGAAGAACAGGCCGTGCAGATAAGAAAGGTTTTGCTATTAGTTTTGTCAACGAGACAGATAAAGAGCATTTAAGAAAAATTGAGCGATTCACAAAATTAAAGATAAACGTTCAAACTGTTGAAGGAATGGAGCCAACAAAAACAACAGCAGATGTACATAAAAATAAAAAGCGACGCAGTGGTAAGAAAAGGCCATTTATTAAATCAACAAAGAATTTTAAGAATAGCTCAAATGCTGAAAAAAGAATAAGAAGTAAGAATAGAAAAGAAGGTCAATCGACTACTGCTAAGTCTGCCAGAGAATAAACACCCGTCGGTCTTTTTTTATCAGATTCCCAATATTTATCTTTTACAATACAACAACGATCTCTATTCATATCTGCGACACCAAACTTTAGTTTAGCATTTGGAATAATTCTATATATGTATCTTTCAATTCCATCAATTGATTCTGGAGCATCGTCATGACCACAGAATATTAAAACATTTTTTTGTTTAGCTTCTGTTTGTCTCACACATTTGATATCTTCTCTTCCAATTTCCATCATTAATTTTTTAATTTTATCTGTCTCTTGATTTGTTAAGGGCTCAAGTCTAAATAAACTAATCCTTTTCATAACAGATATTGCATTTGCATTGATTTTTTGTTTATTTAAAATTTGTGGGATGAACCTAACAATCCACATTTCCTTTTCCTTTGATAACTTAAAATTACTTATTATCTTGTCAACGGGATATTTAGAGAGGATGGGGGGGCGCATAATTAATTTATATCACACATAAAAACATTATTTTAACCTACTTTATTTATCTTAAGTTTAATAAAGTTACTTTGATTTAAAAATTAGATTAAAATTGAAGCATGTCCTATATTATTTTCAAATATATTATTACAGCAGGTCTAATTGTTCTTATTTCAGAGCTTGCGAAGGTTTCAGATAAAATCGGCGCGCTCACAAGTGCGCTGCCTTTAGTCACGATCACTGTATTATTTTGGTTATTTTTTGAAAACCAATCAACTGAAAAAATAGCTAATCATTCATACTATACCTTCTGGTATGTACTTCCAACACTTCCCATGTTTCTTCTTTTTCCATGGATTATTAAGCATTGGTCATTTTGGCCAGCCATATTAATATCAATAGGATTTACAGTTGTTTTATTTATTGTTTATGTTGCCGTTCTAAAGAAGTTTGGAATTGATTTATTGTAAATTTGAATTAAATCTTTTATTTTAAGTCTTGATAATATGTTTTATTTATTAAAAATTATTATTGCACTTGTTGTCATCATTGGTGCGACAGAACTGAGTAAAAAAAATACAACCCTCGCAGCTATCCTTTTGGCAATGCCCATTATTTTTTTTGTTTCTTTTACATTAATTTGGGAGGAATCCAAAGACCGCTCTTTAATCAGTGGGCTTATTCAGGAAACAACAATGTATATATTGCCTGTTATCCCTTTCTTATTTTTGTTTAGTTTCTTAGTGAAATCAGGTTTTAATTACTATCTAGCTCTTGCCATTGCAATCGTTGGAATAACAGCAGGCACCTTGCTAATGAAGAAGTTTTATTAAAAAAGGGACCTATTAAGTCCCTTTTTTTCAAAATGAAAAATTCTTACTTCCGTGATTTCCAAATTGAATATAATACCCATAAAGCTACTAAGCCAATAAGACCTTCACTGCCTAGTTGGGCTAATATTCCTGAAACATTTCCAATTACATCGGTTTGACCAATAAAAGGTACGTTTGAGGTACCCATCAAGATTTGAAGAACAATTGCAAGTGCCATAAGACTAACTACTGTTTCAGCAAGTCCGCCAGCCCACTTCCTAATAGTTGCTAATATCTCCATTTCAATTTCTCCTGTAATTTAAAATAAGTTTAAACTTTCATCTCTTTAAACTGAGTAAAGTTTACCCCTATATATCAAGAAAAATACAATATATAGTATTTTTTTTTAAAATTTCACTATATGATGTTTTTTTGGTATAAGATTGATGGTTATCCTGTAATGCCTACAAATAATAATTAGCTTATTAATTGTTACTTTTATGGAATAAAGTAATACGTCCAGACAGCAAATAATTAATTATAAATAAAAATCCAATTAGAAATGACGCCATCTTCCAGTTATTTTTTTTATGATCCCAAAAATTTTTTTTAGCTTTATTTCTAACTTCAATATAAATATTTTTATATTCCATACCTAATCTTTCTACTTCTTGTTGATCTGAGTTTCCATTTGCTTCTAACATTTGATCTGCTAAATTCTCTTTCATTTTTTTTTCATTTTCTGTAGCGTACTTGTCAAACATTTCCCAACCTTCCATATTTATTATCTGAAAATAATTAAATGCATAGAATCCGCTTAGCGATAAAAGGGCAATGAAATAAAGATTCATAAATCTTTGTAGGTATATTTTCATATTATTTTCTTTAAAATTATTGAGAATAATTCTCATTTAATACTTTTTTATTTTTTTTACTTATTATAAACCTTTATAGATGAAGGAGATTAAATATGGATTGTGGATGTGGAAGAAGCCCAAATGGTAAATGTCTTGGTTGGCATGATTTGTCAGAAGAAGAGTATCTAGAAAAACTAAAGGAGTATGAAGCAAATCAAAAAGTTGAAGGTTAAAAGGTTAAAAGGTTAAAAGGTTAAAAGGTTAAAAGGTTAAAAGGTTAAAATAATTTACTCCACAGTGACTGATTTAGCTAAATTTCTTGGTTTATCTACATCCGTACCTTTTCTCAAAGCAACATGATAAGCAAGTAATTGAACTGGAATAGTATGAACAATAGGCGATAGAATTCCAGTATGTCTTGGTGCTCTGATTACTTTAATTCCTTTTGTTTCTACAAAATGACTATCTGAATCTGCAAAGACAAATAATATACCGCCTCTGGCTTTTACCTCCTGCATATTAGATTTTACTTTTTCTAACAAGGCATCATTAGGGGCAATTACTACTACAGGCATATTTTTATCTACTAATGCTAATGGACCATGTTTCAATTCGCCTGCAGGATAAGCTTCTGCATGAATATAAGATATTTCTTTTAATTTTAAAGATCCTTCTAAAGCGATTGGATAATGAACACCTCGACCTAAAAATAAAGCATGCTCTTTATTTGAGAAATGTTTTGCCCATTGTTTAATCTGAGGCTCTAAATTTAAGGCGGTTTGAATGCCTCCAACAAGCCCTCTTAAGTCATTTAGATATTTTGTTTCCAATTTTCTAGTAATGAGTTTTTTATTTTTAGCTAAGGTAATCGTTAAAATAAATAAGGATACTAATTGTGTAGTAAAAGCTTTGGTTGAGGCAACGCCAATTTCAATACCAGCTCGTGTATAAAAAGTTAGCTTTGATGCTCTCGCTATTGCACTTTCTTGAACATTACATATCGCTAATGTTTTTTTATGCCCCATCTTACTAGCATGTTTTAATGCTTCAATTGTATCTAAGGTTTCTCCTGATTGTGAGATGCTTATAACTAATTGATTTTTATTAGGGACTGTTTTGCGATAACGATATTCACTGGAAATTTCCACTGATGTTTGAATCTTTGCAACATCCTCTAACCAATACTTAGCAGTAAGGCCAGCATAATAACTTGTTCCTGCAGCAAGAATAAGGATACTATTCACATCCTTTAATACATTTTTAGCATTTTTACCAAATAACGCACTGTCGAATTTATTGTTGTCTATAACTGCTTCGATTGTATCTCCAATAGCTCTGGGTTGTTCGTAAATTTCTTTTTGCATAAAGTGGTCATGAGGGCCTAAGTCCATCGACGATATTTTAACTTTGCTCTCATTAACTTTTCTTTTAACTTTTTTTAAATTCGAGCCAAAAATTTCTAAATTATTTTTTGTTAATTTTGCAAAATCTCCATCTTCTAAATAAATTACTTTTCTTGTAATAGCTATTAATGCACTAATATCAGAAGCAGCAAAATATTCAGATTTTCCTTGTCCAATTATTAATGGACAGCCTAAACGAGCACATATTATTTCATCTTTATTTTCAATAGAAATTACAGCAATCGCGTATGCGCCTGTTAAATCTTTTGTGGCAAGTTGCGTTGATTTAAGTAAATCATTTTTTTTATGGTAATGGTCAATTAAGTGTGCGATTACTTCTGTATCTGTTTCAGACTCAAACTGATATCCTAATTTCTTTAATCGAATACATTGTTCTTCATGATTTTCAATAATGCCATTATGAACAAGGGCAATTTTATTATTTGAAATATGCGGGTGCGCATTCTCTTCAGTTACTCCTCCATGCGTTGCCCACCTTGTATGGCCAATTCCAATTAAACCTTCTAATTTGGAATTTTTAACTTTAGTTTTAATTGAGGTGACTCTTCCCGTAGACCGAATTCTCTTAATTGAACCATTTAAGATTGCAACTCCGGCTGAATCATAACCTCTGTATTCTAGATGCTCTAATCCTTCAATGAGCTTTGGTAAGACATTTTTATTTGAGATGCCTGCGACAATTCCACACATATTTATTTCTTCTTAGGCCTTTCCCAGCTTGGGATATTTGTCTGTTTTGATCTTGCAAGAGATAACTGATTTGCTGGAGTATCTTTAGTAATTGTTGAACCTGCTCCTATTGTTGAACCTGCTCTTATTATTAAAGGTGCTATAAGTTGAGAGTTTGAGCCAATAAACACGTCATCCTCGATAATAGTTTTATGCTTATTTACACCATCATAATTACATGTGATACAACCCGCACCAATATTTACATTTTCACCTACTTGACTGTCTCCGACGTAGCTAAGATGATTAATTTTGCTACCTTCTCCTATTGTTGAGTTTTTTATTTCTACAAAATTTCCAATATTCACATTGCTCTTTGTTTTAGCACCAGGCCTTAATCTTGCATAAGGTCCAATATTGTTATTAATGCCAACTTCTGAGGAATCAATATGGGAATAAGGTTTTATATTAGCGTTATCTAAAATATTACTATCTTTTATATGGCTGTATGCACCTACTTTCACATTATTACCAAGTTCTACTTCCCCTTCAAATATACAACCCACATCAATTTCAACATCTGATCCACAAACCAATGAACCTCTTATTTCTGTTCGTGAGGAATCAATTATAGTGACCCCTTGCTCAATCAGCTCTGTATTCTTTTTTTGTTTCAATATTTTTTCCATAGCCACTAACTCAGCTTTAGTGTTTATACCCAAAATCGTGTGCTCATCTTTGGCCTCATGAGTCACGATTTTTGTATTATCTTTTTTTGCTAAAGCCACTATATCAGTTAAATAATATTCTTTTTGAGAATTGTGATTCGTTATTTGGGTTAACCAACTATTTAACTTAATGGTATCGATACACATAATACCTGTATTAATTTCTGTTATTTTTTTCTCTGTTTCTGAGCAATCTTTCTCTTCTATAATTCCTTCAACTTTATCTTCTGTCCTTTTTATTCTTCCATATCCTTTAGGATGTTTTTTATCAAATGTAAGTATGCCTAGTCCATCTTTAGAAACTTGTAATAGTTTTTTTAAATCATTATGATCAATTAATGGAACATCCCCGTAAAGAACCATGGTCTGTGCTCCTTCCATAAATGGAGTAGTGTATTTAACAGCATCGCCTGTGCCAAGTTGTTCTTTTTGGACAATCCAATTAATATCTTCTTTTGAGAATTCTTGCTCAACTAATTCAGACTTATAACCAATTACAACATTAATATTAACTGGCTTTAAATTTTTAGCTGCGTTAATTACATATTGCAATAGAGGTTGATTTGACAATTCATGCAATACTTTTGGTTTCTCGGAAAACATTCTAGAACCTTTTCCGGCAGCTAAAATAACTACACTAAGTGTCATTTATTTTCCTTTTTTTTTAAGAGTATAAACAAAAAAAACAGCCTTTAGCTGCTTTTTTGATTTTACAATTTAACGGTTATTTTTTTCTAAGTTTTGCAATGGCTTGAATTTGGGCGACTGCTTCCGCTAGCTCTGCTTCAGCTAATGCAAAATCAATGTCGCTACCTTTTTTACTTAGAGATTCTTCTGCAGCCTTTTTTGCCGCCTTTGCTTTGGTCTCATCTAAGTCTTTTCCACGAATAGCTGTATCCGATAAGATAGTTATCTTACCTGGTTGGACTTCTAGAATTCCACCTGAAATATAGATCAAGTCTTCATCTGATTTATTAATTTTTTTAATACGTACCGAGCCTGCTTTTAATAGTGTAATCATTGAAGCGTGATTAGGGTATATTCCTACTTCTCCCATTTGGGCTGGGGCGACTACAAACTCAGCCTCTTCAGAAAGAATAGATTCTTCCGCACTTACAACATCAATTTGAATTGTATTTACCATTTGGGCCTTTATTTATGAAACTGTTTTTGCTTTTTCAACAGCTTCTTCAATGCTTCCTACCATATAAAATGCTTGCTCTGGAAGATCATCATATTCTCCATCCACGATAGCTTTAAATCCTTTAATTGTATCTTTGAGTGAAACATATTTACCTGGTGATCCAGTAAACACCTCAGCGACATGAAATGGTTGTGATAAGAACCTTTGAATTTTTCTTGCACGACCTACCGCTAATTTGTCTTCAGGTGCTAGCTCATCCATACCTAAAATTGCAATAATATCTCTTAACTCTTTATACTTTTGTAATGTAGATTGGACTGCTCTAGCAACTGCATAATGTTCTTCACCCACAACTTGTGGATCTAATTGCCTGGATGTTGAATCCAGTGGATCCACAGCTGGATAAATACCCAGTGATGCAATGTCTCTTGATAAAACAACCGTAGAATCCAAATGTTGGAATGTTGTAGCAGGAGATGGATCTGTTAAATCATCTGCAGGGACATAAACTGCCTGAATCGATGTAATAGAACCTGTTTTCGTTGATGTAATTCTCTCTTGAAGTTTACCCATCTCGTCAGCAAGCGTTGGTTGGTAACCAACAGCTGAAGGCATACGACCTAATAACGCCGAAACTTCTGTTCCCGCCAATGTATAACGATAAATGTTATCAACAAAAAATAAGACATCTCTTCCTTCATCACGGAATTTTTCTGCCATTGTAAGACCTGACAGTGCAACTCTTAGTCGGTTACCCGGAGGCTCATTCATCTGACCAAAAACCATGGCAACTTTTGACTCTTTCATATTTTCTAACTGAATTACTCCAGCCTCTGCCATCTCATGATAGAAATCATTTCCCTCACGCGTTCTTTCGCCAACACCTGCAAAAACTGATAAACCAGAATGTTGTTTAGCGATATTATTAATAAGTTCAAGCATGTTAACTGTTTTACCAACACCAGCTCCACCAAACAAGCCAACTTTTCCGCCTTTTGCAAAAGGGCACATCAAGTCAATCACTTTTATGCCTGTCTCTAATAATTCAATGGACGGAGATAGATCATTAAATTCTGGTGCTTTTTGATGGATAGATCTAAATTCTTTTGAATCAATTTTACCAACCTCATCAATTGGTCTGCCTAAAACATCCATAATTCTACCTAAGGTACCTTCTCCAACCGGAACTTGAATCGGTGCCCCTGTAGAAGCAAATTGAGTACCTCTTGATAAACCATCAGATGAACCCATCGCAATAGTTCTAACAACGCCATCGCCTAATTGCTGCTGCACTTCTAAAGTTAAGCCTTCTTCTGCTGTAGAGTCTTTATCATCAATGATTAATGCATCATAAACTTTGGGAAGTTGGTCGCGTGGAAACTCCACATCAACAACTGCCCCGATACACTGGACTACTTTTCCGATTTGTTTGGTACTCATTTAATTTATCCTTACTTTATTTAATTTAAAGTTAATTAAAAATTTAAGATACAGCTGCTGCACCGCCAACTATCTCTGATATTTCTTTAGTAATTGCTGCCTGTCTTGCCTTGTTGTAAACCAATGTCAATTCATCAATAACATTTCCTGCATTATCTGATGCTGCTTTCATTGCAACCATCCTAGATGATTGTTCTGAAGCCATATTTTCTGCAACTCCATGATAGATAAGTGTCTCGATATATCGAGAAAGCAGGGCATCTATGACTAATGTTGCGTCAGGCTCGTAAATATAATCCCAGGTTGTTTCTGGAGTTTCTGATTTGTCGCCAGATAAAGGAAGTAGTTGTTCCATGTTTGGCTCTTGTTTCATCGTATTGATAAACTTTGTATAACAAATATGAAGTTGGTCAATTTCACCATTAGTAAAGCTATCCAACATAACCTTAACGGCGCCCAACAAATCTTCCATATGCGGCGTATCGCCCATACCTGAAACTTGTGATTTTATATTAGCACCAACGCGACCCATAAAACTAATAGCCTTATTACCTATTGCACTTACCTGAACTTTTTTACCTGCTTTTTCCCAATCTTTAATTTGAGAAATTGATGACCGTAGTACATTAGTATTTAGTCCACCGCATAAACCTTTATCAGAGGTTACGATGATTATGCCTATATTTTTAACATTCTCTCTTTGAATTAAAAACGGATGTTTATATTCAGATTGAGCATGAGACAAATGAGCCGCTACAGACCTTATTTTCTCTGCGTATGGTCTAGCTGCTGTCATTCTCTCTTGTGCTTTACGCATCTTTGATGCAGCCACCATCTCCATAGCTTTAGTAATCTTTCGTGTATTTTCAACACTCTTGATTTTTGTTCGTATTTCCTTACTTCCTGCCATCTTAAATTAACCTTATAAATTAATAAGTGTTGGTAGCTTTAAAATCTTCAATTGCTTTAACTACTTTCTTTTCACCATCTTCACTTAACGCTAATGTTTTCTCTATATCATCCATTACAGCTTTGTATTTAGATGACATAAATCCATGAAGGCCGCTTTCAAAAGTTAAAACTTTATCTGTTGGAACATCGTCAAGGTAACCACTATTGGCTGCTAAAAGCGTGACTGCCATATTAGAAACTGATAAAGGAGCGTACTGAGCTTGTTTCATTAATTCTGTAAACATCTTACCTCTATCAAGCTGTTTTCTTGTTGCCTCATCTAAGTCTGATGCAAATTGTGCAAAAGCTGCGAGTTCTCTATATTGGGCTAATGCTAATCGAACACCGCCACCAAGTTTTTTAATTACTTTCGTTTGAGCAGCTCCACCAACTCGCGATACAGAAATGCCTGCATTTATTGCAGGTCTAATGCCCGCATTAAATAAATCACTCTCCAAGAATATCTGGCCATCTGTAATTGAAATAACATTTGTTGGTACGAATGCTGAGACATCTCCAGCAGCTGTTTCAATAACAGGCAATGCTGTCAATGATCCCGTCTTGCCTTTCACTTTACCTTTGGTAAATTTTTCAACATATGCAGCATTTACTCGGGCAGCTCTTTCTAAAAGCCTAGAGTGAATATAAAAGACATCACCAGGATAAGCCTCTCGACCAGGAGGTCTTCTGAGTAATAGTGAAATTTGTCTATATGCAATCGCTTGTTTAGTTAGATCATCATAAACAATTAGAGCATCTTCCCCTCGATCTCTATAATATTCACCCATGGTACAACCTGAATAAGGAGCTAAAAATTGTAAAGCTGCTGAATCTGATGCTGATGCACTGACAACTGTTGTATATTCCATTGCGCCAAATTCTTCAAGCTTCTTAACTACATTCATAATTGTGGAAGCTTTCTGGCCAATCGCAACATATACGCACTTCATGTTTTGACCTTTTTGATTAATAATTGCGTCAACCGCTACTGCCGTTTTTCCCGTTTGGCGATCACCAATAATTAATTCTCTTTGACCTCTACCAATTGGAACCATTGAATCAACTGATTTTAAACCTGTTTGAACAGGTTGTGATACCGACTGTCTATCAATAACTCCTGGTGCAACCTTTTCAATTTTATCTGTTGCTTTAGTTTTTACAGGCCCCTTGCCATCAATTGGGACACCCAGCGCATCGACAACCCTACCTAAAAGTTCTGGCCCAACAGGTACCTCTAAAATTTTCCCTGTACATTTACAGATATCCCCTTCAGTAATATGTTCATAGTCACCTAAAACCACAACCCCAACTGAATCTCTTTCCAAATTTAATGCAAGACCATATGTATTGCCTGGAAATTCAACCATTTCACCTGACATTACATTTGAAAGACCATGAATTCTAACAATACCGTCTGTAACTGAAACTACCGTTCCTTGTGTTCTAGCTTCAGAGGTAGTAGAAAAATTCTTGATTCTACTTTTTATTAATTCACTGATTTCTGATGTTGATAACTGCATTAAATATCTCCTGATTTTACGCTTTTAATGTAAAAGCTAAATTATCCAATTGTGCACGAACTGATGCGTCTATAACGGAATCACCAACAATAATTTTGGTGCCACCAATAATATTTTTATCAATTACTACTTTTCCTTCAATTTTTTTATTAAATTTTTTCTCTAAACTTTTTAATAACTCATCTACGGTTTTTTTGCTTGGCTGTTCAGCCATAATTAATTCTGCTTCTATAGAGCCCTCTGCTTCCGCTTTGAGTTCTTCAAAAAATTGACTTATCTCTGGAAGAATCACGAGTCGCTTGTTCTCAACGAGCAGTTTTACAAAATTTATTCCATATTCATCTAGTTTGCCCTTGCAAACGTTTAATATTAAGTCTTGCCTTTCTGAATCAAGAACCTTAGAATCCTCAATAATTGATTGAATACTCTCATCTTTTATGACTCCACTTAGCAATGCCAAAGTATCAGACCAGCTAGACAGGTTCTTGTTTTCATTTGCAAAATTAAATACTGCAGTAGCATAAGGCCTTGCAATTGTTGAAATTTCAGCCATTTAGATTTATAAATCCTTCGCTAATTTAGCTAACATAGCAACATGTGCTTTCTTATCAATCTCTTTATCAAGAATTTTTTCAGCGCCTGCTAGGGCTAGCGTTGAGACTTGTGCCCTAAGCTCCTCTTTCGCCCTATTTAATTCTTGATCAATTTCTGCCCTTGCGCCAGTAATTATTCTGTCGCCTTCTTCTTGTGCACTTTTCTTTGCAGCTTCTACTATTTCTGTCGCTCTTTTTTCAGCTTGATTAAGGATCTCTGCACCTTTTTGCTTTGTTTCATCTAAGGTTTCAGCATTTCTTATTTCAGCTTTTTCAAGGGAAATCTTACCCTCGTGAGCAGCGGCAAGCCCATCAGCGATTTCCTTTTGCCTTTTCTCTATTGCTCGAAGCAATGGAGGCCAAACAAATCTCACCGTGAACCATATCAAGATGGCAAAAGCGATTGCTTGAGCAATTAAAGTAAAATTAATGTTCATTTAATCTCCAAATTTACTAAAAGTTAAATGTAATTTAATTAACTGATAACGCTTAATAAAGGGTTTGCAAATGCAAACATCATTACGATACCAACACTAATAATAAATGAAGCATCAATCAAACCTAAAAGTAAGAATACCTTTGTTTGTAATTGAGGAATCAATTCAGGTTGTCTTGCAGCGCCGTCTAAGAAACTTGCACTCATAATTCCGATGCCGATACAGGCACCAAGCGCGCCTAAACCAACCATTAAGCCGAGGCCAATAGCTGTAAAAGATTGAATCATTGCTAAATGTTCCATGTTAAATTTCCTTTAGTTTAAAAATTAAAAAAATATTACCTAGTGTCCTTCATGAGCCATAGAGAGGTAAACAACTGTTAGCATCATAAACACAAATGCTTGAAGTGCAACAATCAATATATGAAATATTGCCCAGCCTGCGCCCAACAATGAACTGAAGAAAACACCGTAAACACCTGATGCCGCCAACATACCAATCAATAAGAAAATAACTTCCCCTGCATACATATTCCCAAACAGCCTTAGCGAATGTGAAAGCGGCTTGGATATGTATTCAATAATATTAAAGATAAAGTTTGCAGGCCAAACAAGTGGGTTTGGTCCAAAAGGGGCGCAAAATAGATCCTTAGTCCAACCTTTAAGGCCATGAACTTTTATACCGAAATATATCATTAGGATCCACACACCTAAAGCTAGAGCAAAAGTTGTATTAATGTCTGCGGTAGGGACATTTTTCCAATAGTGAAGACCGAAAAAACCATAAATTTTTGCCATTATATCGATGGGAAGAAAATCCATTGAATTCATAATGAGCACCCATACAAAAACTGTCAACGCTGCGGGAGCTATAAAAGCATTTCTATCGCCATTAAATGAAGATTTAACTTGATCGTCGATAAAACCAAAGAGTAATTCGACAAAGGCCTGCGTCTTAGAAGGAACACCTGAGGTGGCTTTTCGAGCTACAAGCCAAATTAAGCCCATACTCACAAATCCACAAATTATTGCCATAATAGCTGTGTCTAAGTGAAGAACCATCATATTATGTTCACTTAACGCAATTGCGTTATTAGATAAATGATGTTCTATATATTCTGATGGGGTGTTGTATGCGCTATCTGCCAATTTATTTATTTTAATCCTTTATTTAATATCTACTTTTGATATTGCTAACCCAGAAAAAATTGCTGCTATTGCTAAACCTAAAATTATAAACATCGGTACTATTGCTGTTATAAAAATAAATACTCCCGCTAAGGTTGCAATAATCGTTAAAATTTTAACCAATTCTCCCTTCAAAGCATCAGTAACTACTTTTGATGCAGTCACATCACCTTTTGCTCTATACGCTACAGGAGCTGATAGTATGATGCCTAATGTGACGCACAATGCGCCTAATACTACTGATATTGCCGCCGTAAAACCTGATACAAAAAACACAATTAGTGCAACTACCAAAACAATAATATGAAGTTTTTTCATCATATCAATCACTTCAGGAGGAATACTTTTAAACAAAGCCATAATAATAATTATCTAGAGAACTGTTTCATTTAGATTCCAGCTAAAAACATATCTATAAAGGTTACGTTTAAGCAAATACCAAAGCTCGCAATTTTCGCTTTATTTTGCTTGTTCGTCAAGTTTTCTAACCCAATAATTTTAACTTTTTAATAATTCTTTCTAGGTCATCTAAATTTGTATACTTAAAATTGATTGAGCCTTTACCGGATTGTTTATGGCTTATTGATATATTAGTTCCAAATCTGTCAGATAATTCATTTTCCATACGCTTAATATCATTGTCTTTTGACTGTTTTGAAGGAATTTTCTTTGTTTCGCCTTTTGAAACTGCTTTCTCAACTTCTCTAACTGTTAATTGCTGGTTAATGATTTTTTGACACATCATGGTTTGATCAATGGGGCTCAAAGAAAGAATTGCCCTTGCATGTCCCATCTCTATTTTCTTAGTTTCTAATGCTTTTTGTGCATGTTCACATAAGTTTAATAATCTTAGAATGTTTGATACTGTAGTTCTTGATTTCCCTACTGCTTCAGCAGCTTCTTCATGGGTAATATTAAATTCATCAATCAAGCGCTTTATGCCTCTTGCCTCTTCAATTACATTCAAATCTTCTCGCTGAATATTTTCAATTAAAGCCATGGCTAAGGCCGTTGAATCAGAAATATCTTTGATAATGACTGGTACTTCTTTGAGGTTTGCTATTTTTGCGGCTTGCCACCTTCTTTCACCCGCTATGATCTCATATTGATTATTTGAAATCATTCTCACAAGAATTGGTTGAATAATTCCTTGCGCCTTTATTGAGTCAGCAAGCTCTTTGAGTGTGTCCTGATTAAAGTTTTTCCTAGGCTGAAACTTTCCAGATATCAGCTTATCTAGAGCTATTACGTTTGATGTCTCTTCACTAGATTGATTATCCCCATCATTGCTTAGCAATGCATCTAAACCTCTACCTAACCCTCTATTCTTCATTATGCATTTCCTTTTAATATTTCTTCAGCTAATGCTAAGTAAGCTTTTGCGCCCTTAGACGACTTGTCATAAAACAAGGCAGCTTTACCATGACTGGGAGCTTCAGCCAATCTTACATTTCTTGGAATGATAGTTTTATAAACTTTTGATCCGAAATGCGAAGACAGCTCATCAGATACTTGCTGAGCAAGTGTATTTCTTTTATCAAACAATGTCCTTAATAAACCTTCGATTTCTATACTTGGATTCAATTGCTTTTTTACTCGCTTAATTGTTCCAACTAAATCAGATAACCCCTCTAATGCATAATATTCACATTGCATTGGAATCAGTACAGCCTTCGCAGCAACTAAAGCGTTAACAGTTAATAAATTTAATGTTGGTGGGCAATCAATTAAAATGTAATCATAACTTTGCTTTAATGTCCCAATTGCGTTTTTTAGCATATATTCTCTGTTTTCAATGCCTACTAAATCTATTTCTGCGCCTGCTAAATCTTGATTAGCTGGTGAAATATCAAAAAAACTTTCTTTGGAGTGCAAAATTGTATCTTCTAAGGAAATTTCTCCTATTAAGACATCGTATATTGAATGTTGTATGTGGCTTTTATTAATGCCTCCGCCTGAGGTTGCATTACCTTGAGGATCAAGATCAATTAATAACACTTTTTTCTTCATACTAACGAGAGAAGCGGCTAGGTTTACTGTTGTCGTAGTTTTACCTACACCACCTTTTTGATTTGAAATTGCTATTATTTTCATGAATTAGATACCTTAACTAAATACCTTTCAGCGTCTAAAAATGGGACATCAAGCTTTTCTAAAGTCCAAGGCTGATTAATATTTATCATCTCATCATTCAAAATCTTTTTACTTTTCATCCCATACCAAACTCCTTGGCTTTTTATAAGATGTTTCGTGGATTTAATAAAATCATCCATATTAGAAAAAGCTCTGGATATAATGCCATCATATTTTTCTTCAGAAGTTAATAATTCCACTCTGTCATGGTATGTATCAATATTTTTAATCTCTAATTCGGCGACAACCCTTTTTATAAAAGCGATTTTTTTACCAACTTTATCTATAAGACTGACTTTAATATCAGGCTTTACAATTGCGATAATAATTCCAGGTAACCCTGCGCCTGTTCCAACATCAAGCAGTGAAGAAGACTTTATAAAGGGAATAATTGATAAACAGTCTAAAAAATGATGCGTCACAACTTCTCGATTCTTAATTGAGGTTAAATTAAATGATTTATTCCATTTTATTAATAATTCTTTATAAATCAATAATTTACTAATAACTTGAGGGATATTCTCAAGACCTAATTTTTGCATGCCTCTTTCTAATTGGGTTTTATCATTAAGCAATTTTTTCTTTCCTCTTAATTGTCAATTTATCCCTATTTTTTTTAATAAAAACTAATAAAATAGATATGGTTGAAGGTGTTATGCCAGAGATTCTTGATGCCTGCTCAACGGATTCTGGTCGATGTAAATTTAGAAGTTGTCTTGCTTCGGTGCTGATACCATGAATTTCATCAAATTTTATATCCTCTGGTATGAGCACGCTGAGCTGCCCTTTTATTCTAGTAATTTCCTCTTTTTGCCTAATAATATATCCAGAATATTTAGCCAAAATATCAATTTGATCTGCTGCATCTCGCCTTATATCATTGTTTTCATTGAGTAATTGCATAAGATCATCATAATTTAGATTCGGTCTTTTTAATAAATCAAATGCTTTGTAGTCTTTTTCAAGTTGATGGCCGAATATTTTTAATTGGTCATTTTTCTTTAATTCATTTGGCTTTACAACCAACTTCTTTAGTCGTTTTTCTTCATTATTAATGATTGTTTGCTTTTCAGAAAAGTTTTGCCAATGATTGTCACATATCAAACCAACGTCTCTTGCTTTTTTTGTCAACCTTTCGTCTGCATTATCTTCTCTCAATAGAAGGCGATATTCAGCCCTACTGGTGAACATTCTATAAGGCTCTGTAACGCCCTTTGTAATAAGGTCATCTATCATGACCCCAATGTAAGATTCTTCTCTTGATGGTGTCCAATTTTCTTTGCCATCTGCCCTTAAAGCCGCATTCATGCCTGCTATAAGTCCTTGAGCTGCCGCCTCTTCATAACCCGTTGTCCCATTAATTTGACCAGCAAAAAATAAGCCTTTAATATCTTTCGTCTCTAAGCTCATTTTCAATGCACGTGGATCATAGTAATCATATTCAATGGCATAACCTGGTCTTAAGATATGTGCATTTTCTAATCCTTTAATGGATCTTACTAAATCTAGCTGAACATCAAAAGGAAGGCTTGTAGAAATGCCATTAGGATATATTTCGTTTGTTGTTAACCCCTCTGGCTCTATAAATATTTGATGAGAATCTTTATCGGCAAATCGATGAATTTTATCTTCAATTGATGGGCAATATCTTGGTCCTATTCCCTCAATAACCCCTGTATACATTGGAGATCTATCAATCCCGCTCTTAATAATATCGTGTGTTTTGTTGTTTGTATGGGTGATCCAACAAGAAATTTGTTCTGGATGTTCAATTTTTGGAGTTATGAAAGAGAAATGTGGCGTGGGACTATCCCCCGGTTGCTCTATCATTTTTGATTTATCTATGGATTTACCATCAATTCTAGGTGGGGTACCAGTTTTTAACCTTCCTACCGGAAGCTTTAGCTCTTTAAGTTTCGCCGCTAACTTTGTTGAAGACGGGTCACCTGCTCTTCCAGCATTATAATTTTCTAAACCTACATGAATTAACCCTCCCAAAAAAGTCCCGGCAGTTAAAACTACGTTTTTTGCGTGAAACTTTAGGCCCATTTGAGTTTCAACGCCTTTTATTTCTTGGTTTTTTAAAATTACATCATCAACTGCTTGTTGAAATATCCATAAATTGTCTTGATATTCTAAGTTTTCTCTTACATAAGATTTATATAGCAAGCGATCTGATTGAGCTCTTGTTGCTCTTACTGCTGGTCCTTTACTTGAATTCAGTGTTCTAAACTGAATCCCTGCAAAATCTGCTGCTCGACCCATGATCCCTCCCATTGCATCAATCTCTTTGACTAAATGTCCTTTACCGATTCCTCCAATTGATGGGTTACATGACATTTGGCCAAGCGTTTCAATATTGTGAGTTAATAAGAGAGTTTTTTTACCTAGACGTGCTGACGCCAGGGATGCTTCAGTGCCAGCGTGTCCTCCTCCGATTACAATAACGTCAAATTCTTTGGGATAATCCATATTTTTTTATTAAATCTACTTTAGTTTTAATTTTACTGGATTTAATTAGATATTGATATGTTGTTGTTTCACGTGAAACCATTATCTTTACTTTCTTAAATTGTTTCACGTGAAACCTATTTTCCTATACAGAATTGTCCAAAGATTTGGCCTAAAAGATCATCAGATGAAAATTCTCCAGTAATTTTGCTAAGGGATTTTTGGGCTATCATTAACTCTTCTGCTACTAATTCCGGTGCTTGTAGGTTAAAAACGGCTTTGTTTAAAGCATGTTTTACTTTTTCAAGCGCTTCTATATGCCTTGTTCTTGCCATAAATAAGTCTTCTTGGTTGCTTGAATGCTCTTCTCTACGAACAATTTTAAGAATTTCTTTTTCCACTAACTTAATGCCATCGCCATTTATAGCTGAAATAAATATTTGTAGCACATTATGCTGCTCATCTACCCTAGCTTTTTGTTTTAATAAGTCTATTTTATTTTTTATGATGATTGTTTTATTCCCTTTAGGTAGTTCTTTTTTAATCTTGTCTTCATAGCGTCCATCATTATCAGTGACATCAACAAGTATTAAGGTGATATCAGCTTCTTTTATGGATTCCCAAGTTTTCTCGATCCCTAACTTTTCGACGATGTCTTCAGTATCTCGCAAGCCTGCTGTATCAGTTAAATGAATTGGAATACCTTGAATACTAATATCACTCTTTATTGGATCTCTTGTAGTACCTGGAATTTCTGTCACAATTGCCTTACTTTCTTTTGCTAGTTGATTCATTAAGCTCGACTTACCTACATTAGGTTGTCCTATTAAAGCTACCTTTACTCCATCTCTTAATAACTGGCCATGACGAGCAGAGTTTAGAATTTCACTCACATCATTGTTTAAATTTTTTAACTTTTTATCTACCTTGCCTTGGTCAATAAAGTTGATGTCTTCTTCCGGAAAATCTAAACAAGCTTCAACGAACATCCTCAGGTCAGTGAGATTTTTTAGTAAGCTATTGATTTTAATAGAGAAAACACCTCTTAAGGAATTTATAGCGCTTTTAGCTGCCGCTTCTGTTGATGCATTAATAAGATCAGCAACAGACTCTGCTTGGGAAAGATCTAATTTATTATTTAAGAAAGCTCTTTTAGTGAATTCACCAGGTTCCGCCAAAGAAGCTCCAAAAGACAAACAGGCATTTAAAATTAAATTAAGAACGACAACACCTCCATGGCCTTGAAACTCAACAATATCTTCACCTGTAAAGGATGCAGGTGCTGGAAAATATATAACGATGCCTTGATCTAAGGTAACATTTTTTTTATCTTTAAAAGAGGTAAATTCTGCCACCCGAGGGGATAGGTCAACGTTACATATGTTTTTTGCAATTTTGAGCGCATGTTTACCAGAGACTCGAACTACACCAATACCACCGACACCTTTTGCTGTTGATATTGCAGCAATTGTTGAGCTATCGTTAAGCATGACCTTTCTTTTTCAAGGTCGCCGCATGTATTTTTCTGTTGATATGCCATTGTTGCGCCATAGAAAGTAAATTATTTACAAGCCAATATAAAACTAACCCTGCTGGAAAAAAGAAAAAGAATATACTAAAGACTATTGGCATCATCATCATTAATCTAGCTTGCATTGGGTCTGTAGGCTTAGGATTTAACTTTGTTTGAACAAACATAGAGGCGGCCATTAAGATAGGTAACAAATAGTAGGGATCTTTTGAAGATAGATCTGAAATGTATAAAAATGGGGCATTTCTCAATTCTACCGAACCCAACAAAACCCAATATAATGCAATAAAGACTGGTATTTGGACTAAAATAGGCAAACACCCTCCCAGAGGATTAATTTTTTCAGTTTTATATAATTCCATCATTGCTTTTTGCATTTTTTGTTTATCGTCGCCAAATTTTTCTTTCATACTTTGAAGTCGAGGTGCAAGTTCACGCATTTGAGCCATTGATTTATAGCTAGCGGCGGAAAGTGGATAAAACAAAAGTTTAATTAGCACTGTGAGCAAAATGATTGAAACTCCCCAGTTTACGACAACCTTTTGAATACCTGATAAAACAGAGAACAATGGGGCTGCTAAAATAGTCAACCAACCATAATCAACCGTTAATTCCATTCCAGGCGCTGCTTTTTCTAATAATTCTTTAGCCTGAGGGCCGCTATATAACTTGGCCTCAAACGATAATGTTTCACCAGGTAAGATTTCTGAAAGCCCAGTTTTTAATCCAGAGGCATAAATGTTGGAAGTAATCTCTTTAGAAAAAAACTCTCTGTTTTCTTTAGAAGTCAAAATCCATGAAGATGCAAAGTATCTTTGAATTATTCCAATCCATCCATTGTTAGAGTCTAGTGTAAATGGAGAGCTTTCTACATCGCCAAAGCTGATTTTTTGAAAATTTTCAGTATCAGTATAATAAGCTGGGCCAGTATAGGTTGGCATAAAGGCGGAGCCTTGATTTGATTCTCCATCATGAATAAATTGAAAATACGCAGTGGGAATGATGTTATTTTGAGATTTATTCAAGATTTCAAATGTTGTGCCGATTTCATAAGAGCCTTCGCTAAATGTATAAACCTTTTTGACAAGAAATTCTTCGTTCTCAAAAATAAGTGGTACCTGAAGCTCTTTTCCCTTCATTTTATATGCGTTAACAGGTGATTCATAAATAGATCTATGCGTAGGAAGTGACTGCCCCAACAAACCTGATTGTGCAATGTATAAAAGAGGATCAGCAGCATCACTCATTAATTGATAAGAGCCGCTAGAGTTTTCGTCTTGATATTTTTTTAAATTTAAATTTCTAATGTCTCCACCCTCTAAGCTAATAAAGGCTTCATACATATCAGTTTCAACTTTTACATAATTTGATTTATCCAAGCTAAAAGCTGTTGAAATATTTTTATTTTTTAAATCACTTGGCAATGATTTATCTTCAACTACATTTGTATCATTATTAACGACCTCATTTGGTTTATCAGATTCAGGGCCAAAGAAGGCCAGTATTAAAAATGATAAAACAACAAATATAATTAAATTCTTCGTTTCCATAATTACCTCAAATATTATTTTGGTTCAGGGTCATAGCCACCTTTGCAAAAAGGGTGACACCTTAAGAGTCTTTTGAAAGCAAGCCATAACCCCTTTAGGGTTCCATGAATTTTTAAAACCTCAATTGTATATTCTGAACATGTAGGAGTAAACCTGCATCTAGGCAAGGTGAATGCACTAATACCCAATTGGTAGATTTTTATAAATGTGATTATAATTTTGCTCATTTTTTTACTGGGGTAGTTTTAAGAAAAGCTTGTCTACTTGAGCCTTGAGGGCATAAAAATCCTCTTTGTAAAAAGTTTTTTTTATGCTGACTATAAAGTCAAAAGAATAATTATAGTTTGAATTAAAGATATTCTTGAAAATTTCCCTTAAAGATCTTCGCATGTAGTTCCTTCTAACCGCAAGCTTTTCTATTCTTTTAGGGACAATAAATCCTAGTCTATTTTTACCTATCTCATTTGGACAATAGTAAAGAAACAAGTTTTCTGAAGATAACCTTTTTTTATTATTAAATACCGCTGTAAATTCACTTGAATTTACTAGTTTCATGATGGAAATTATAAACCTAAACGAGCCCTTCCTTTAGCTCGACGTGATGCTATTACAGAACGACCGCCTCGAGTCTTCATTCGCACCAAAAATCCATGAGTTCTTGCACGTTTTATTTTTGATGGTTGATAAGTGCGCTTCATTTTAAACTCCTAGTTTAATCTTACATAATTTTTTTGAACCAGAACATTACGTCATGTAGCAAATTTTGTCAACGAAATGTACCTTAAATTGAATATAAAAGGTTGTGGATAACTTTAAGAATTTAAGATAATATCGATGCTAATATAAGTAAAATTTTTAGATTTAATACAAAGAATTTATGGATGAATTAATGCATGATGGATGAGACTGACTTTTGGGAATTGTGCCTTGATAAGTTTTCAAAGAAACTTACCAATCAACAAATCAGTACTTGGATCAAGCCCCTTGCATTTAAAACCAAAGATGGTCAATGTTGTATTTATGCTCCCAACCAATTTGTACTTGAGTGGGTAAAGGACCGATTTGATAAAGAAATATCTCTTCTGGCTAAGGAACATTTACGAACCGACAATATAGAGTATTTAGTAATAAAGAAGGACGGGAAAAAAAATCCCTTGATACTTGCTAACGCACCAAGAAAAGTTTCTCAAAAGACCCCCTCCAATACAACCTCAAACGGGCTTAGTAAAAGCTTTGATTTTGAAAATTTCATAACAGGAAAAGCAAATCAACTTGCGACTGCAGCTGGCAAACAAGTCGCTGAGAATCCTGGTGAAACCTATAACCCTCTTTTTATATATGGAGGTGTTGGATTAGGTAAAACTCATTTAATGCACGCAATTGGCAATCATCTAAAATTATTAAAGCCTGATTCAAAAATAAAATATTTACATGCAGAAAGATATGTACATGCTGTTGTAAAGGCCTATGAGAATAAATCATTTGATAGTTTTAAGAAAACTTTCCACAACTTAGATTTATTGCTAATTGACGACATTCAGTTTATTGCAAAAAAAAATAGAACTCAGGAAGAATTCTTTTATGCCTTCAATCATTTAATTGAAAACAAAAAACAAATAATAATTACTTGTGATTCTTATCCCAAAGAAATAGTTGGTGTTGATGATAGGCTTAGGACAAGGTTTAGCTGGGGCTTAACGGTCTCTATTGATCCTCCAGAGCTTGAAATGAGAGTCGCTATTCTTTTAAAAAAAGCTGAACAAAATAAAGTTGATTTACCTGAAGATGTAGCGTTCTTTGTGGCCAAACAAATTCGATCAAATGTAAGGGAATTAGAGGGTGCGTTAAATCGTATAGTCGCCATGTCAAACTTTATGAATGTTCCGATCAATACAAACCTCGCTAAAGAGTCTTTAAAAGACTTAATAGCTGTTCGAGGAAGACAAGTAAGTGTAGAAAATATACAAAAAACCGTAGCAGAATTTTATAAAATAAAAATCAGCGATATATTAAGTAAAAAAAGGTCTAGAAATTTTTCAAGGCCCCGACAAATAGCTATGACACTTACAAGAGAGCTTACCAATATGAGTTTTCCTGATATAGGCGCTGCTTATGGCGGAAGACACCACACGACCATTATGCATGCATGTGAAGAAATTGAAGGGTTAAGACTTAAAAATCAAAACATTGGTCACGACATGGGATTTTTAACGCAAGTATTGCGAGGGTAAAAATGATAAACTGTGGATTGGTTGTGAACAAGATTAGAGTTAATAGAGACTTATGATGAATTTTATTTTAATGCACAATTTGCTCACAATTAAAACTAATAAAATTCATAGGTTTAAAAAGCATTTAAATTATTGTTTCTGTCTCTTAT
>CAJXQA010000008.1 GCA_913058475.1 uncultured Nitrosomonadales bacterium
AACTTCTTCACGAATTAGGGTTATATGTTCCCGCTATAAGACCTCCAACTGTTCCGATAGATAGTTCACGCTTAAGAGTTTCAATTTCAGCACTTCATTCCGAAGGGGACATTAAAAAATTAGCTCAAGCTATAAATGAAATAGTTAAAAATGAAAATTAAGTCTTTAGGGGGAAGGGGGGAGCCTCTTTTGATGATCCATGGGTGGGGTGTAAATAGCGAAATATGGACTTCTTTAGTAGATGAATTGAAGTTATTTGTTACGGTCTACGTGGTTGATCTTCCTGGTATGGGCGTCAGTTCTTCAATTTCGCCATATACACTAGATAATATATCAAAAGAGATAAAAGCTAATGTGCCAATAAAGAAGTGCAATATTCTAGGATGGTCATTAGGGGGACAAGTCGCTATGTACTTGGCAATCAAAATGCCTGAATTTGTTGAAAAATTAATTTTAATGTCTACAACACCATGTTTTGTTGAAAAAATAGATTGGCCTTATGGGGTAAATAAACAATTTTTTTTAAATTTTGAAATAGAAGCAAAGAAAAATTTAAATGATACCCTTATGAAATTTTTTTTAATTCAAACAAGAGGTATTAATGATTCAAAAAAAATAATAAAATTTTTAAAAAATGAATTTATTGAATTAAGTGATGAAAATAAGAGTGGTATGCAGTCCGCGCTTAAAGTTTTAAAGGAAGCTGACCTACGAAATGATGTGAAAAAAATTGATAAACTTACATTAATAATTACAGGAGATAAGGATAGACTTACAAGCACAAAGGCATCCGTTTGGCTGTATGAAACAATTAAGGGGGCTACTTTAAAAGAGATAAAAGGAGCTAACCATATGCCATTTATTAGCCATAAGGAAACAATGACTGCATCAGTTAAAAAATTCTTACAAAATGATCAATAAAAAAATAAAAAGAATTGCATTTAATCGAGCTGCGATGACATATGATAAATATTCAGTTCTACAAAAACAAATCTCAATAGACTTGTTCGATCGCTTATCACTTATTAAGATAGCGCCAAATTATATTTTAGATTTAGGTTCAGGAACAGGTGAAAATAATTCAGGTTTTAAAAATCTTTATAAGAATAAAAAGATTATCAATTATGATTTTTCAGAGAGAATGTTGATGCGAGCTAAATCTAAAGAAAAAGACTTTTTAGGGTTAAATAAAATACTAGGAAAGAATAATATCTCATATATTTGCGGGGATATGGAGCATTTACCAATAAAAAAAAATTTAATAGACTTGGTCTGGACTTCAAGTTCTCTTCAATGGTGCACTGATTTAAATAAAACATTTTTAGGGATTAAAGAAATTTTAAACTATGGGGGACTATTTATTTTTAGTACATTTGGCCCTAAAACATTAACTGAATTATCAGCAATCAATAAAAAACTATCTCAAAATGATACCGTGAATAGTTTTACCGATATGCATGAAATAGGGGATATGTTGGTAGCAAACGGTTTTTCTGATCCTGTTTTAGATTCAGATGAATATACGCTTACTTATAGTAATGTTGAAAAATTATTTATAGATATCAAAAATATAGGTGCCACAAGTTCAAATGGGCAGCAAAAAAATGGCCTTAGAGGTAAAAATTACTTTAAAAAAATTGCTGCAGAATATGATAAGTATAAAAAATCTGGACTACTTCCTGCAACATATGAGGTGATTTATGGGCATGCGTGGAATATGAATAAAAATCAAAACTTCAAAACATTTGAGATAAAACATGAATAATACTTTTTTTGTTACAGGAACAGATACAGGTATAGGTAAAACTTTTGTGACTTGTATCTTAATGCAATTCATTAAATTCCATCATAAAAAAGTCATAGGTATGAAACCAATTGCTGCTGGCATTGATAGGAAAAATGGTGAAACTGCTAATGAAGACGTTAACTTACTTAAATTTGAATCAAACCTGCAATTAGAGTTAGGCGAAATTAATACATATTCATTTGATGAACCTATAGCCCCTCATATAGCTGCTCAAAAACATAATATTGAAATTGATTTTATAAAAATTAGAAAGCATGCAGAAACCTTAAAAAGAAGGGCAGATTACCTTTTAATTGAGGGAGTAGGCGGATACTTAGTTCCATTAGGCGAGAACACTTTAATAGCTGATTTAGTTGAAGAACTTAATGCTCCAATCATTGTTGTTATAGGTATTAAATTAGGATGTATTAATCATAGCCTTTTAACTATAGAAGCAATGTTAAAAAGAGGACAAAAAGTTTTTGGGTGGGTAGCTAATATTTTAGATAATAATATGCTTGAGGTAGATGCAAATATTTCCTCATTAAAAGAAAGAATAAAGCAGCCTCTTCTTGCTACCATCCCATATAGTCCAGACCAAAAACCCGAAAATTTAAAAAATTATGTAACTTGGCCAAATGATTTGTAGAGGTTATTGTCAGCTATATAGCTTTTAATTTTTTCTGGTATAACATCACTTACTTCTTCTTTAAGTTGGAGTCTTTCTCTTATTTCTGAAGAGGCTATATCAATATAATCTATTTGGTGTTTATATATATAACCATTTCTTTTAAGCTTTAAATTGTTAAAATTTTCTTCTAAATGCTGTTCATAAAATTCTTTTAACTCATCATCTTTAATGGAAGAGAGGCTCGAAATTTTCCTATCAACTAAAATAATATGAGCGTAGTTAAGTAGCTTATCCCAGTTTTTCCATGTATTAATTTTTAAGAAATTATCACTTCCCATGATAAAAAAATTAATGGCATTATTTTTTTCAAAGAAGTGTTCAAGTGTACTAAAAGTAAATGATTTTTCGGCATTTAGGCTTTTATCTATTTCATATGTGGACACATTTAATTTGCTATTTGTCAGAGCTAGCTTGATCATATTTAATCTGTGATCTGCAGATGTTAAATTTTTATCCGTTACTGATATTCCAGTCGGTATGAAAATTAATTGATCAAGCTTTAACTTATTAGTCAGGCTATCGGCAATCATTAAATGACCATTATGTATAGGATCATATGCCCCACCAAACAACCCAACAAGAGGCATCGATTTTAAATTATGATCTAATTTCACCTTGACCAAATACAATATATTTTAGAGATGTTAACCCCTCAAGCCCAACTGGCCCTCTTGCATGAATCTTATCTGTTGAAATGCCAATTTCTGCCCCTAGGCCATATTCGAAACCATCAGCAAATCTTGTTGATGCATTAATCATGACACTTGATGAATCAATAGCCCTAATAAATTCGCGCCCATTAGCTTCGTTAGCAGTAATTATTGCTTCTGTATGCTTAGATGAATATTTATTAATATGATTTATTGCTTCTTCAAGAGAGTTGACGACAATACATGAAATATAGGGACCAAGATATTCTTCAAAGTAATCTTGATCGACGGCAGGTTTTATTTGACCAATAATACCTTTTGTTTTTTTACATCCACGAATTTCTATGTTTTTCTGATCAAATATTTTATAAATTCTAGGAAGAAACTCTTCAGCAATTTTTGATGATACAACAAGTGACTCAAGTGTATTACATGTTCCTAGCCTCTGAGTTTTGGAATTGTCTACGATAGAAACTGCTTTATCAATATCTGCAAATTCATCGACATAAATGTGACAATTTCCATCTAAATGTTTAATTACAGGAATCGTTGCACTACCAGTTATTTTTTGGATAAGACTTTTACCTCCTCTTGGGATAATGACATCAACAAATTCATCCATCTTTATCAGGCTGTCAACAACCATTCTGTCTGTAGATTCAATAATTTGCACAGCTTTTTCAGGTAATCCTGACTCAATAAGTGCTTCAGTAATTAATTTTCCTAGATACTTATTAGAATTAATTGTTTCACTGCCACCTCTCAAGATTATGGCATTGCCTGCTTTGATAGATAAAGCAGCTGAATCTACTGTTACGTTGGGTCTTGATTCGTAGATCATTCCAATCACACCTATTGGGACTCTCATCTGACAGACCTCGATTCCGCTAGGCCTTTTTTTTCTATTGATTACCTTACCAATTAAGTCCTCAAGGTCTTTTACTTGTAATATTCCATTACACATACTTTTAATATTAGATTCTGATAACGTCATCCTATCAATAAAGGCATCATCAAAACTACCCTTATTAGCCTCTAAAAGATCTAAAGAATTGGCTTCAATGATTTTTTTTTGATTCTCATTAATAGACTTTGCTAAAATTTCAAGAAAATTATTTTTTTGGTTGGTTGTTACATAAGAAAGTTTATAACTAGCTTTCCTGGCATTAGCCCCAATATTTTGAATATACTCATCCATTTTTTAAATTTATTCCTCTATTCATCATTTTAGCTATTCCTATTGAAAACCTTTTTATTTCTAACCAAGAGTCTCCCATTTTGATGCCTTTACCTATTTGATCTATCTCCTGAATTTTATTTAAGCAAGCTTCTACTTGTTTTGCGCTTAATGATCTAATTGCTTGTGAAGCTAGATTCTGAGAAGCACCAAAAATTCTTAATTTCATTAAAATATTTGAGTTAATAGTTTGATTATTTGATAATTTAATTCTAGAAATAGCTTTAAAAAACCAAGCGAATAATCCATTAATCATTAAAGGCTGCACACCTTCTTCTTCAAGATAGAGGGCTGCTTCATTTGTTTTTTTTATGTCTCCTTTGATGCAATGTTCGATAAAATTAAAGCCATCATATTTAGAGCCATTAGTAATAAGACTTAAAAGTAATGATTCATCAACTTCTTGCTTATCATAGATTAATTTTAATTTTTTTATATCATTCTCAGCTTGGATTAGATTGCCCATTGAATAATTGGTAAGGAGTTTTTTAGCTTCCATTGTAAGTTTCACTTGATGAAAGTGAGCTCTATCAATTATTGCTTGTGAGATTTGTGCTGTGTTAGGTTCCTCTGCTGCTATTGTTAGACTCAAATTTTTAAGTAGCTCAGACCAATTTTGCTTTTTGTATTCTTTAAAATCTTTTTTAAAATAGAAAATAAAATAACTATCTTTGTGCTCATCTATTTTTTTTAGAATACTTTCCTTAATTTCTTTTTTGATGATTCCATCTGACACTTCGAGTTCATATATTATTTGTGAGCTAAAAAGTGATTGATTATTAAACGTGTGATCAAGCTGATTTAGATCAATGCCATTTTCAACTTTTATTTGAATTTTATCTATTGAATCATTTTGACATGACTTATTGATGTCGTCTTTTACAGCACTAATTTGTATTGGTTCTTTGCCAACCACGACCAAACAATTTTTTTTATTTTCTTGTAAATTTGAAAGTATTTTAGTAGGTGCAAATTTTACTAGCATTTTATTTTGAGAGTGAAATTTGGGTAGCCATTGTTTTAATTAACTGATCTTCCATGCCTGATACAAGCCTCTTTTCTTCTTCATCTTTAGCTAGAATATCTGAATCATCATAAGTATAATTTCTTGAGGCTTCAATCGTTACGGGGAGGTTCCATGGACCATCCTTACTTTTGAATCGATAGGTTACAAAATAATCTAATTGGTATTCACTTACTGCTCCAGTTCCTGTTAAGGTCAATATTGTTTTAGTAAACTTATTTTCAATTATATCTACAATCTTTTCTGCTTCGGAGGTACTTTTTATTGAGATTCCAGCTTGCCTAAATTTCCTTTGGAGAGTCTTATTAAAGCTCGACGTACCTCCTGAAATTGAAATAGAATCAAAATTTGCTTGTATATCACCTCTTAACTGGAAGCCACATGCGCTTATCAATAAAATAAACCCTAAAATTGCCAATTCTTTTAGAAAAATTTGCATAATTTAATTCTTAGCCACAATATTCACTAATTTATTTTTAACATAGATAGTTTTTATTATTTCTCTGTTAACCGTGTACTTCTTTATATTTTCTTGAGAAAGTGCTTTATTTTTAATTTCATTTTCTGAATCTTCAGTTGATATTAGCATATTTGCTCTCAACTTACCGTTCACTTGAAGCACGATTGAAATTTCATCTTTGATTAGAGCATTTTTGTCAACTTGCGGCCATTGTGAATTTTCGATTGAATTTTCAGGATTCAGAATCTCCCATAATGCTTTTGAAATATGAGGCACAAATGGATTCAACATCAATATGACATTCTCAAACATTTCTTCCCTTATTTTGAATGGTATCGTTCTCATATCGTGAGGCTTTGAATATGCATTAATGAGTTCCATAATTGATGATATGGCTGTATTAAAACTATTACGTCTATTTAAGTCATCTGTTACTTTCTCTATCGTAGAATGAAGTTTGTAACGTAAGTTAGTTATTTCTTTTTCACTTATACTTCCTAAATCTTTGTTATTATTTTGGTGGACAAAAGTTAATGACCAAAGTTTTCTTAGAAACCGGTGAGAGCCCTCAATACCTTTGTCTGACCATTCTAAGCTTTGTTCTGCTGGAGCAGCAAACATAATAAAAAGTCTGGCGGTATCAGCACCATATTTTTTTATTAATTCATTAGGGTCAACGGTGTTCCCTTTAGATTTTGACATTTTGGTTCCATCTTTAAGAACCATCCCCTGCGTCAATAATTTTTTAAATGGTTCAGTAGTATCAACTAAATTCATATCGTATAAAATTCTATTGAAAAACCGTGCGTATAAAAGATGCAAGATCGCATGCTCAATGCCACCAACATAGTAGTCTACTGGTAGCCAATATTTTGCTCGTTTATCAAGCATTGCATCAGGTTGATCAAAACTAGCATACCTTGCGAAATACCAAGAGGATTCAAAAAAAGTATCCAGTGTATCGGTTTCTCTTTTCGCCTTGCTACCACAATTTGGGCAATTACACTCTGTGAAATCTTTTAGTTTCTTTAAGGGTGATCCTTGGACGTCAATTTTAATGCTTTCAGGTAGCTCTATCGGAAGATCTTTTTCGTCAACTGGAATATCTCCACATTTTTCACAATAAATCATGGGAATTGGGCAGCCCCAATATCGTTGTCTTGAAATACCCCAGTCTCTTATGCGGTATTGTATTTTCCCTTTACCCTTATTTAAGGATTCAATTTTTTTAGTAATGATTTTTTGAGCACTTGAGCTCTCCAGCCCGTTAAATTCATCTGAATTAATTAATTTTCCATTACCTGTATAGGCTAATTCATTAATTCCTGACTCGTTTTTTATTACCTGAATGATGGTTAGCTCATATTTTTTTGCAAACTCAAAATCTCTTTCATCATGTGCAGGAACCGCCATAATTGCCCCTTCACCGTATCCAGCTAATACATAATTTGCAATCCAAATAGGTATTTTTTTGTTTGAAATTGGATGTAAGGCATATAGGCCAGTAAAAATTCCTACCTTTTCTGCTGTGGCTATATCAGCCTCTGTAACACTATTACTAAGATTTTTAATAAATGATTGTATCTGAACGTCATCAATCATTTGACATAATTTATGTTCAGGAGCAATTGCTAAAAATGTCGCTCCCATTAGAGTATCTGGTCTTGTGGTATAAACTTTTATTCTATTAATATTATTGTTTGAAGGGTCTTCCGATGAATTATTTTTATGGATGAGTTTAAATTCAATCTCACAACCCTCACTTCTCCCAATCCAGTTTTTTTGCATCGTTTTGACTTGCTCTGGCCAATCATTTAAATCTTTAAGACCTTCAAGTAGATCGTCAGCATATTTTGTAATTCGCATAAAATACTGTGGAATCTCTTTTCTTTCAATCAGTGCTCCTGATCTCCATCCCCTACCATCAACTACCTGTTCATTAGCCAAAACTGTTTGGTCAACTGGGTCCCAATTGACGGTTGATGTTTTTTTATAAATCATATCCTGCTTGTAAAGTTTTAAGAAAAGCCACTGCTCCCACTTATAGTATTCAACAGAGCATGTTGCAATTTCTCTTTGCCAATCAACTGCAAGCCCAAGCTCTTTAAGCTGCTCTCTCATATGCCCGATATTTTGATACGTCCATTTTGCTGGTGCGGTTTTATTTTGAATCGCTGCATTTTCAGCAGGCAGCCCAAAAGCATCCCAACCCATAGGTTGCATAACATTAAATCCATTCATTAATTTAAATCTTGAAATTACGTCACCAATTGTGTAATTTCTAACATGTCCCATATGAAGCTTTCCACTTGGGTAAGGGAACATTGATAAAACATAATATTTTTTATTATTTGAATTTTCTGCTGATTCAAATGTTTGATTAGTATCCCAAAAACTTTGAATATTTTTTTCTATTTCTTTAAAAGGATATTCTTCTTGCATATTTATTTTAATTTATTTTCAATCTTTGAATTTATATTGTCAGGCCTATCAACCCCATCAATTGAAATAAAGTTGAGTGTATTTGTCGAATTTTTTTTAGCTAAATCTGAATAAAAATTAACAAGCGGTTCTGTTTGTTCATGATAGGTTTTGAGTCTCTTAATAATCGTACTTTCTTTATCATCATCACGAATAATGAGTGGCTCACCTGTTATATCATCGATTCCATCTTTTGTTGGAGGATTGTGCGTTACATGATAAATCCTCCCTGAAGCAAGATGAATTCTTCTACCTGTGAGTCTATTAACGATTTCATTATCTGGGACAGCGACTTCAATAACGTACTCAATAGATATCTTAGCATCTATCATTGCTTGAGCTTGCGGAATTGTTCTTGGAAAACCATCAAGAAGAAAACCATTTTTGCAGTCATCCTCATTTATTCTTAGTTTAACTAAATCTATTATTAAGTTATCAGGAACTAATAGTCCTTGACTCATAAAATCTTCAGCCCTCAATCCTAAATCTGTTTTACCTTTTACTGCTGCTCGAAGCATATCACCTGTAGATATTTGAGGAATCTTATATTTCTCTTTTAAGAAAGTAGCTTGGGTTCCTTTTCCAGCTCCCGGGGCACCCATTAATATTATTTTCATTTTTACTCCTAAAAAATGATTGAATTATATCAGCAATTAAAATTTATATTATTTTGCGTGACATAATTTTCCAATCTTATGAATTGTTCTATGGTAAGTGTTTCAGCTCGAGTTGTTGGCGATATTTCAAGGTTTAAAAAATCTTTATCAAATAAGATATTTTTAAAGTTATTTTTAATTGTTTTTCTTTTTTGGGAAAAAGCTATTTTAATAATTTGTTCGAAGCTATCCTTATCAATGACTTTACTGCTAACCCTTGTTTTTCTTATCAACCTAATAAATGCAGAAGTAATTTTGGGTTGTGGAGAAAATGCCACTGGTGGTAACTCAAATAAAAGTTCAGTATCAAAATAATACTGAAGGATAACCGATAACCGTCCAAAAGATTTGTTTGATGGTTTAGCAGTTATTCTCTCAGCAACTTCTTTTTGAACCATAAAATACAGTTCGGAAGAAGAGCTATATATTTTTGTAAGTTTTAATATTATTTCAGTTGCTATGTAATAGGGTAAATTTCCAATAATTTTATTAAATTTTTCAAAGAACTCATTATTCATATTTAGAATATCTTCAGCTAATATCGATATGTTTATAGGGCTAATTTTATTCTTTAAAATTTTTATCATATCTGGGTCAATCTCAACAACTGAGATATGATTAATTTTCTTTAATATAGGGTCCGTAATTGCACCTTTGCCCGGCCCAATTTCTAGAATATTGTCACCTATTTTTGGATTAATTTCCTTAATGATTTGAGATATGAAATAACGATCAACTAAAAAATTTTGACCAAATTTTTTTTTTGCTTTCAATATTGATTTTTAGCTAAACTAATCGCTAATTTTATTGATTCAAAAAAGCTACTAGGGTCAATTTTATTCGAGCCAGCAATGTCAAGCCCAGTACCATGGTCTACAGATGTTCTTATAATTGGCAAGCCGAGTGTGACGTTAACACCTTTTCCGAAGGTGAGAGCTTTAAAGGGAGCTAATCCTTGATCATGATACATCGCTAGATAACAGTCCGTTTTTTTCATTATTTTTGGTGTAAATGCAGTATCCGCAGGAATAGGGCCATTAATTGAAATACCTAGCTTTTCCATTTCACAGATAGCTGGCTTTATTATTTTTATC
Organism: uncultured Nitrosomonadales bacterium; assembly: GCA_913058475.1. Taxonomy (GTDB): domain Bacteria; phylum Pseudomonadota; class Gammaproteobacteria; order Burkholderiales; family Methylophilaceae; genus BACL14. The sequence continues at coordinate 10,080 of CAJXQA010000008.1, forward strand.
TCCTCATCACCAAACTCACCATCCTCACCACTATGAGGATTTAAACCTGTTACTGTGATTTTCGGATGGGGTATATTAAATTTTTTTTTCAGATCATGGTGAAGGGTTGAAATAGTGGCACACAAGTTTTTTCGGGTAATTTTGCTTGGAACATCTTTCAGTGCAATATGGGTTGTAGCAAGAGCTACATTTAACTTTTTGTTTGATAATAGCATCACTTCATTACCTTTAAGACCACAAGCATCTGCAATATATTCGGTGTGACCAGTGAATTTATTTTTTTTTGATGAAAGAATTTTTTTATGGATTGGAAGTGTAATTAAAGCATCAAATTTCTTATTTAAACATAACTCAATTGAATTTTTTAATCCATTTAACTGCTGTAATGAATTGCTTTTATCTAGCTTTCCAGAAACAACTGGATTTCTATAATCTAAATTAATTATTTTCAGTTCTCCGTTTCCAAGATGTGTACCTATTTTTGTCGAAAAAATAATATTTTTTCCCTGTTGTTTAGCCCTTGAAAGAATGGCATCTTTATTTCCAATAATTGTGATATTTGCTAGAAATTTTTTAAAAGCTAGCATCACACAAAGGTCTAGTCCAATTCCTGCTGGATCTCCAGATGTAATAATAAGTTTAGGTATTCTTTTCATTAGTTTTCGTAAAGCCATACCTCTATATGAGCTCCCTCTCTTAATGATTTAACCCAATCTTTGAATCTGATATCAGTTTTTTGCTTTATTAAACCCATTTTTACTTTTTGCCTTAATGATTTTGCTGATAGATCTTTTTTTCTTCTATCATTTACTTGGATTAAATGCCATCCAAGTGCTGTTGAAACTGGTTGGCTAATTTCATTTAATTTTAAATTACTCATCGCTTCTTCAAATTCAGGAATTGTATCTCCTGGGTTTAGCCAGCCTAAATCTCCTTTATTTGCAGCAGAGCCATCCTCTGAATATTTTTCTGCAGCTTCAGAAAAACTCATACCTTCGATAATTAAATTTCTAATATGCCCCAGTTTTTTCATGATGTCATCTTCAGATATGATTTGATTCTTCTTGAGTAAGATTTGTTTAGCTTTTGATTGGCTAACAATGATAGTTTCCATTTCAAATTCTTCAATTTTATTCAATTTTAATAAATGATAGCCACCTGAGCTATTTATTGGTTTACTTATCCCTCCAACTTTCATTGATTTTAAGCTCTCTATAAATATGTCTGGAATCTCATCAATTATCTTTGACCCCATTAATCCACCTTTTTTTGCCATAGGGCCATCTGAGTAATCTATTGCTACTTCATCAAAATTGTTTTCTTTAAGCTGATTTATTACTTTATTTAATTTCATATTTGTTTTTTCAACATCAACATCAACATTATCTTTAATGTATTCTATGAAAATATGAGAATAATTATATTTAGTGGGTGTTCTTTCTTTTTGAAGTTCAATGTAGTTATCAATTTCAAATTCAGATATTTTCAAATTTGCGCTAATGACTCTTTTTTTTATTTGATCAAAAAGTAATTGAATGCGAATATCCTCTCTAAAATCAGAGTAACTTGAACCATCCTTTTCAATTTCTTTAATAAACTCTTCGCTTGATAAGTTGTTTGACTTAGCGATACTTTTAAGCACATTATTGAGTTGTTCGCCACTAATGCTTATGCCTTGCATCAATGCATATTCAATCACTAATTTTTCAGTAATTAGTTGATCTAAAGATAATTTTGTAATTTCTTTATCAGTAGGTATACCTTTTCCTTGTTGAGATAATGCTTTTTCAATTTTTTCTTTTTTTTTATTAAGCTCTAATTTAGTAATTGATCTTGTTTCAACGATGGCAACGATCTTGTCGACTTCAATATATTTTTGAGCAGATAAAACTGGATTTATCAAAAAAATATTTTGTAGGGCTATCAGTGTAAAAATAAAAGTAACTTTAATGATCATTTAGTCTAAAAATACCGGTTCAGGGATAGATGGATTCATATCATCATCATCAAAATTTTTCTCACGGTATTGATCAGGTAGGTCACTCGCAAATGAACTTCCCTGGACAGTTCTATTCATAATGTCGAATAAGCCTGATTTATCTCCTTGGCCAAATGATCCAAGGTCACCAATCTCAAGCATCAGGAAAAAAGTATCTGTTGCTTCTTCATTAGTTGCAAGTTGAAGTCTATGAAACATCATTTGCGCTGTCCAACAACCCGCATCATATTCAGCTCCGACCATAGATTCAATATCTTGACGCTTATATAAATCATAATTGTAGCTTGCAAGGGCTGACCATCCTGAACTTAGGGGCCATTGAGCAGATACTAAATATTGCTTAACATCATAAATACCGGAAGATGGGTTTATAACTTGACGATATGAGGCATTAAGAACCTTACCTGGCTCAGGCGTAAATCTTCCTGCTGCAGTAAATTTATTGGTTGTATCCTCAGAAAAGTTATATTCATATCCGGAAGTTAATCTTAATGACTTCGTTAAGTTGGCTTGAGCGCTTACTAAGAAATCTGACTTATCTCCTTTGTATGATGAGCCATCAAATTGCGGTTCATTTAGCACCTTTCTATCAGATAGATAAAATCTTTGCGCCATGGTCAATAGCATCCAATCATAACCAGAATCATCTAAAATTCTTGTAGTAAGCGCTGTTGTAATAGCATTGGTATCCATAACTCTATCTTGACCAGAAAACTGATTTTCTTGAAAAATTGTTGTTGTATTTATTTCGTTCAATGAGGTATCAAACATCGGAAGCGCGGTTTGATCTTCATAAGGGGTATATGTATAAAAAACTCTTGGTTCAAGTGTCTGGATAAAATTGTAGCCACTCAGCTCAAAAGGTCGATCAAGGTATAAGCCAGAATCAAGCGATACGGTTGGAACGGCTATGCTTTTTTGTGAAGTCTTAGCATCATCAAGGTCATAGTGCCTTAGGTTTGCCATCAACTTTGGTTTTATGAATCCAAAACTGGCTTCCATTGGAAATGAAATGCTAGGTGTTGAGGCAACTCTTGAGCCAGTAGCAATATTATTTGCTGCATTATCACCTTTGTCGAATTGGTCAAACATCAGATTTACATCTGTTTGTAAAAACAATGATTGATCTGCTTTATCTTCCCAATCTTTTTTGAAACTTACATTAAAACTCGGTTTAAGCTCGTATGGAGATGCAGAAGTTAGGTTTTGAAATTCTTGCACCTTCAAGCTAGCTTTGACATCAGATAAATCATCAGTCATTTCATAATCCAAATGTGCTGTTTGTCTCAAACTTACCTGGCTCGTAACTGCAATGCTTGTAGACATATCTGCAAAATAATCATTATCATTATTTTTGACTTTCTCATACTCAATCGTACCAGTAAAACCATAACCAAAGTCATGCTTATGTTTAATATCTAGTAGATATCGATTATCGATGTCAGCCTCACTATCCTTATTTAAGTATTGAATTTGTGAGGTGCCTTCAAAATTATCTTTCATATATCTAAATTCACCGTCAAACTGTAAACCTCTTTTTTCCATATAACGACTGGTAAGCGTTGCGTCGTATGTAGGCGATAAATTAAAGTAGTATGGGATAGAAGTCTCAAACCCGCTTGTAGTTGTTGTTCCAGCGGTTGGAAGAAGCCAACCAGACTTTCTTTGCGAGGTAAGGGAGAAATCAACATATGGTGAGTACATGATCGGGATACCTCTAAGTGAAAGTACAGCATCTTTTGCTTGAATATTACCTGATGACTGATCGATAACGGTCTCCTCGCTTGTTATAAACCATTCATTTTGGTCTGCTTCACAAGTTGTAACTTTAGCGAATTCTAATTTCTTTTTATCCTCCCCTTCTAAAAATATTTTTGTGGCAGTACCTCTAAGTTCTTTATTAAATTTGGAAGTGTTATTTTCATTTATGTTCGCAACAAAAGATCCATTTGCAATAGACCCTGTATTTTCAGCTAACGACATTTCCAGCTCTGTTCCCCTTAGTTCAAGGTTAGGAGTAGTAATTGTAATTTGACCTTTCGCGTAAAGTTGTTCAGATATTTGATCATACTCAATAAAATCAGCTGTTATTGATTGATTACCTTTAGAAATTAAGGCATTTCCTGCAGCTCTAAGCTTTCTGTCAAGAATGCTTTCTATAGAGTCACCTTCAATAACTATGCTACTTTCAGTTAATTTTAAAACAGGCGAAGGAGCGCCTTGATTTTTCTCATCAGCAATAAGATTTATGTTTTTAAAGGAAAAAAACACAAACAAAAAAATCCATATTTTTTTAGTTCTTAAATTCAAATTATACGAAACCTGATATAGTCATTTTAATCATTTCAATTTTTATTTAACTTAAGTCTTTATTTAAAAACTAATATATAAATCAGTGAGTTGAGGATTATAACTCATGTAAATTAAAAAAGAACTTATTTTATAATCAAAGAGAAATTCATTTGGATAGTTTAAAAAGAATAGATTTATTAAAAGATTGGCTCTCCAAAAAATTGGAAGTAGATTTTTCTATTTCCTCTGCTTCAAGTGATGCAAGCTTTAGAAAGTATTTTAGGATAAAAACATTAGAAGATAGCTTTATAGTAATGGACGCTCCTCCTCAAAATGAATCAATCGAAACTTTTTTAAAAATTAGAAAAATTCTTAATAGAATTGAAGTAAATGTCCCAGATATATTCGAAGAAGATAAGGCACTCGGATTTATTTTGATGCAGGATTTTGGAAGGGATACCTATCTAGATGTCTTAAATGATGATAACCAACAGCGTTTATATAATGACTCGATTGAGTCTCTTATTCAAATGCAGAAATTTGTAAAAAAAGATTTCTGTCAAAGCTATACAAATAAAATACTTTTTGATGAAATGGTTCTATTTATAGATTGGTACTTAAAAAAATATAAAAAAATTGAGCTGAGTAATAAAGAATATGAAGAGTTAGTAACCTGCTTTGAGGAAATTAGTAAAAAAGTTTTTAGCCAAGAAAAATTTTTTGTTCATCGTGACTATCATAGTAGAAACTTGATGATTCAAAAATCAAATAATCCAGGCATTTTAGATTTTCAAGATGCTCTAGTAGGTCCCATTACTTATGATCTTGTTTCACTTCTAAAGGATGCTTATATTAAATGGGATGAGGAAATCGTCCTAGACCATTTGGTAAGGTATTGGGAAAAAGCTAAGAGCAATAATCTCATCACTAATTTAGAATTTTCAAACTTCTATAAAGATTTTGAATGTATGGGTATCCAGAGACATCTAAAAATTTTAGGTATCTTCGCAAGACTTTCTGTTAGAGATAAAAAAAATCAGTATCTTGAGAACATTCCTTTAGTTGAGAGGTATTTAATGGATGCGACGGAGAGGTATCGAGATTTTCATCAGTTAAGAAATTTTTTGGGTAAGGTAATTAAATGAAAGCAATGATCCTTGCAGCAGGGAGAGGGAAGAGAATGGGGTATTTAACTCAAAACTGTCCCAAACCTTTATTAAAGGTCAAGGGGAGATGCTTGATAGACTGGCATTTAAGTAAGTTATGTGAAGCTGGTTTTAAGGATGTTGTTATCAATGTGTCATATTTATCAAAAGAGATAATCGAATTCGTCGGCGATGGCTCTAATTGGGGATTAAATATATCCATTTCAGAGGAGATTGAGGCTTTAGAAACTGCGGGAGGAATAAAGAAAGCTATTAAGTACTTAGGCGATGACCCTTTTGTAGTAATCAATGCGGATATTTTTTCAAATTATGATTATAAAAATCTCACAATTAGATCTTTACACAATGGAAGCATGGGCCATCTAGTACTAGTCAATAACCCAGAACATAATCTTGAAGGTGACTTTGGCTTGTTGGATGATGGTGCCTTAACGATGAATTCTGATAGGCTGTTGACTTTTTCGGGCATTGCTATTTATGACCCCAAATTTTTTTCTAAATTAACAGAGGGGAGTAAAATTAAATTGTCACCAATATTAGAAATTTCAATAAATAAAAATTGCATTCAAGGTGAATTATTTGAAGGGATTTGGTCAGATGTAGGTACTCCAGAGCGGTTAAATAATATTAATTTAGATGAGTAAAGGTATGAAAGATTATAAAGAATTTAAAAGTAGAAGGGATAGGCTGGCATTTTTATTAGATGACAGTGTTGCCATCATCGTAAACTCGAAGGAATCTATAAGAAATAAGGATTGTCACTACCCATTTAGATCTGATAGTAATTTTCATTATCTTTCAGGGTTCCCAGAGCCAGATACAATCGTAATGATTTTTGGAGGAAAAAATCCAAAATCAATTATTTTTTGTCAGCCTAAAGATGAAATAAAAGAGATCTGGAATGGATATGTATATGGCCCTAAGCAGGCATCAAAAGAATTTTTATTTGATGAGGGTTATCCATTGGCTGACGCTCAGAAGCTGATTCCAAAATTTATAAAAAGTAAAAAAATATTTTTATTGCCCTCTTCTAGGGTTGGTCATATCTTTAGCCCTAAGTGGTTCGAGATAAATAATAAATTAAGAGAAGATTTATCTGAAATACTTGATGGTATGAGAGTTGTTAAAAATGATTTTGAAGTTAATTTAATGAGAAAGTCAGCAGATATTGCAGCAAATGCACATATACAGGCTATGAAATTAACTGCACCTGATAAATATGAATATGAAATTGAAGGAGAAATTTTAAATCAATTCTTTAGGTTGGGATCCCGCAACCCAGCTTATTCATCAATTGTCGCATCTGGGATTAATGGTTGTACCCTCCATTATATTGAAAATGATTCCCAAATGAAGGATGGAGATCTGTTATTAATAGATGCTGGATGTGAAGTAGGAAGTTATGCTTCAGATATTACAAGAACCTTTCCCGTAAATGGTAAATTTTCTTCTGCTCAGAAAGAAATCTATCAATTAGTTCTATCGGCTCAAAAAGCTGCCATTGAAAAAGTTAAAGTAGGTCTTTTTTTTGATGACCCACACAAGGAAGCACTTAAAATTATTATTGATGGCTTAATAGATCTGGGTATTTTAATTGGTTCAAGAGATGAAGTTTATGAAAAAGAATTATATAAAAAGTTCTTTATGCATAGAACAAGTCATTGGCTTGGTTTGGATGTGCATGATGTAGGAAAATATTTATCTAAATCTAAGAATTCACAGGCTGTAAAGTTTACTGAAGGAAATGTACTGACTATCGAGCCGGGTTGTTATATCAGACCATCCGACCATGTCTCAAAAGAATTTTGGGGAATAGGGGTAAGGATAGAAGATGATGTTTTAGTCACTTCTGCTGGCCATGATGTTTTAAGTAAGAATGCACCAAAAGAAATAAAAGAGCTCGAAGAAGTTATTGGGACGTCAAATGCCTGATTGTGCAATTATTGGTGGTGGCCCAGTTGGGCTGGTATTTGCAATATTAAACCATGCTAGTAAAGTTAAAATTCAAATTTTTGAGTCTAAAAATCGTGGCGCCACTAACCAAGATAATAAAGCACTCGCACTCTCAAATGGAAGCCGACTTATTTTGGAGGAAATTGGAATTTGGGATCGATTAGACAAAAACATAACTAAGATAGAGAAAATACATACAAGTCAGGTTGGTTCTTTTGGTAGAACTTTATTGGATGCTGGAGAATTCAATGAAGAATCATTAGGATATATTATTTCCTACGGCGATCTAATGGCGGTCCTTCAGGAAGAGATAGAATGCATAAGCAATATTATGACATTTTATGAAACAAAGGTTACTAAATGTATAGATGAAAAAGCTATACTCAATCTTTCATTAGAAACTAACAATAAAATAAAAAATCTGAAAAGTGAATTTGTTATCTTGGCTGATGGAGCTGCCGAAGATATTGAAGGGTTGGAGTTAAATAAAAAAATAAAACACTTCGATCATACTGCGATTGTAACTAAGGTATTGACTGAAATACCTCATCGTAATATTGCCTACGAAAGATTCACCTCAAATGGGCCTATTGCCTTATTACCCAATAGAAACGATAAATTCTCATTAGTTTGGACAGGGCCAAGAAAATTTATAGAAAAGCTTGAACAATTGAATCAAGAAAGTTTTTTATCACAGCTTCATGAAAGCTTTGGCGACAGGGTTGGAAGCTTTCTAGAATGTGAGAAAAGAATCTCATTTGATTTAAAACAAACATATGTGGAAGTAATGCATTCAAATATTGTTGCTCTTGGAAATGCATCACAGACCATGCATCCCGTTGCTGGACAAGGCTTAAATACTGGATTAAGAGATGCTTACAAGCTTAATCAGTCTTTAATAGGTGGCTCAAAGATAAAAAGTTTAGAAGCTCTGCTTGATGAATATAAACATTCAAGAGCGGGCGAGCGAAAGAAAATACTTAATTTCACTGAAATGCTCGTAAAGAGCTTTTCGAATGATCTGGTAGGCCTAAAAAAAGTTAGAGGCTATGCGCTTTCTTTATTGGATATTACAAGACCTATCAAACAATCATTTGTCAGGAAGATGAGTTATGGTGAATGATATTCAAAAGAAAATTATTATAATAGGTGGTGGTTTAATCGGAGAGCTTCTGCATATTATGTTGAAATCAAAAGGTTTTGAAATCAACCATTTTGCAAAAGTATCAAAAATAAAAAACAGAACTTTTGCGCTGTCTCCATCCTGTATCGACTGGCTAAGGTCACTTGGGTTTCCCTCATTATTTTTTGAGTCACTTAGCGAAATTAAAAGTATGAAAATTTTTGATAGTTCTATTAAAAATTCTGTCACCCTCAATGCAGAAGATGCTCAAAATCCTGCACTTGCTTACATGGTAAATGAAAAAAATTTTAATGAAGCGATAAAAAAAACATTGAATAATGAAAAAAATTTCAAAAAATTATCTAATGATTTTGAGATTAAAAAAGAACAAGAGCAAGCAATTTTAAAGCTACACAATGAAGAACATAAAGCATCGATCATAATTGCATGTGATGGCGCTAATTCAATGGTCAGAGAAAAAATATCAATCAATTCATTAAAGCATGATTTTAAGCAGACAGCTCTATCATTTGAGCTTAAAGTTAAATCTGAAATACAGAAGCAAGCAGTGCAATTTTTTTTAAAAGATAGTATTTTAGCAGTGCTACCGATTAGAAAAGGATTGGTTTCAATTGTATGGTCATGCGATAACCAATTCTTTGAAAAACTTAATAACCTTGATGATAAATCTATTGAAAATAAATTAAATCTAGTTATTGGTAATTATTATAAAGACATAAAAATTGCTTCACAAAAAGAATCTTTCCCACTTTTTATGAACAGTGTAGAGAGTATTTTTAAGGATCGCGTTTTGCTTATTGGAGATGCAGCCCACTTTATTCATCCTATGGCAGGACAAGGTTTAAATTTAGGTATAAGGGATATTATTTCCTTAGAAAAAAATATAGATAAAAAAGATTATATGGACATTGGTTTGAGAGGTTTTCTGCGTAAATACGAGAGAACAAGAAAAGAAGATGTAAGTCAGATAGGGTTTTTAACTCTCGGTCTTAATTGGATTTTCTCAAAAAAATCATCTATTGTGATTGGTGTCATTGCAAAAGGAATGGGTTTGCTTGATAAATCAAAATTTATAAAACAACAACTTATTAAAAAGGCTATTTCATGATTAAAATTGCTCTAATAATTTTTTTAACTTTTATCAATTTAAACGTTATGTCGGGTGAGAAAGAATTGAGAGAAATTATTAAAAAAACCTACCCTGAATTAATGATTAAAAGTATTCAAAAAACAAACTTTAATGACCTTTATGAAATTTTTATTGGAGGACAAATAATTTACAGTGATGAAGACTTTAACTTTTTAATTGTGGAGGGTAGGTTGGTTGATCCAAAAACAAAAATAGATTTAACCTCAGCAAGACTCGAAGAATTAAATAAAGTAGATTTTGACAGCTTGCCTTTTAAAAATGCAATCAAAGAGGAAAGAGGTGATGGAAGTCGTCGAATCGCAGTATTTTCTGACGTAGATTGCCCATTTTGCAGAAAGCTGGAGAAAGAAACTATATCTAAATTAAAAGACGTAACCATTTATACCTTTTTATACCCTTTAGCTATCCATCCTGACGCAATGAATAAGTCAAAAAAAATATGGTGTTCAGAAAATAAAATAATTGCCTGGAATAATTACATGCTCAAAAATACACTTCCTAAAAATGATGGTAATTGTGACACGCCAATTGAAGCAAATTTAAAGCTTGCCAAGAAACTTGGTATATCTTCGACCCCTACTATCATCGTATCTAGTGGTAAAAGAATTGAGGGAGCTTTACCTTATGAGGATTTCAAAAAATATATAGAATAATTTTTTTGTAAAATGGCTTGACTTTTATTCTACACAGGAGTTAAATTCGGTTCAGGTGTTTGGTTTATTCGTATCAGTCGTTCTTCTAGGTTTACAATCTACAGACAACATATACAGTAAGCGATTCTTTAGGGGCCCCCCAAATTTGTAAAGGATGTATCGTAATGGCAACAGGAACAGTTAAATGGTTTAATGATTCAAAAGGTTTTGGTTTTATCACTCCAGATGATGGCGGTGATGATTTATTTGCTCACTTTTCAGCAATTGTTGAAGAAGGGTACAAAAGTTTGAAAGAAGGTTCTCGTGTGACTTTTGAAGTAACTGAAGGTCCTAAGGGTAAGCAAGCTTCAAATATCCAAAAAGCTGACTAGTAAACAAAGGGTTCCTCGGAACCTTTTTTTACATATTTGCAATAATTTCTGTTGCAAAGTCGGAAGTTGATAGCGCTTCACAACCATTAATTTGGGATGAAAGGTCTATCGTAAATTTGTTTTCTTTTAGAGTTTTCTCAAAGGCTCCAGATATTACGTAAGAAGCTTCTGTCCATCCAATATATTCGAGCATCATTTGTGCTGATAGTATTAATGAGCTTGGGTTAGCTATATTTTTCCCTGCTATATTTGGTGCAGTTCCATGTGTAGCCTCAAATATACTTGCTCTATCTGACATGTTCGCTCCAGGTGAAATGCCTATTCCACCTACCTGTGCTGCTAATGCATCAGAAGCATAATCACCATTAAGATTCAAAGTAGCGACTACATCATGGTCTTTGGGATTAAGTAAAACTTCTTGAAGAAAAGCATCAGTAATCATATCTTTAATAACAATTTTTTTGTTGATAGCATCTATTTTTTGATTAGTTGGTATTTCGTAAAAACCAAGATCATTTTCTTTTGCATTGAATTCGTTTTTTGCTACCTCATAACCCCATTCTTTAAATCCACCCTCAGTAAATTTCATGATATTACCTTTGTGAACGAGTGTGACAGATTTACGATTATTATTAATTGCGTATTCAATCGCTTTACGAATTAGTCTTTGACTTCCTTCCTTCGAAACTGGCTTTATTCCAATAGCAGCGGAATCAGGGAAGCGTATTTTGTTTTTATCACCAAACTCATCAAGTAACTCTATAATTTTTTTTGCTTTCTCTGATGAGGCTGCATACTCTATACCAGCATAAATATCTTCTGTGTTCTCTCTAAAAATTACCATGTTCACATTATGAGGATTTTTAACTGGGCTTGGAACACCTTGATAATATCTTATAGGTCTTAGGCATACGTATAAATCAAGTGACTGCCTTAGTGCAACATTTAGCGAGCGAATACCACCCCCGACAGGTGTAGCTAATGGACCCTTGATGGAGACAACAAATGATTTCAATGCATCAATGGTCTCATCAGGCAGATAGATTCCCTCTCCATAGATGGTAGTGGCTTTTTCTCCAGCAAATACTTCCATCCAAGCAATTTTTTTGCTATTTCCATATGCTTTTAAGATAGCTCTATCGACGACTGCTTGCATTGCAGGTGTAATATCGCTTCCAATGCCATCTCCACATATAAACGGAATAATTGGATTATTAGGAACATTCAATTTTAGGTTAGAATTAACACTTATTTTTTCCCCATCAAGAGGGATACTAATTTTGCTTTCCATTCTTTTTCCTTAATGCTTAAAATTTTATGTTGATCTTATTTAATAAACCTTATGGTGTTATCAGTCAGTTTTCAAAACATGAAAAGTATTCAACACTTAAGGACTTCATACCCCATCAAAATATTTACCCTGCAGGAAGATTAGATACTGATAGTGAAGGCCTCCTTATTTTAACTGACAATGGCGCTTTTCAGAATAAAATATCGAGTCCTAGCAATAATGTTTTTAAAACTTACTTAGTTCAGGTTGAGAATATTCCAAACAATGATGATATAGATAAATTAAGGAAGGGAGTTTTAATTAAGGGTGAGTACACAAAGCTTGCAAAGGTAAAAAAAATTGATGAACCAAATGTGTGGCAGAGAAACCCTCCAATTAGAAAAAGAAAACTCATACCCACTTCATGGTTAGAAATTAAAATTTCAGAAGGAAAAAATAGACAGGTGAGACGAATGACAGCAACTATTTCTTACCCAACACTTCGCCTAATTAGGACGGAAATTGGTGAATTTAATATCAGTGATATTAAGCCAGGCCAATTTTCTATTATCGAAAGGTAATTTTTTTTTAAATATGATCCAAATGATATAATCATTAATTAATAAACTAAGTTAATTTAAAATATGTCAGGAAATACTTTTGGACAAATCTTTACTCTGACCTCATTTGGTGAGTCGCATGGCCCAGCAATTGGAGGCGTTATTGATGGTTGCCCTCCTGGAATGGAGCTCAATGAATCAGATATTCAAATTGATCTGGATAGAAGAAAGCCCGGAACTTCCAAATTCGTTACCCAGAGAAAAGAAGATGACTCTGTTGAAATTTTATCCGGCGTATTTGAGGGTTTAACAACTGGGGCGCCTATTGGATTGATCATAAGAAATAAGGACCAAAGAAGTCAAGATTACTCAAAAATACAAGAGGTTTTTCGACCAGGACATGCTGATATTACCTATCTTAATAAGTACGGCATTCGTGATTTTAGAGGTGGAGGTAGATCAAGCGCTAGAGAGACTGCAATTAGAGTTGCAGGAGGTGCAATTGCTAAGAAGTGGTTAAAAGAAAATAGAGGTATTGAGGTTATGGGCTACCTTAAACAATTAGGTGAAATTGATATCCCATTTGAAAATTGGGAAATTGTTAATAAAAATCCTTTTTTTGCCCCAAGTGAATCAATCTTAAAAGATCTTGAAGTTTATCTTAACGATATTCGAGCAGATAAAAATTCTGTTGGAGCAAATATCTTTGTATGTGCCAAAAATATGCCTATAGGCTTAGGTGAGCCAGTATTTTCAAGACTTGACGCAGATATTGCATCAGCGATGATGAGTATTAATGCAACTAAAGGTGTTGAAATTGGAGCTGGTTTTGGAAGTGTCAAACAAAAGGGTACTCAGCATAGTGATGAGATGAGCTCTAAGGGTTTTAAATCAAATAATGCTGGAGGTGTATTGGGTGGCATATCAACTGGACAGGATATTGAGGTCAATGTAGCTTTTAAACCAACCTCAAGCATTCCACAAGATAGACATTCCATTGATACTAAGGGCAATGAGGTTGATATGAAAACGACTGGGCGTCATGATCCATGTGTCGCAATTAGGGCTGTACCAATCGTTGAAGCAATGCTTTCTTTAGTAATTATTGATCATGTTTTAAGGGATAGAGCACAAAATGCTGATGTAGAAAGAAATAACCCTTTTTCAGTGTGACCCCATTTTTTTATACCCGCCTTTCTAGCTTCTACTTTTTTTATTATTTTTTTGTAGGTCTTTTTGTTCCTTATTGGGGAATTTATTTAAAGTCACTGTCATTTAACGCATTACAAATTGGCGCTTTACTTTCATTATTTCAGATCAGTAGAATTTTTGCCCCTAATGTCTTAGGATGGGTTGCAGATCAATCTGGTGAGTATATAAAGTGGATTAAGGTATCATCCTTTTTTGGATTTATCATTTTTATGGGTATCTTTTGGTCAAATACCTTTATAAATATTTTTATTGTTATGATGGCAATGAGTATATTTACTAGCTCAACCCTACCTCTTGCTGAATCCCTTACGTTATCTCACTTAAAGGCGAATAAGGCTGATTCAAAATACAGCCATATAAGATTATGGGGCTCAATTGGATTTATTGTTGCCGCGCTATTATTAGGCGTCATGATTGACTCTTATGGAGAGCGATCATTGATATATGCGTTATTAATAACGCAATTTGTAATTTTTCTATTGGCTTTTGTTCTTCCCCCAAAAAAGGTAATTTTCACTAAAAATATTAAAAGATCGATATGGCCAATACTGAAGCAAAGAGAGGTAATTGTATTGCTTTTAAGTTGCGCTTTAATGGTTTCATCACATGGGTTACTTTATAATTTTTACTCAATATTTTTAGAAGAGCAGGGTTATTCTGGAGTATCAATAGGTCTGCTTTGGTCAGTGGGCGTAGTATTTGAAATATTAATTTTCTTACTTATGCCAAAAATATTGAGTAAATTTACTCTTAAGGCGGTGCTTTTAATAAGCCTAGGTTTTGCGGTTATCCGATTTTTTTTAATTGGCGCATATGTGGACTCAGTAGTAGTCCTAATACTTGCCCAAATAATGCATGCGGCAACTTTTGGCAGTTTTCATGTTGCGTCAATTCAATTGATTGCTCACTTCTTTTATGACGAGCATCAAGCTCGAGGACAATCGCTATATAACAGTATTACTTATGGCGTAGGGGGAGCAATTGGAGGGTTAGGTGGCGGCTATATGATTGAGTATAGCGGAATGGCAAATACATTTATGATTTCCGCTATCCTTCCATTTATTGGGTTTTTTGTACTTATGTTAGGTTTAAAAACTAAATTTAAGGCGGAGTTAAAATAAATTAGCTTTTAATGAGAGCGTAAGCAGAATGGTTATGTATTGACTCAAAATTTTCAGACTCAACAACGAAAGAATTAATTCTTTTATCATTTTTTAATTCAGTAGCAATGTCACGAACCATGTCCTCAACAAATTTTGGGTTATCGTAAGCTCTCTCCGTAACAAATTTTTCATCCGGTCTTTTAAGAAGACCATACAGTTCACATGATGCTTGTTTCTCAACAACATCAATAATTTCTTCTATCCAAACAAATTCACTTGCTTGAATGGTTACGGTTACATGTGATCTTTGGTTATGTGCTCCATATTCCGAAATACTTTTTGAACATGGGCAAAGACTCGTTACAGGTACAACCACCTTTGTAGAGTTTTTATATACTCCGTCATTAATTTCACCTATGAACGTCACCTCATAATCTAACAAACTTTTAACTTTTGATACTGGTGCAGACTTATTAATGAAATATGGAAAATTCATATATAAATTGCATGATTTTGACTCTAATCTATCAAGCATTGCTCTGAGAATGCTTTCAAAAGACTCAACTGATATCTCTTTATTATTTTCGTTGAGAATTTCAACGAAGCGAGACATATGTGTCCCTTTAAAATTATGAGGTAGTTGAACATACATATCAAAGTTTGCAATTGTATGCTGTGCACCACTAGATTTATCCTTTACAACGATAGGGTGCTTGATAGATTTAATACCTACCTGGTCAATATCAAGATGTCTTTTATCGACTATGTTTTGTACATCTTCAATTAATTCTGGTGTAGTAGGTCTATTCATGGGTATATTTAATGTTCTATAAAAATTATATGATATGTTAGCACTACTTAAAGTTCATAACAATTTTCTTCTTAATACTATTTTTATCCAAGCCACATTCCTTATATATTTCATCTTGTGATCCGTGATTGACAAATTTATCAGGAATACCAAGTGTTAATGTAGGTATGACTATTTTATTTTTACTTAAAATTTCAAGAACTGCTGAACCCGCCCCTCCATGAATCGTATTGTCTTCAACTGTAACAATAAGCTTATGAGTTTTGGCGAGTTTTATAATTGCTGTTTCATCAATAGGTTTGATAAATCGCATATCAATAAGCGTTGCATTTAAATCATTTGCAACATCAATACAGGTGTTGAGGATTGGGCCAAAAGCTAATATAACTATTTTTTTACCTGAAAAAAGCGTTTTACTTTTTCCTAGTTTAATGTCACCTAAGTTTTTATTAACTTTCTTACTCATTCCACTTCCTCTTGGGTATCTGACAGCACATACCCCGTTATATTTATACCCATACTCAAGCATCGCATAACATTCATTTTCATTGCTTGGCGCCATTAAGATAACATTAGGGATGCATCTTAAAAAAGATATATCAAAGTTTCCAGAATGAGTTGGGCCATCAGCTCCAACAATTCCTGCTCGATCAATGGCAAATAACATTGGTATATTTTGAAGAGCAACATCGTGAATAAACTGATCATAACCTCTTTGTAAAAAAGAAGAATATATTGCTACAACGGGTTTAATTTTATTGGATGCCAAGCCAGCAGCAAAAGTCAGTGCATGTTGTTCAGCAATTCCTACATCAAAAAACCTCTTGGGATATTTTTTAGCAAATTTTGTTAAGCCTGATCCATCCGCCATTGCTGGTGTAATTGCACATAATTGTTTATTCTTTTTCGCAGCGTCTAGAAGCCAACTAGAAAAAACTTCGGTGTAAGTAATATTTTCTGTGGAGGTACTTTTTTTACTAATGCCATGAAATTTATTTGGATCAGATTCAGCAGGTGAAAACCCAAATCCTTTTTTTGTGGCTATATGGAGAAACTGCGGGCCACTTAGGGATTTGATGTTTGAAAGTGTATCAATCAATATATCGATATCATGCCCATCAATGGGACCAATATAATTGAAACCAAATTCCTCGAATAATGTTCCAGGAATCATCATCCCTTTAACGTGTTCCTCAGTTTTTCTTGCAAGCTCAAGTACAGGCGGTAGAGCTGAAAAAACAGCCTTACCAGATTTCTTGACACTGCCATATATTTTTCCAGAAAGAAGTTTCGATAGGTAATTATTAAGCGCTCCTACGTTTTTGGAAATTGACATATCGTTATCATTTAGGATCACAAGAAAGTCGTTATCTGAGGCTCCAGCATTATTTAGGCCTTCAAAAGCCATACCACCTGTCATACCCCCATCTCCAATAACGGCAATGGCTTTATTTGAAGATTTACTAATTCTAAAACCCTCACTCATACCAAACGCGGCAGAAATTGATGTACTTGAGTGACCAGTCCCAAAATTATCATAAATACTCTCTTTTAGGTTTGGAAAGCCAGAGAGTCCACCCTTTTTTCGTAAAGAGCTCATCATATCTTTTCGGCCTGTAATAATTTTATGTGTGTATGTTTGGTGACCAACATCCCAAACAATTTTATCTTTTGGTGCATCGAAAACATAATGAATAGCTAGTGTAAGCTCTATGGCACCTAAATTAGATGAAAGATGACCACCTGTCTCAAAAACACTTTCAATGAGAAATTCGCGAATTTCCTTAGCTAAAACTTTTAGATCCTTTCTAGAAAGTTTTTTTAAATCTTTAGGATTTTTAATTTTATCTATTAGCATTTGTGGTTAGTAATCTCTTGCATAAATCTTATCAATTAAATCATTAAGTGTTTGAGTATTTCCGGGAATTTGTTTTACAAGATTTTTAATTTCAACATAAAAGTTTTCTTTTATTTTTATTGATTTTGTAATTCCCATGATGCTAACATAGGTAGCCTTATTATCTTTTTGGTCTTTACCACTTGTTTTTCCAAGGTCTTTAGAAGTAGATGTACCGTCTAATATATCATCTGTGATTTGATATAACTGCCCAAGAAGATATGCTAACTTTGAAATGCAGTCCTCTACGGATGGATCAAAAAAATTTGATATTGAATATGACATCATGCAAGATGCATGTATGAGTTCACCAGTTTTTTTCTTTTGAATTTTTTCTAATAATTTAATATCTAATTCTTTGTTTGAGCATTCCATATCCAATGATTGACCAAAAACCATTCCATTAATACCTATGGCCTTAGAAAGATGAGAAATTAAATTAATTTTTTTTGTGTCATCAATAATAAAATCTGGTGAAACTAAAAATTCAAAAGCTAATGATTGGAGTCCATCCCCAGCTAGAATTGCTTGCGATGCTCCAAATTTAATATGGCAAGAGGGTAGCCCTCTTCGTAATGAGTCGTCATCCATGTCAGGTAAGTCGTCATGTGTGAGGGAGTATGCATGAATAATTTCAATTGAAGCTGCAATAAAATCAAGTATATTTTGGTTGGTAGCATTAATTTCACCAATTGCATATACAAGTAATGCTCTAAATCGTTTACCACCATTTAGTAATGCATAATTTGCGGCATCATTGATTGTATTCTTGGAATTTTTTTTATCTAATTTTTTTTTTAAAAAATTATTAATTCTATCTTGATGAGAAATTTGCCAAGCATCAAAAGCATTATTCATTAGTATTAAAATTTTCTAAGGCACCTTCTTTCGAAAGAATTTCCACTTTTTGCTCTATTTTTTTAAGTTTACTTTGAGCATTTTTAATTAAACTTATACCCTTTTCATATGATTTTAGTGAATCCTCTACATTAAGATCATCACATTCCATTTTATTTATAATAGATTCTAGTTCATTAAGTAGCTTTTCTATATTTATATTTTCTTCTGTCATCTTCTTAGTCTCTCAATAAAAACTCACGTACATCAAAAATCTCTTCATCAATAACTTCGTGTCCCATTTTATATTCTTTTAAAATAAAATTCTTATTAATTTTAAATTTTTGATAGGAAGTCTTAGCCAAATTAATATTGATAACATTATCATTGAAGCCATGGATCGCTTGAAATTTTAGATTTGATTTAGCATCAGATATTTCCATCTTCGGGCAGTAACCAGACAGTGAAATTACTTTGGTAAAATTTAATTTTGAGGTAAACCCAATATATTGTGCTAAAGCAGCTCCTTGTGAAAATCCACCAATAAATAATTTTTTTGTATTATAGGTTTCTAGTTGGGTTTCTATAATTGATTCAATATAACGCATTGAAGTTTGTAATCCAGTTTCGTCTTGCATTTCAAAATTTAGTGATTCGATATCATACCAACCACGCATTTCAATACCTTGATTCATCGTAATTTTTCTATAAGGAGCATTCGGAAGGATGAACATGAATTCTTTTAAATTTAGTTGATTAATAAAATCTACGAAATCATTTTGATCTGCACCAAGGCCATGTAGCCATATAACAATTGCTTTTGGTGAAGGTTGTGAATTAATTGTGAGCATAAAAAAAGCGGAGTCAATTATCCGCTTTCAGTTAAATTATTAGAGCCTATTTAGACTCAACAGATTTTTTAAATCCAGCTAGCCCCGGGCCTACAATCTTATTTACAGCAGCTACAGCAGTTGCATCATCCTGACCTTCTGGAATAGGAGGGTTTAATTTGTATGTCCTATAAAATCTTGCTGTCCATTGAACAATTGACTCATTATCATTTGCACCTTTTTTAACTCTAATCTGTGCGTTATAGTCTGAAAAAGGAACATCCGTTTTTATTAGTTCGTACTTAATTTTCATTGTTTTATCTTTAAAAGATCTCACCTTCATAATTTTATTAAATTCAGAATAATTTTTTAATGCGTCCCATGTTTTTTCAGGTGAAGCTGCAATTGTGACTGATTCTTGAACCTTTTGTGGTGTTGGTCCATGTGATAAAGCTGAGGTAGAAAATATAATTGCTAGTAAGGTAAAAATAATTTTTTTCATTCTTTTGAATCCTTTTTTATTGGTTTTTAATATTTTTATATACTACTATAAAAAAACTTTACTGAAGTATAAAATCTCCAAAAGACCTGCTTTGCGCGCCTGTCTTTATCTCCTTAATATGTTTAAAGTTTTGAGTATCGAAAATTGAAATTGAATCGCTACCCCAGTTAGTTACAACGAGTAAGTTCAGCTTAATACTAAGATCTAAATTTTCTGGCGTTTCACCTGTATCCAATGTTTTTATTGTTTTTTTTGAATCTAGGTCATAAATAGTAATGGTGTCATCAATAGTATTTGTTACATATGCCACTTTATTATTTACTCGAACATTATAGGGATGCGCCCCAACTAAGAATTCATGTTTTGACCAATCCACTAAATTTATAATACTAACTGAATCATCATAAACATTTGCTACATATGCAAAATTACCTTCTGAGTAAACCCCAAATGGATGATTTCCGGTTTCTATTTTTTTTACTAAATTGTGATCTTTGTCATAAATTTCGAGAGTATTGGCATCTCGATTAGTGATTACCTGATACTGATACTTCTCGTTATAAGCTATCCCAGATGGGGTAATCCCCACGTTTTGCGAACTAGTCACTCTCATTTCATCAACTGATACTGTTAGGACATTATTTTTAAACCAGTCAGTGACATAAACCTCAGTTTCTTCAAAGTTAGAAGTTAGGCTGAGGGGGGCAGTGCCTAGTTTGATAGTTGTTATTAACCTGTCGTTTACTGCATCGATGACTGAGATATCATCCGTACCCACATTACCAACAAAAACTAATTTCTTTTTTTGTAAAATTGTTATGCCAAGCGGAGCAACTCCAACCTCTAATGTTTTTAATTTTTTTAATGTTTCTAAGTCAACAATAGAAACCGTATTATCACCTTGGTTTGTTATGTATGCTTTGGATGTATGATCTATTTTAAAGTTATATGAAAAATAAAAATAAAGAATAATCAAAAAAAAAGTTAAAATGAATATATTAGAATTTTTTAAATTAAATATTGATATTTTTTTTTGTTTAACCATGTTGAAAAGTGTAAAGCATAAAAAAGATTATTTTAGTTAATAAGGATAATACCAATGATTGATAAAGAAGGATATCGCGAAAATGTTGCGATAGTAATAATTAATAGTGATCATAAGGTGCTTTGGGCTAAAAGAACAAATGAAAATGCATGGCAATTTCCTCAAGGAGGAATTAAGAAAAATGAGACAATTGAAGGAGCAATGTTTCGAGAATTAAAGGAAGAGGTGGGCATTGACGAGGATAATGTAGAAATCCTTGGAAGAATAAGTGACTGGTTATATTATGATGTTCCAAAAAATTGGATTAGAAAAGACAATAATTTATACAAAGGGCAAAAACAAATTTGGTTTTTACTAAAATTTACGGGTAATGAAAATGACATATATCTTAACAATTCACCAAAACCAGAATTTGATAATTGGTCTTGGGTTGATTATTGGATACCAAGTGATGAAGTCATTGATTTTAAAAAAGATGTTTACACAAAAGCATTAAAGCAATTGTCAGTCTTCTTAGATATTAAGTAAATTCAGCAATAATAGATTCGCCATTCTTCACCTTTTCGCCAAGCTGGACTTTTACGTTAGTATTTAGGGGTAAATAAAGATCAACTCTTGAACCAAATTTAATAAATCCATACCTTTCACCTCGTGTAAGATTATCCCCCTTGTCTTTATAACAAAGTATCCTTCTTGCAATAAGGCCTGCAATTTGAACGCAGGTAATAATTTTTTTTGGATCATTTTTTGCTTGAATAATAATTGCACATCGCTCATTCTCAACAGAGGCTTTTGATAAAGCAGCATTTAAGAACTTTCCGGGATAGTATATTTTGTTTAGAATTTTTCCATCAATGGGTGCTTTATTGGAGTGAACGTTAAAAACGTTCATAAAAACACTCACCTTAATGGATTTCTTTTTTTGATAAGGATCCATCGTCTCATCTATCGCTATCACTCGTCCATCTGCTCCAGAGACCACCACATCTTTAGAGCTACTTATTTTTCTTTTTGGATCTCTAAAAAACTGAATAATAAAAATACTTATTATCCAAAATGGGATTGAGAATGAAAAACTAATTGAGGTTAAGTAAGTACTAAAAAGAAGGCTAATAGCTATGTAAAACCAGCCTTCTCTAGCTATAATTGGATAGTTATTTGTTTTCAATTAACTGATTTATCAACAATTTTTTTAATCCAAGGCATCATCTTTCTTAGTGACTCCCCAACCTGTTCTATTTTATGTTTTCGTTGGGTTTCTCTTTTTGCAGGCAGATCTCCAACATTTTTAACAAATTCTTTTGCGAATGTTCCATCTTGAATTTCTTTCAGTATTTCTTT
Source organism: uncultured Nitrosomonadales bacterium (assembly GCA_913058475.1). Lineage (GTDB taxonomy): Bacteria > Pseudomonadota > Gammaproteobacteria > Burkholderiales > Methylophilaceae > BACL14. The sequence goes on from CAJXQA010000008.1 coordinate 32,216, forward strand.
CATTCGAAGCTTAGTTTCAGGAGTAATAATTCTCGGACCTCTGGTTACATCTCCATATTCTGCTGTATTTGAAATTGAATATCTCATATTAGCAATTCCGCCTTCATACATTAAATCTACTATTAGCTTTAACTCATGAAGGCATTCAAAATATGCCATCTCAGGTTCGTAGCCAGCTTCTACTAATGTTTCAAATCCAGCTTGAACAAGCGCGGTTGTTCCTCCACAAAGAACAACTTGCTCGCCAAATAGATCTGTTTCTGTTTCATCTTTGAAGGTGGTTTCTATAATCCCTGTTCTTCCCCCTCCAATCGCTGAAGCATAAGATAAGGCAATCTCTTTTGCATTACCAGTTGCATCCTGTTTTATAGCAATTAGGTCTGGAATGCCTCCACCTCTTACAAATTCTGATCGAACTGTATGCCCAGGCGCCTTTGGCGCTATCATAATTACATTAAGGTCTTCTCTTGGATTGATTTGCCCAAAATGAATATTGAAACCATGAGCGAAAGCCAAAGTTGAACCTTGTTTGAGGTTTGGCTCAATATTTTCAGAATAAATTTTAGGTTGAAATTCATCTGGCGCTAAAATCATAACTAAATCAGCTGAAGCAGTAGCTTCTTCGATGGATTTTACATTTAAATTTGCTTTTAATGCTTTTTCAGAGGATGAGGATCCTTCTCTTAACCCAACAACAACATCAACCCCAGAATCACTTAGGTTATTTGCATGGGCATGACCTTGAGAGCCATATCCAATAATTGCTACTTTCATATCTTTTATAACATTTAAATCCGCATCTTTATCGTAATAAACTTTCATACCATTCCTTTACAAAATTATATTTTTAAGATCCTATCACCTCGACCAATCCCCGAAGCTCCTGTTCGAACAATTTCAACCACAAAAGAATTATTTAAACTTTTTAAGTAATTATCTAATTCTGTAGATGTGCCTGTAAATTCAATTGTGAGAATATTTTCTGAAGAATCAATTATCCTTCCCCCATAGCTATTACTGAGTTGTTGCACCTCATCTCGATATTGCTTATTCGCCTTTACTTTAACCAAAACTAACTCTCGTTCAATATGATCACCATCATGCAAATCAAGAACTTTTACTACATCAATAAGTTTATTTAGTTGCTTTATGATCTGCTCGATTATTTGATCAGAACCACTAGTTACAATGGTCATTCTAGATAGCGACTGGTCTTCTGTAGGTGCGACTGATAAAGATTCGATATTATAGCCTCTAGCAGAAAAAAGTCCCGATACCCTTGAAAGAGCACCTGCTTCGTTTTCCATGAGTAATGAAATAATGTGTCTCATTTATAGATCTTCTGCATCATCAGCTAAGATCATTTCCGATAAACCTTTACCACTTGCCACCATAGGGAAAACATTTTCTGTCTGATCTGTTATAAAATCTAAAAACACTAACCTCTCTTTTAGTTTTGGCGAAAATGCCTCTTTTAATGCACCTTCAATATCTGAAGAATTTTCGATTTTCATACCAACATGACCATAAGATTCGGCAAGTTTTACAAAATCTGGTAAGGCATCCATGTAAGACTCAGCATAACGGTTTCCATAAAAAAACTCTTGCCATTGTCTAACCATACCCATGTAACGATTATTTAAATTAACAATTTTTACAGGCAAGTTAAATTGTTTACATGTTGAAAGCTCTTGTATACACATTTGAATTGATGCTTCCCCAGTTACACACGCTACTTGTGAGTCAGGAAAAGCGAGTTGACAACCCATTGCATATGGAAGACCTACACCCATCGTGCCTAATCCCCCTGAATTAATCCATCTTCTCGGTTTATCAAACGGATAGTACTGTGCAGCCCACATTTGATGCTGACCTACATCCGAAGTAATAAAGGCATCACCATTTGTAACTTCATGAAGTTTTTGTATAACTTTTTGAGGTTTAATTTGCGTTCCATCATCCTGAAAGCTCATACAATCTTTTTGTTTCCATAGATCTATAGTTTTTAGCCAATCAGAGATTAAATTATTAGTACTATTACTTTTTAGGGCTTTGAATGCAGAAATAAGATCTTCAAGTACAAGCTTGACGTCACCTACAATTGGAATATCAATTTTAACCCTTTTAGAAATAGAGGCTGGGTCAATGTCAATATGAATGATCTTTTTTGGTGTTGCTAAAAAATGATCAGGATTTCCAATCACCCTATCATCAAATCTTGCTCCAACAGCTAATAAAACGTCGCATTCTTGCATTGCCATATTGGCTTGATACGTTCCATGCATTCCTAGCATCCCTAAAAAATTCTCATGCGAAGCAGGAAAGCCACCTAATCCCATTAAGGTATTAGTTATAGGAAAACCTAAAAGTTTAACAAACTCTGTTAAAGCATCTGATGCATTTCCAAGCACTACGCCTCCACCTGAATATACCATTGGTTTTTGCGCATTGATCAGTAAATCTAAGGCTTTATTGATTTGGCCGCTATGTCCTTGCTTAACAGGATTGTAAGATCTAAGAGAAACATTTTTAGGGTATATAAATTCTGTAGTTTCAGCTGTAATATCTTTTGGTATATCAACAAGAACAGGACCTGGACGTCCTGTTGCCGCTAAATAAAATGCCTTTTTAATTGTGCTTGCAATATCTTTTACATCTTTCACTAAAAAGTTATGTTTAACACATGGCCTCGTAATACCAACGGTATCACATTCTTGAAAAGCATCTTGACCGATCGCGTGTGTTGGAACCTGACCACTGATAATGACTATAGGAATAGAATCCATATGAGCAGTAGCTATTCCTGTTACTGCGTTTGTAGCTCCAGGACCTGATGTAACTAGAGCAACCCCAACATCACCCGTAGCTCTTGAGTATGCGTCTGCCGCATGAACGGCCGCTTGCTCGTGTCGGACAAGAACGTGTTTGAAAGATTTTTGTTGGAAAATTGCGTCGTATATATTTAATACCGCACCTCCTGGGTAACCAAAAACAAATTTAACATTTTCTTTCTGGAGACATCGGATGGCAATTTCTGCACCAGTAATAATTTCAGCTGTCATGGAAAACTAGAATAATAAAAAGATATGATAACCTTTTGCTATGTCTTCCTCAAGCCTATAAAGGCTTTTGAGGTGAAAAAAGCATAGAAAAATCAATTGCCTTTATATTTTTAGTAATTGCGCCTATAGATATTCTGTCAACACCGGTTCTTGCATAATGTAAAATATTTTCTTCGTTTATATTTCCGGAAGCCTCTAGCAAAGCTTCGCCGTTATTTAACTTTACCGATTTTTTACAATCCTCAACTGAGAAATTATCTAAAAGTATATTTTTTACTCCAAAAGAAAGCGCTTCTTTTAGCTCTTTAATATCTTCTACCTCGACCTGAACCTGTTCTAAATGTTCTATGTTTTGTAGCATATTTTTAAAAGAGTCGAATGTATTTTTGTGGTTTTCTTTTAATAAAATGTGATCGAATAAGCCTATTCTTTGATTACTCCCACCACCAATTAAGACAGCATATTTTTGGGCAACCCTGAGACCAGGAATTGTTTTACGTGTATCAAAAATCTTAGCAGAGGTACTTTTCACTAAATTCCTAAAATGTGCAGTGGATGTTGCTGTTCCAGAGAGTAACTGTAAGAAATTTAATGCAACCCTTTCACCCATTAGAATAGAAGCTATTAAGCCTTCTACAACGCAAATTAACTGGTTTTTTTTAATATTCTCGCCATCCTCAACCAACCATTTAATTCTAATATCTTTATCTATTTGCCTAAAACACTCCTCAACCCATGGTTTACCACACAATATTCCTTTTTCTTTCATTTTAATCTGAACCTGACCCTTGATACCATCCTTTAATAAATTTGATGTGAGATCGGCCTCACCTAAATCTTCTTTTAATGCATGTGTGATGTTTGTTTTTATAGCATTGGCGAGCATGGTTTGTGTAAACCTATTTTTTTTATCCATTTAACTTAATGCCTTTTTGATATACCCACCACCAAGGCAAATATTACTTTCATAAATCACCACAGATTGCCCAGGAGTGATAGCCCATTGTTTTTGGCCAAACATGATTGAACAATCTTCTTTAGAGTAACTATCTATCTCACATGGTGCATCTATTTGTCTGTACCTTGTTTTGGCTGAATAAACCCAATTGAGCCTGGGGACTTTGCCTGAAATCCAATGCATATCATTTGCTAACAAACCATCACTAAGAAGAAGAGGGTGCTCATGCCCTTGCCCTACTAAAAGAGTATTATTTTTAATATCTTTATTTAATACAAACCAAGGTAAACCATTTCCAGTTTTTGTTCCCCCAATATTAAGACCCTGCCTTTGTCCAATTGTATAAAAATTAACTCCGTTATGCTTTCCAATCTCTTTACCATCTTCATTTAGGATTAAACCTGGGTTTTTTTCTATATACTGGCTAATAAAATCTGCGAATGGACGCTCCCCAATAAAACAAATACCGGTTGAATCTTTTCTATCATGATTATGTAAGCAATGTTTTTTAGCTAAATCTCTTACATCTGATTTTAATAAACCACCAAGAGGAAATATAGATTTAGCTAACTGTGATTGATTAAGACGATGTAAGAAATAGCTTTGATCTTTTGTCCCATCAAATCCCTTTGATAAGAAGTAAAGGCCATTTTTTTCAAACACGTTTGCGTAATGACCAGTAGCTATTTTTGATGCACCCATCTTGATTGCATGATTGAGAAAAGCTTCAAACTTGATTTCTGAATTGCATAATATATCTGGGTTTGGCGTTATGCCCTCTTCTAAACCTGAGATAAACAAAGAAAATACTTTTTCTTTATATTCCTTTGCAAAATTAACTACCTCTATATCTATACCTATCTTTTCCGAAACTGATACTGCATCAATTAAATCCTGTTTACTTGTACAAAACTCATCATCATCCTCATCTTCCCAGTTTTTCATGAAAAGACCAGTAACTTTATAGCCTTGATCTTTTAAAAGCCAGGCAGTAACTGCTGAATCAACACCTCCTGATAGACCTACAACAATATGTTTATCCATTACCTTGACTAATTTCTTTTGATTTAGCGTGAGCAGCTTTGATTGCTTGATTAAATATTAAATTAAGATTTTCTTTATCAAAAATCTGTAATGCTGCCTCAGTCGTTCCACCTTTAGATGAAACCTTGGATATCTGATCTTTTAGATTTTGAATACTAACTCCCATTTTCCCAGAACCAATAATTGTCATGGCGACTAGTTTTCTAGCATCTTTTTCAGAAAGACCAAGCTCTTGTGCAGACTTAATCATTACCTCCATGATATAAAATATGTATGCAGGGCCACTTCCCGATATTGCAGTAACTATATTCAAATCAGATTCTTTTTTTACCCATAAAATCTCACCAACAGAATTAAAAATTTCTGAAACCGTATTTTTTAAATTGAATTTATCCTTGATAGAACTTCCAAATAATCCCGTTACACTATCACCGTTGATGGCACATAAGTTTGGCATCGCTCTAAAAATATTTAGAGAGCTTTGAAGTTGTAGTAGGTTATCTTGAATAATATAATCCTTAATTGAAGTTGTTGTTACTCCCGCAGCAATTGAAATTACTATAGGTAAATCTTTTTCTTCTAAAATTAATGAATTAATTTCTTTGCAAATTGATTTAATTTGGTTTGGTTTAACAGCTAAAATAATAATATCTGAATTATAAAATTTAATACCACGAAGGCTCTTCAGTGATTGAGTTTTGGCGTACTTTTTTTTATCAATATAAATTCGCCTTTCGTCATCTTTTTCTATTAAAAAAATGTTTTCATATGGGCTTTTATTAAGCCTTTGATAAATAGCTTCGGCCATATGCCCATAACCAATAAAGTAAAGTTTGTTTTTTCCCATATTATCTTGCACCAAAAATTTTTGTTCCTATTCTTACAAGGTTAGCCCCATTCTCAATAGCCAACAAGTAGTCACTAGACATTCCAATCGATAAGGTATCTACAGAGCTGTAACTAATTTTTAACTTTTCATAGAGATCTCTCAATGATTTATATTGTGATATCAAAGCTTGGCTTTGATTTACTTTTGAAGGAATTGCCATTACACCTCGTAACTTTAAGTTTTTTAAGTTACTAATAACTTTTGCAAATTGATTTACATCATTAAGGCTTATGCCACTTTTGGTGTTTTCGTCGCTAATGTTAACTTGAATACAAATATTTAGAGGAATTTCTAAAGCCCTATATTGATTTAATTTATTTGCTATTTTAATTCTATCAACAGTCTGTACCCAAGAAAAATTTTCTGATATAAGTTTACATTTGTTGCTCTGAATAGGGCCTATGAAATGCCACTCAATATCAAGGTTTTCAAGAAATTTTTTTTTCTCAAGCGCTTCCTGGAGGTAGTTTTCCCCAAAGATTTTTTGCCCTGCATCATATGCACTTTTAATTGCAGAATAATTTTGACCCTTGCTTACAGCTACTAATCGAATATCTTTTTCTGTTCTAAGTGAATTTTTTTCAATTTCGTCACGAACAAATTTTATATTTTCTTCAATTTTATGCATATTAAATAAAATAAAAAAACCAAGCAAGTGGCCTGGTTTATTTAAAATAACCCCTAAAGGATTTTCATTTTTTCTTAGCTACAGGTTTTTTCTTAGCCACAGGTTTTTTCTTAGCCACAGGTTTTTTCTTAGCCA
>CAJXQA010000009.1 GCA_913058475.1 uncultured Nitrosomonadales bacterium
GGTCTCGTGGGCTCGGAGATGTGTATAAGAGACAGATAAAATAGTTTAAAAAAGGATAGGTAAAAAATGATTGCATGTTTAGATTTAGAAGGTGTATTGCTTCCAGAAATATGGATTAAATTTGCTGAAAAAACAGGAGTTGAAGACCTAAAATTAACAACAAGAGATATTCCTGATTACGATGAATTAATGACTAAAAGACTCAGTATACTAAAAGAAAATAATTATAAACTTGAGAATATAAAAGAAGTTATTAGTACACTTAAACCTCTTGACGGAGCAATTGATTTTCATAATTGGCTAAAATCAGAATTTCAAGTAATAATACTTTCAGATACTTTCTATCAATTTGTCAGTCCATTAATGAAGCAATTAGATTATCCAACGCTGTTTTGCCATCAATTGATCATTGATAGTGATGATTCGATTGTGGGATACAAACTAAGGCAGCCAAATGGAAAACAAGAGGCGGTGAAAGCTCTACAAAATTTAAACTTTAAAGTTGTTGCTGCAGGTGACTCATATAATGACATTGGAATGCTTAAACAAGCAGATGAAGGTATTTTGTTTGATCCACCAAAAAATGTAATTAGTGATTATCCACAATTTTCTGTTTCAACGAGCTATGCTGATTTTCAAAATAAACTGGAGGCCTGTAAAGTTAAGTTTAAGGCCTAAGTGAGGATTAAAAATATTGCTAGTATTGCAAATAATTAATTATATATAAATAGTCTTTTAAGACCATAATTTATAAAATATAATTTACTTTATTAATTTAATTTAAAATATTGATTTATATCAAAAATGAGTAGAGCTTTTGTAAAAGAAGATGATTTAGAGCATGCAGGTATAGATGTACCTGAACGTCCTATAAGTTCTGAAAAAAACTATGTGACCCCTAATGGCCATAAAGAACTAGAAGTTAAAATTGCCATTTTAGAAGAAGAAAGAGTGAAATCATCCCTTAATAGCGATTCTATCCTTAAGCAAAAAAAAATGCGTTTGGAGCGTGATCTTAGGTATTTTATTAATCGCCTTGAATCAGCAATTTTGGTAAATCCCCATCAACAAGATAAAAAGAAGGTTCTTTTTTCTGCCTTGGTGGATGTAGAAAATGAATTAGGAAATATCCTGAACTTTCAAATTGTCGGAGAAGACGAGGCAAATGTAAAAATAAATAAAATTGCATACAACTCACCCCTTGCAAAAGCTTTGATAGGGAACTCTGTGGATGATGAAGTTGTTTGGAAGAAGCCCTTAGGAAATGAAATTTTAACTATCGTTAACATACAGTACAAGCTATAATTCTTAAAAATTTTTAAACTCCAAAAAGTTTAAAATCTTAAATTTCTAACTACTTATCAAAAAATAAAGGTCATCAGATTTGCTTATAACTAATAATATTACAATGCAATTTGGATCAAAACCTCTTTTTGAGGACATCTCAATTAAATTTGGAGATGGCAATCGCTATGGCCTCATCGGTGCAAATGGTTGTGGAAAGACAACATTTATGAAAATTCTAGCTAAGCAGCTTGAGCCAACCTCTGGATCCATTGCAATAGAATCTAATGAGAGAGTTGCGTGGCTTAGGCAAGATCAGTTCGCTTATGAAGAACTTAGAGTTCTTGATGTTGTGATGATGGGTCACGAAAAAATGTGGCTTGCCAATGAGGAAAAAAATAAACTTTACGCAAACCCAGATGCAACGGATGAAGATTATATGAAAGCCGCTGAGTTAGAATCTGTATATGCTGAATATGATGGATACACAGCTGAATCAAGGGCTGGAGAATTACTTGATGGTGTTGGAATTGAAAATAGTTTTCATAATGGTGAAATGAACACGATTCCTCCTGGATTAAAGCTCAGAGTTTTATTAGCTCAAGCTTTGTTTGCAGATCCAGAAATTTTATTACTCGATGAACCTACGAACAATCTGGATATTAATACAATTCGATGGTTGGAAAAGATCATTAATTCAAGAAATTCAACCATGGTTATTATTTCTCATGATCGTCACTTTTTAAATCAAGTTTGTACCCATACAGCTGACATGGATTATCAAAAGTTAACGGTTTATCCTGGAAACTATGATGACTTTATGGCTGCAAGTGCAACTGTAAAATCACAACAATTAAAAGCGAATGAAAAAGCTAAATCACAAGTTGCTGAACTTCAAGAGTTTGTCAGAAGGTTCTCAGCAAATGCTTCTAAAGCAAAACAGGCAACATCAAGAGCTAAGCAGATTGAAAAAATCAAGATTGAAGATATGAAGCCATCAAGTAGACAGTACCCTTTTATTCGCTTTGAATATGAAGAAAAAGACAAACTATACCGCCAAGCACTTACCATTAATAAGCTAAGCCATGCATATGAAAAACCATTATTCGATAATGTTAATTTTATGGTTGAGGCGGGTGAAAAAGTTGCCATTATTGGTGAGAATGGTATTGGTAAATCAACTTTACTTAAAATACTTGCGAATACAGTTAGTCCTGATGAAGGTTCTGTTAAATGGGCAGAAAAGGCAAAAATAAGTTACTTTGCGCAGGATCATAATGACGAGTTTGATAAAGACACCTCTATCTTTGATTGGATAAATCACTTCAAACAAGCTCAAGATGACGATCAATCCATTAAGGGTATCTTAGGTCGTTTATTATTTTCTGGTGATGATTTTAAAAAGAAAGTGAATGTATTGTCAGGAGGTGAGCAAGGAAGAATGTTATTTGGGAAAATCATGCTAGAGAGAAATAATATTTTGCTTTTAGATGAACCTACCAATCATATGGACATGGAATCTATTGAATCATTAAATACGGCTTTAGATAAATATAAAGGTACCGTCTTTTTTGTAACCCACGATCGTGAATTTGTAAGCTCTGTAGCCACCCGTATATTTGAAATAAAATCTGACAAAATTATCGATTACACTGGTAACTATGAGGATTATATTGCTACCCAGGAGCTAGATTAAGCTTCTCTAGATGCTCGTTTTCTTTCATGCTCAATAAGGTATCTCTTCCTGATCCTAATCGATTTAGGCGTGATTTCAACTAATTCATCATCATCAATAAATTCAACCGCATACTCTAAACTCATCTGAATTGGTGGAACCAACCTAACGGCCTCGTCTGTTCCAGAAGATCTAACATTTGTAAGCTGCTTTCCTTTGATAGGATTAACAATTAAATCATTATCCCTTGTATGAATTCCAATTACCATGCCTTGGTAAAGTTTATCTCCTGGGTGAACAAACATTCTACCTCTATCTTGTAATTTCCATAAAGCATATGCCACCGCTTCACCTTTTTCAGAAGAGATTAAAACTCCATTTCTTCTTCCAGGAATTTCTGTCTTTACAGGTAAATATTCCTCAAAAACATGAGACATAATCCCAGTCCCCTTAGTCATAGTCAGAAATTCACCTTGGAACCCAATAAGACCTCTTGCAGGGATTGTATACTCAAGGCGTGTCCTTCCGAGCCCATCGGACTCCATATTTGTCAGTTCGCCTTTACGTCGACCCAATTCCTCCATAACTCCGCCTTGAGTCTCATCTTCGATATCTACAGTTAGATTTTCATAGGGTTCACATTTTTTTCCTTCAATTTCCTTATATACAACCTGAGGTTTTCCAACAGCAATCTCATAACCCTCCCTTCGCATATTTTCTAAGAGGATTGTTAAATGCAGCTCCCCTCTTCCAGAAACTCTAAAAACATCTGCGTCTTCAGTATCCTCAACTCTAAGTGCAACATTGACTAATAATTCTTTTGTTAGTCTTTCTTTGATTTGTCGACTTGTAACGAACTTACCTTCTTTACCTGCTAATGGTGATGTATTAACCATAAAGTCCATATTTAATGTTGGCTCGTCTATAGGAATTATTGGAAGACCTATAGGATTATCAAGTTGGGCAATCGTAACACCAATACCGATTTCCTCAATTCCCGTTACAATTACGATGTTCCCAGCTTCGGCTTGCTTGACGCTGACTTTTTCAAGCCCTTCGTAACCAAATACCTCGTTTATTTTCCCTTGTCCAACTTTCTTATCACCCATCATGATTGCCACAGGACTTCCAGGCTTTAAGATTCCGTTACGGATTCGACCAATCCCCATTCTTCCAGTGTAAGAGGAGTAGTCAAGAGCAGAAATTTGAAACTGTAAGGGAGCTTTTACATCACCGTCGGGTGGTTCAACATGAGATAAGATAGTCTTGAAAAGTGCAGTCATATCTGTTGTTTCATCTTCTTCTTTCATTTTTGCATAGCCGATTAAAGCTGATGCATAGACAACAGGAAAATCAAGTTGCTCATCGGTCGCACCTAAATTAGCAAATAGATCAAACGTATGATTGATCACCCAATCCGCTCTTGCTCCTGGACGATCTATTTTATTGATGACAACAATAGGTTTTAGACCAAGTGCCAATGCTTTTTTAGTGACAAAACGTGTTTGAGGCATTGGGCCGTCAACGGCATCAACAAGTAAAACAACCCCATCAACCATACCCAAAACTCTTTCAACTTCACCTCCAAAATCGGCATGCCCTGGAGTGTCCACAATATTAATATGGTGGTCCTCATAATTAATAGCCGTATTTTTAGATAGGATGGTAATGCCACGTTCTTTTTCAAGGTCATTTGAATCCATGACACGTTCACTCATCTGCTGATGCTCAGCAAACGTACCTGATTGTTGCAATAATTTATCGACAAGTGTAGTTTTACCATGGTCAACATGGGCAATAATTGCAATATTTCTTAGCTTTTGATTCATCGATAAGTAACCGTTTTCATTGTTAGACGCGCGATTTTAGCACAAAGAAGCTAGATTAACTTTTTGCCATGTAAGTATTAGAATAAATCTTTGAGATTCTTGATAGTTTTTTTATGATCAATACTTTCTTTTTTAGAACTGTCTTGTTGCTTACCACTTAACTTATCTAGAAGTTTATTTAAATTCTTCTTAATATCAGTCTTAAGTGATTTAATGTCTAAAATATTTTTTAAATCATTATCTATATTTAATATTATTTTTTCTAAAATAAACTCTGGTGATGCTCCCTTCCTTGCCGATCCAATATTTTTAATCGTGATCAACGGGATTTTTTTATTTAAAAAATCTTTCTTAACAGAGCTTACTCTTGCCTTTATTTCAAGATTTATGATTTTTAATTCTTTAATGAAAAAGGTTTTTGTTTTATCTTTAGTTAAGGTTTCTTTAGTTTCTGTTTTATTGCTTATTTTTTTATTATCTTTAGTTAGATTACTATCTCCGGATTGATAGCTTTGTATATTATTTTTAAGAACATCAAAATTTGTTTTTTTACCGTTATATTCATAAATAATTTCTGGATTTTTAATTATAACAAGTGGGATCTCAACTACATTTTGATTTAATGATTCTTTTTTAATAATGACCGAAACCTTTTCTACTTCAAAAGCTTCACTATTACTAAATCCTTTAGGGTTTTCAATACCTATTCTATTTATTGTAATCTCACCTTTTTTTAAATCAGTCTTAACAGAATGGACCTCAAAGTCTGTTTGAGTCATTTTCGATCCATATTCCACCATATAGTTTTTTATGAAGCTATCTAAATTATCAAAAAACCAATAAGTTGCTCCTCCTAAAATAACAATGAGTAAGGCGATAACTAATAATATTTTTTTCAATTTCCTAAGCCTTTATTTTTGTTTTAATTTTAGAGGAAGCTTTTTTTGCATTATTAATAGCTGCTTTCACAGTGTCTGATGATGCCAATATAACACCCATTCTTCTTTTTTTAAATGACTTGGGTTTACCAAATAACCTAATATCAATACCAGGAATTTGGAGAGCCTGATCCACTCCCTCAAAATAGATTTCATCTGCATCATGATCACCATAAATAACTTTACTCGCCCCTGGTCTTAAAAGAGATGTATCTACAGGTAAACCGAGAATTGCTTTTGCATGCAATTCAAATTCAGATTGTGTTTGAGATGCCATGGTAACCATCCCAGTATCATGTGGTCTTGGGCTGACTTCTGAAAACCATACATCGTCTTTTTTGACAAATAACTCAACACCAAAGATGCCGAGACCACCTAAAGCATCAGTGATTAATTTAGCAATATTTTTTGACTTATCCAAAGCTTTTTTACTCATAGGTTGTGGTTGAAAACTTTCAATATAGTCTCCATTTTCTTGAAGGTGACCGATTGGGTCACAAAATTTAGTACAAGTATTCCCTTTAGAATCTTTCGATCTAACCGTCAGTAATGTTATTTCATAATCAAAGTCAATTAAACTCTCAGCAATGACAATGCCTTGATCTACCCGACCACCGCTAGCAGCATAATTCCATGCAGATTCAATTTCACTTTCAGACCTTACTAAAGATTGACCCTTACCTGAGGAGGACATTGTTGGCTTAACAAAACATGGGAAATTAATTTTTTCTAAAATTAGGTTTTTTAAATCTCTGCAGCTTCTTGCAAAACCGTAATTTGATGTCGGTAAACCCAGCTCTTCTGAGGCAAGTTTTCTTATCCCCTCGCGATTCATAGTTAATTGGACTGCCCGTAAGCTAGGGAAAACTTTTGCTTGTCCTTCACTAACTACTTCAGATAAAAATTCTGTATTAATGGCCTCTATTTCTGGAACAATATAGTCTGGGTTTTCTTTTTGGATAACTTCTCGCAATTCACTCTCATTCGTCATATCAATTACATAAGAGCGATGTGCAACTTGCTGACCTGGTGCGTTGTTATATCGATCAACTGCAATGACCTCAATACCAAGTCTTTGAAATGAAATGATAACCTCCTTACCTAGCTCGCCTGCACCTAATAACATAACTTTTGTTGCAAAAGGACTTAATGGTGTTCCAATTTTCATAAACAAACCGATAATTAGATTGGTAAATTATAACAATAGATTTTTAAAATAATATTTTAATTATAAAACTTTATTTTCTTTAGCAAGATTATAAAAACCAAGTGTATTTTTAATACTTAACTTGTGCTTGATAGATGTTTGATAGTTTGCTGCAGTTTTGTAACTAATATTTAATTTTTTAGCAATTGATAGCAGCTCCTCACCTGAAGCAATAGACTTAAATATTTCAAATTCTTTATTATTTAGGTCTTTAATTTTTGAATCATCAAAATCGCTCCTGTTTACTGAAGCTGAAATAATTATTTCATTGTTCATAACTTTTTCAATTGCATCTAGCAAATCATCTGATAAATCATTCTTAAGAATGTATCCATTAGCCCCAGCCTTCATAGCTTTATCTATAATCATAGGATTATCATGCATCGAAAGCATTAGAACTTTAATTTCAGGAAACCTTTTTTTTATTTGATTTGTTGTCTCTATACCTCCTTTTCCAGGCATAGATATATCCATAATTACTAAATCTGCTGTATTTTTTTGGAGAAATTTATAGGCCTCTTCACCAGATCCTAAATCGGCAACAATATTTAATTTTGGATTATTTTCAACAAGCCGCTTAATACCAGAGCGAACTATTTCATGATCATCAACAATTAATAAATTTGTCATCAAGCTAATCCATTTTAATGATTATTTTAAAGAACTTCTTTTTAATAACTTCTAAGCTCCCATTAATTTGATCTACACGTTCTGCAATACCAATTAAACCTAGCCCTTCATTATTTGCTAAATTACTCTTGATACCATCATTGCTTATCAAAATTCTAGTTTTATTACCTCGATCTAAAGACTTTACAGTGATCTTAATGTTTTTAGGTTCTGAATGCTTTGCAATATTGGTTAATGCCTCTTGAAAGATGCGATATAAATGTGCTGTTTCTTGTTTTGTTATTTTTCTTAAGGCCTTATCCTCAATTTTGTATTCAAATTTAACCCCCTTAAATCGTCTCTTCCAATTTTCAAATAGTTCAATTAATGCAGATTCAAGACCTAAATCTTCAATCAACCCTAAATTCAATTTTTTTATAATTTCTCTAGTAGAAAGCATCATATTTTTTGATAACTGAATAACATTAAAAATAGCATCATCACGTGATGATTTTTTTGTAGATTTTGAGATTGAAGCTGCTTCTGCTTGAAGAGCAGTTAAGGATTGTCCAAGTTCATCATGAAGGTCTCTAGCTAACTCACTTTTTTCTTGTTCTTGTACATTAATAAGGTTTTGACTTAGTTTATGAATCTTGTCATTACTTTGTCGAAGATTATTAATCATACTATTAAATTTTTTCCCGATAATATCAAGCTCGAGGATGTTTGATCTATTAATTTTTGACTTGTAGTTTCCTGCTTCAAGTTTTTCAAAGCCCTCAATAATTTTATTTATCGGTTTTATCATATGAGAAAAAAGTATTAAGACAACAATATTTATCAAAATAAGGAAAGCGCCTATTATCCATAACCCGACTTTTATTTGTTGCCATATTTCTGCGTACTCATAGATTGGTTCAGGTTTGATTAATATATAACCTGTCATCTCCCCTCTTTGATCGATATTAATTTTTGAGAAAAAAATCTCCTCAGATAATTTTTCAATTAAGAAAATAAACCAATAAGGTGGTGGCTTGATTTCATCAAGAGTGTTTGATGTTTCTTCAAGTAAAATATCTTGATTATTAAAAAATTGAATTTTTAAGTGCCGAATTTCTGATAACTCTGAAAAGCCTAAATCACTATCTTCTCTTTGAAATAAATAAAAATCAGGATTTTTTTTCACCCCTTGCTCAATAGCAAATTCAGCAAGAGTCATTGTAGACAATACCTCTTCTCTTACATTTTTTTGGGTAACCATTAAAATAGTTAGCAAACCAATTAATGTCGCAATTAACAAGAGGGAGTTTATGTAAATAAGAAGTTTAGACTTAAGGCTCATAATTAATACTATTTAAAATATTAATATACACCAGCCAATAATAAAAAAGGGCTTATAGCCCTTTTTTATAATTTAACATTAACTTCTCTTTAGAATTCGTAGCGTAATCCAACCCAGCCTGCTCTAGGTGCTCCCCCAACAAGAGAAGCAGTTGCTATTTCTTCCTCACTGAACGAACGATCAGCATTTACTCTAGATTCAGCGATACGACCACCTGTGTAATATTTATTATCGAATAAATTAGTCACTTTGGCATAAATTTTCCAACCGGCAAGCATGTTAGAAAATCTATATTCTGAATCTAGATTTACAACTGCATAACCAGGAACTTCACTTTGTAACCCATTAACAGACGAATCGTTTTCTTGGTTTTCGTTACCCATCATATAAGATGAGCTAAATGCGGTCATTGTTGCACCTAAATACCAGGCTGGTTCAGGTTTATATACTGCTCTGACTTTAAAGCTATGTTTTGGAATATTAGGAAGGTAGTCACCATCCTCAACGCTAATTGCGCCCTCTGGATCATCAGAGGCTGATGAATTATTTTCACTGATCAGAGTAAGGTCAGTTCCATATTGCGCCTTAACAAAATTATAGTTCATACTTAATGACCATATTTCAAAATCAGTGTTAAGACCTAAATCGATACCCTTTCTTGTTGTTTCCTCGACATTGTCAAAATAGCCTGCAGTTGAATTTGATTCTGTGTAGAGGAATAAAATATCATCATGATTTGTAGCGCTGTAACCCGCAATGTTCCAAGTCATTTTACTGTCAAAAATGCCAGCAAATCCTCCACTCGCACCCAGCTCATATGTTTTTGCAACAACTTGCTCAAGAGGTGGATCATCTGCCATTTGTGTTGGCAGTGTGCAAGGGTTATCTGGGTTTGCGCAACCAAGCTCTATACTTGTAGGTGCGCGATTAGCCTCATTATAAGATGCATAAGTACTTAAATTTTCATATGGATTAAAAGACACACCAACTGATGGATTTAGTCGATCATAATCATGAGAGCCAGTAAGTGATGCACCACTTCCAGGAGCGTTAAATGTGTCCTGGTTGTCAATGTCCACATAGTTATAACGTGCTGCGGTGTTAATGCTCCATTGATCATTTATGGCATGATTGTTTGAAACATAAGCGCTACTTGTATACGTTTGACCAGTTAAGCCTGTAGTTTGCTCTTTGTCTCCTAACTCACCAGAAAAGAATCCTGATGGATCAAGCGTTGCAATATCTTGAGAGGTTTGCGAAAACTGGACTTTAGAATACTCAAAAGAGGCACCTACAATTAATTGATTTCTTCTTGCCTGCCAATCATCATCAAATGTTAATTGTCCGTTAACACCGTAAGCATTTTGCTTTGTTTTAGATCGATTAAGGACGCCCTCATTTAGATTCTCTTCTTCTGCAGTACACTCTCCTTCTTCTATGGCATCATCATCACAAAATTCATCGTTCAAGTCACCATTGTAAGTACTTTGATCAATGTTTCTCCAATAAACATTTCCTGAGGCCATTAGTGTATCGCTAATAAATTCAGTCCCATTTAATTGAACTTGATTATATGAATTCCTTGTTTTATCAATGAGTGTATGAACCCCCTCTAAATCATCTCCCATCAAGTATTTAGGAACCATGCCGTTACCCACAAGGCTATTGTGCGCACCTGTATAGCTTAAATCATATCGACTACTGTCGTCCTCAAAACCAATCTTACTAAACCACTGATTTACTGTTGTTGGTGAAGGTTTTCTCCAACCATCCTCATTAAAGTATTCATAGCCCACATAGTAATCAAAACGCTCATCTTCAGATACACCACCGGATTCTATAAGCCCAATCTTTCTTCCCCATGAGCCTGTTTGACCTTCAATAGCGGATTTATTAAAGGTACGTCCACTTTTTGTTTGCATGCTTAATGATCCACCCAATGTATTAAGACCATAGACAGGATTTGAGCCACCCACGAGCTGCATATTATCAATTGCAAAATCAGGAATCGTATCCCATAAAACATTATTACTAAATGGCATATTTTGTCTTACGCCATCCACATAAATTGACAAGCCTTGAGGGTTACCAACGAGTGGAGTGCCGTTGTAACCTCGATAATTTATTTCTAACTGATATGGATTACCACCCACTTCATTCACCGTAACGCCTTCAAGATTGTTAACCATATAATCTGCAATACTGACACCTGGCTGCTCTCTAATTTCTTCACCCGTCACTGTTTGAATGGCATATGGCACGTCTTTAACAGGCAAGCCAATTGAAGGTAGTGCTGTCGGTGAGTAAACCTCAATACTATCAACTTTCACTGTTTCTCCAGCAATAACGCCCGTTGCAAAAAGTGAACATGTGATAGCAATTAAGCCAGTGGATTTAGATATTTTTTTCATTACTTATATTCTTTTTAATTCGTGTATATGTTGTTGATAACGTGGCATTTTACACAAATATTTTAAATATATTCTGGGAATTATTCCTAATTTACTCTCTTAACCAATTTATTTGATATCCTATCTCTCCCTCGCTAGATTGATATTCATGATGAATACCTAAATTAGGAATGGCAACGAGTTGTTTTTTTGCAAATATCAATGGGATCTGATCCCTTTCCCAAAGCGGGATATCAGCATTTTGAAATAAATATTTAAGGCTTCTGCTAGGTTGGTCTGGAAAAGGCTTTAATTTTTCACCTCCAGCTCTGCTTTTAATTTTTAAACTTTTAACGCCAAGCTTTGATAAAGAAAGTCCTCCGCTATTTTTTTTGATGAATTGGAGTTTAGTGTTGTTGGGAAGATGAAGCTCGTCTTCACCGGACCAGTTAAAGTTATAACTACTTGGCTTAATATCAGAATTGACAATAAATAATTTATCATGATATGCGCGAACAGATTTGTCCTTTGAAATTTTTAAGTTTAACGCAGAGTCTTTTTTTATATCCTTAAGCTGCCTATACAGTTCATCCATATTTTTTTTACTTGGCATTAACAAATTGTCTAATGACAACCACCATCGAATTAAATTGATTACTCTTAATTTTGGAAGTTTTTTTAAGCTATCTATAAAAAGATATGTGCCATCAACCGACATATGAATCTTACTGTCATCTATCGCAATTAAATTATTTAAGTTATGGCCTTCTGCAATATTACTTGCCGAGCGACTAATCGTTTCAATTGATGCTGAGTATCTTGACTGAATTAAAGGTAACACTTTTTGGCGAATAAAGTTTCTATCGAATTGTTCATCCTGGTTACTCTCATCTTCAATATATTCAATTTTATGCACTTTTGCATAAACCTCTAACGTATGACGCTTAATATTCAACATAGGTCGCCAAAAGTTTCTTCTTGAATCAAACTCAGGCATAGCAGATAACCCCTTTAACCCTGAACCTCTGAATAATTGAAGCAGTAAAGTTTCTGCTTGATCATTTTGATGGTGCCCAAGAACAACAATACCCTTTTGTTTTTTTACAATTGCTTCGTATCTTAATTTTCTGGCCTCTCCCTCTAAGCCGAGGACGCTATCACGATTTATTTTTATCTTTTCACTTAAAAAATGAATACCTAATGATTCACATTTTTTTTTACAGAATTTTACCCAATCATCTGCAGCAGAATTGAGGCCATGATGAAGGTGAATCGCTTTAAGATTAAATTTAAACTTGACTTGCATTTTTGCAAGCAGGAATAGCAACACAGAAGAATCTAAACCACCACTTAACCCAAGCAATAGTTCAGTTTGTTCACCCGGTTGTTTTAGATTGGCATGAAAGGATTGGGTGATTTTATCCTCAATTTTATCTACATTTTTATCTTCATTTTTCACTTTGACTATGTTGTCCAAAGCTTGTTAGACGCTCGTATCTATTTTTTAGTAAATCATCAGTTGGTACTTGCTTCAAATGGGCTAACTTTTCTTTCAAAGTTTTTTTAACATTTCTCATAGTCAACACATAATCACGATGGGCACCACCCAATGGCTCTGAAATGATTTCATCAACAAGGCCTAGTTTTTTTAATTTAGAAGACGTAATACTTAAGCTATCTGCAGCGACTTCTGCCATTTCTGCTTTTTTCCATAATATCGAAGCACATCCCTCAGGGGAAATAACTGAATAGGTTGAAAACTCTAGCATAGCTAAATAATCCGATACGCCAAGTGCTAATGCACCTCCAGAACCACCTTCACCAATGACGATAGTAATGATAGGAACTTTTAACTCAGTCATCACATAGAGGTTTCTTGCGATCGCCTCAGACTGACCTCTCTCTTCTGCACCGATACCAGGGTAAGCGCCTGGTGTATCAATCAAAGTCACAATTGGTAATGAAAATTTTTCTGCGAGCTTAAATAACCTGAGTGCCTTACGATAGCCTTCGGGTCTTGGCATTCCGAAATTACGATGTTGTCGTTCTTTGATGTCACGACCTTTTTGGTGCCCAATGACCATGACAGAATGCCCCTCAAACTCTGCTAGACCACCTATAATTGCTGGGTCATCAGAAAAGGCTCTGTCGCCATGCAATTCTTTAAAATTTTTAAAAATTGCTTGAATATAATCTTGGGTATAGGGCCTTTGCGGATGCCTAGAAACTTGAGAGATTTGCCATGCAGTTAAATTATCGAAAATTTGATGTTGCATTGCTTCAAGTTTTTCTTGAAGAGAAATCAGCTCTTTGTTGATATCAATGGTTGGATGATCATCATGTGCAGCCTTTAAACTTAAAATTTTAGCTTCAAGTGTTTCGACAGGTTTTTCAAATTCTAGGTAGGTGCGCTTCATAATCTAATCACGATATTAATTTATTTTGCTAATTATAGAGTATTTTAACGTTGTCATCTTCGTATGATGCTACAAGACCAAAAATTAGATCTTCATGAAGTGCTACAGACCACTCCGGACCTAACATTAATTCAACCTTTCCTTGTTGATTTTGATACTCAACTTTTACTCGACATTTTTTTATATCAGAACCAAAAGCACCGTTACAAAAGGGCTTAAGCAAGTTTTTAAGGACGTCTGGATTCGCCTGTTTATCAAGAGTGATTTTTAGTAGCTGAGCTTTTGTGCTTTGTATGCTTAATAGATCAAAGGCTTTGATAACGTTAATTCTATTCCCACCAGTAAAATCGTCATGACTAACTCTACCTTCAACAAATAGCAATTGATCTTCTTTAATAAGCTCATAAAAGTCATTAAGTACCTTGCTTCCCACAACCATATCCATTCTCCCCTCAGAGTCATCTAATGTAATGATGGCAATCTTCCCTCGGCTCGTCATTTTAAATCTAACATCAGAAATGATTCCTGCGACAAGATAAGGCGACTCCCTGGGAGTGAGTTCCGATAGTTTTGTTGGGATGAACTCTCGAATCATTTTTTTGTAGTACGTAAAGGGATGTCCACTAAAATAAAAACCTAAAGCCTCTTTTTCCTCTAATAACTGCTTTTGTGTATCCCAGCTTTCAACAGAAACGAGCTCAACTGCCTGCTCCTCAGAGGCTTCAAAAAGATTATTCTGACCGATATTTGCATTGGCTTGATCAGCAAAATTTATTGCTAAACCAATGCTGGCCAACAGTGATGCTCTATTTTTTTCTATCTCATCAAAAGCTCCAGCCTTAATTAATGATTCAATGACTCTGCGATTAACCTTCCTTAAATCAAGTCGTGATGTGAAATCAAAAAGGGATTTGAATGGTCCATTCTTTTTTCTTTCTTGCAGAATTTCTTCAATGGCAATTTGTCCTGAACCTTTTAACGCACCCAACCCATATAAAATTTGATTTTGGTTAACGGTGACAAACTTATATTGGCTTTGATTTATATTGGGTGGAAGCAATTCCACTTTATTTCTCATGCAGTCATCGAATAATAAATGCACATTATCGGTGTTATTCATATCTGCTGACATCGAAGCAGCAATGAATGAAGATGCGAAATGCGTTTTTAGATAGGCGGTTTGATAAGCAATTTTGGCATAAGCGGCGGCATGTGATTTATTAAAGCCATAGCCTGCAAATTTTTCTAACAAATCAAATAAGTCATTAGCCTGTCTTTCGTTTAAATTATTTTTTGTGGCACCACTGATAAAGTTTGCCCTTTGGGCATCCATTTCCTCAACCTTCTTTTTACCCATAGCTCGCCTAAGCAAATCCGCGCTGCCTAAGGTATAACCCGCCACGACCTGAGCAATTTGCATCACCTGCTCTTGATAAACGGCAATGCCGTAAGTTTCTTTTAATATTTCTTTTGTCGCAGGGTGTGGGTAAGAAACAGCATCGATCCCATGCTTTCTTCGACAAAATTCTGGAATCAAGTCCATCGGGCCTGGGCGATAAAGAGCGACTAAAGCAATAATATCTTCAAAGCAATCAGGTTTTGCCTGCTTCAACATATCCTTCATACCCCTAGATTCAAGCTGAAATACTGCTGTTGTATTAGAGGACTTCAACAAGTCATAGGTAGCCGTATCATCAATCGGAATCCCTTCAAGATCAATTGGTTCTAAATCATCTTTTTGTCTCAAGGAATTCGCATTTTCTAACGCCATTGACAAGATAGTGAGTGTTCTCAGTCCTAAAAAGTCAAACTTAACCAAGCCCAAGGCTTCAACATCATCCTTATCAAATTGACTGACCACACCTTCACCCTCGGCCTGACAATAGATAGGAGAAAATTTAGATATTTCGCTAGGAGCAATCAATACTCCGCCGGCATGCATACTCACATTTCTGATTAAGCCCTCTAATTTTAAAGCCAAATCAAAAAGCTCTTTGACCTCCTCTTCTTTTTTAATTCTGTCTCTAATTTGACTCTCTTTTTCAATAGCATCTTTTAATGTGATGCCCAGCTCCATCGGAATTAATTTAGCGATTCCATCCACGAATAAAAAAGGTAGATCAAGGACGCGTCCTACATCACGAATAACAGCCCTTGCCGCCATGGTACCAAATGTTGCAATCTGTGATACGGACTCAGCCCCATACTTTTCCTTAACGTAATCAATCACTCGATCTCGCCCTTCCTGACAAAAATCGATATCAAAATCAGGCATAGAAACCCTATCTGGATTCAAGAATCGCTCAAAAAGCAGGTTATATTCAATGGGATCTAAGTCAGTAATACCTAAGCTGAAAGCCACAACCGAGCCTGCGCCAGAACCCCTTCCAGGTCCAACAGGTATATTGTTTTGCTTTGACCAATTGATAAAATCAGAGACGATTAAAAAATAGCCCGCATAGCCCATTTGATTAATCACATCAACCTCAAAATTGAGTCGGTCAAAGTATATTTTTTCGTCAATGGCTTCTTTGTTTGGTAAACTTTCTAGCCGTTGTTTAAGGCCTTTTTCTGCCTCTAATTTTAAAAATTCGTCTATCTTAATCCCCTCAGGAATTGGGAAATTTGGGAGGTAAGTTTCACCCAGATGAAAACTAAAATTACATCTTTTGGCAATTTCTACAGAATTTTCTATCGCTGATGGAATATCTTTAAACAGCGATGCCATCGCATCACCATCTTTGAAAAATTGATTTGGTGAAAATGTTTTAGGTCTTCGAGAATCAGCTAGCACATAACCTTCAGCGATGCAGGTTTTTGTCTCATGCGCTCTAAAATCACCTTCCTGCATAAATTGAATGGGGTGCGTGGCAACAACGGGTATCTGATTTTGAGTGGCCAAGTGAAGCGCTTGTTGGATGTAGCGCTCCTGATCTTCTAGTAACTTTCCCTCGGCATATCTTTGAAGCTCTAAATAAAAACGATCGCCAAATTTTTCTTGCCATTTCAAAGTTATCTCTGATGCTTCTTTAACTTTATCATTCAAAATCAGCTGCCCAACTTCACCTTGCAGGGCACCAGACAATATTATTAAGCCAGCATTAAATTCTTCGAGTAACCACTCAGATTTGACTTCGGCCCGCCCTTTATACTGGTTTTCTAAAAAAGATTTTGAAATAAGACGTGATAAATTTAAATAGCCTTCTTGAGATTGACACAATATGAGGGTGCGGTATGGTTGTTCACGATTTTTCTTGTTCTGCAACCAAACATCGCAACCGATGATAGGTTTTATCTTTTTATCAATCGCCTTTTTATAAAACTTGACAGCTCCAAAAAGATTACTCAAATCAGTTAAGGCCAATGCTGGCATATCTACTTCTAATGCTCGATTTAGGTACTCTTCAATTTTGACAATACCATCCGTCACTGAATATTCGCTATGGCATCTGAGATGAATAAATTTTGGTTGTTCTGCGTCTTTCATATATTAATTTATTTTACCTGATAAGCTTTGATAGAATATTGGTAAATAAGAAATATTTTAAATTATTTTGGAGAATAGATAATGTCGCAAGTTACACTCAAAGGCAACCCAGTTCAAATCGGTGGAAGCTTTCCTAAAGCTGGAGATACCGTGAAAGATTTTAATTTAGCAAACAATAAACGTGAAAACGTGAATCTAGAAAGCTATGCCGGTAAAAAGAAAATTTTAAATATTTTTCCTAGTGTCGATACACCGACCTGTGCGCTATCCGTCAAACGTTTTAACGACGAGGCATCAAATTTAGACAACACGGTTGTATTGTGTATTTCAGCAGATTTACCTTTTGCACAAAAAAGATTTTGTGGCGCAGAAAAAACAGAAGCTGTAGAAACGCTCTCTGCCTTTCGTAACATCAGTCAGTTTTCAAATGACTATGGTGTTGCCATTGAAGATTCTAGCCTTCAAGGCCTGACTTCAAGAGCGGTCATCATACTCAATGAATCTAACGAAGTAATTTATAGTGAATTGGTCAATGAAATTACTGAAGAACCTAACTATGATCAAGCGCTCAGTGCATTACGTTAGATTTTAAGAATTTAAAAATTTGATTTATAATCTTGAGCTTATGAAAAAAAAGAATCTGGTTAAACATTATTTTGCTTTAGTCGCAATGTTATTTGTTGTATCGGGTTCTTTTGTTTCAAATGTCATGGCAGCAGACGTTGACTACCAAGTCATCTGCTCAGGAAATACCGTTAAACTTGTCGCCTTATCAGACGAAGGAAACAATAATTTAGTATCGAATGCCTTAACGAGCTGTTCATTTTGCAATCTAGGTGAAGACGAAGATTTTTATAACGTATCGTCTATCACTGAAACATTTTCTGGCAAATCATCTATTCTTAAGAAAGTTTATCCTTCCTTTATTAGTAACAAAACAGCATCAAATTTTTATTCCCAAGCACCCCCGCACTTTTCTTAAAAATCTATATTAAAAAGTAGCCCTAAATTCGTTTTTTTACATAAGACGAATTGTTTAAATTTACAAATTAGAGATTGAAGAAAAATGAAAAAAATAATTGTAGGTGTATGCACAAATTTATTAATTACCAGCTTAGCGGTGGCAGAAAATCGTATAGAGAGCATTAATATCACCAAAGAGTATGAGGTGCCATTTTCAGATAATAATCTGGGTGTAGGTGTCACTAGAAATGAAAAGATTATGAGTAATGATTCAGGTAAGCTCATCAATAATTTCCTAGGCGGTAATAGTATTAACAATGGCGGTTTTTCAAGTCTACCCATGATCCAAGGCCTATCGGATGACCGAATTAAGATTAAAATTGACGGCATGGATTTGATTGCCTCCTGCGCCAATCACATGAACGCACCATTATCCTATTCAGATCCCGTCAACATAAAAAATATCTCAGTGTTAGCTGGACTTTCAGCGGTTGATCAAGGGGGAGATAATATTGGTGGAGTGATCAAGATCGATACGGTACAGCCGATCTTTGCAGTAGATGAAAACCCAATTTTTTTTGGAGAAGTGGGTACAAAATATAAATCTAATAATAAAGCGACGAGCGCTAACATTTCACTCAATACATCAGACCAAGATACCGCGATAAGTTATTTCGGCTCTTATGTTAAAGCGGATAACTATTATGCGGGAGGTGCTTTTAAGGAGGCGGGTCTTGCAGCACCTGACCGAGGTTATCTAGATGGAGATGAAGTAGGTTCATCAGCCTATAAAAACCAAAATCATCAATTCTCTATTTCTAAGGCCATTGATAATGAAATCTATCAAGTCATCGCAGCCTATCATGACAGTCCATATGAAAATTTTAATAACCAAAGAATGGATTCGGTGGGTAACAAAAACTACCAGCTAAATGTAAGTCAGAAAGGCGAATATGCTTGGGGTAAATTAACCTCTCGTATTTATATTGATGACACCAATCACAAGCATAACTTTGGTCCAGATAAGCAATACACCTACACTAATATGGGAAATACAAGTCTTGGCATGCCGATGGAGGCAGATGGTTTCACCGCAGGTTTAGCTGTTGACTCTGAGATTTTTATGAATGATCAAGATACCTTAAAAGTGGGTTCAGAAATTCAATACTATCAACTCGACGACACTTGGAATTCAAACTCAGGCACGGGCATGATGACGGGTAATAATTTTCTAAATATTAACAATGGTAAGCGCAATCGATTTGATGTTTATGGCCAGCTCGATAGTCTATGGACAGAAAATTGGATTACCTCTATCGGTGCTCGCTTAGGTATTGTTCAAACTGATGCCGATAATGTGAATGGCTATAATCAAACGAATGCTATGGGCTCAAATCAATTAGCTGACTCAGATGCCTTCAATGCATCGAAGAGGAAACAGACGGATGAGAATTTTGATATCAGCTTGCTTACCAGATACAACATGGAAGAAGATAGCTCAGTTGAGTTGGGTTATTCGATGAAAACAAGAAGCCCAAATCTTTATCAGCGCTATACATGGTCAACATGGACTATGGCAGCGAATATGAATAATCTCTATGGCGATGGGAATGGTTACGTGGGTGATGTTGATCTAAAACCAGAAACAGCACATAAAGTTGGGTTGGTTCTAAACCACACGGATCCTAACAAAAATTGGCGAATTAAAGTAAACCCTTACTACACCTACATCAGTGATTATATTGATGCCAACGTTATTGCTGATCGAACCGATGGTTATCGAAACTTAAAATTTGCTAATCAAACAGCTACTATCTATGGATTGGATGTGGGTGCTGATATGCATCTTTTTGAGACTCTAAACTTTGGTAACTTTAATTTACTGAGTAAATTCAATTATCAAAAGGGTCGCAATACGGATTCAGATACTGATCTTTATAATATGATGCCACCAAACTTAACCCTAGCAATTAACCAAAATGTCGGCAGCTGGAGTAATAATCTATCAATGATCTTAGTGGATGAGAAGGATGACGTTAACAGCACCAGACAAGAAAGAGAAACAGCAGGCTTTACTAAGTTTGATTTAGTCAGCTCTTACCAATGGAAATCAGTTTCCATTATTGGTGAGGTAGAAAATATCTTAGATAAGAGTTATGCCGACCCACTGGGTGGTGAATACTTGGGTCAAGGCGCCACTATGTCAACAGGTATCAACAGAGCTAACGGCACCCAAGTCTATGCGATGGGACGCTCCTTTAACGTTGCGCTAACTTATTCTTTTTAAAAAAAAATTAAGAGAGTTAAATTGGTAGACTATAATAACTTTAATGGCTTCAACCAATAAAAAATCTATTGCCTCAGCACTGATTGGAAATATTCTAGAGTGGTATGATTTTGCTATTTATGGCTATTTTGCATCAGCCATCGGTCTAGCATTCTTTCCAAAATCCGATCCCACCGCACAATTATTAATGGCCTTTAGCATCTTCGCCGTTGGCTATCTTATGCGCCCTATCGGGGCTATCATTTTTGGCCATGTGGGAGATAAGTATGGGAAAAAAGTTGCCCTTAATTTGTCGGTCGCAGCTATGGCAATCCCGACTTTTTTTGTTAGCATTTTGCCTGACTATAATGCCTGGGGTGTTTGGGCAGCTTACACACTCGTATTATTAAGAATGATTCAAGGTTTGTCTGTCGGTGGTGAATTTACTACTTCTATAATTTATTTAGTCTCACATGCACCAAAAAATAAGCAGTCGCTCATGGGAGCAACGATTACCTGTGGTGCTATCGGTGGCATTTTGCTGGGTTCTTTTACGGGTGATTTAATGAATCATCTGATGTCGGAAGAAACAATTAATGCATGGGGTTGGCGTGTGCCTTTTTTATTCGGGCTTGTGATTGGAATCGTCGGTCTATTTTTAAGACGTCACTTAGTTGATGAGGTACCCGCTCCAACATTAAAACCTCCAGTAGTTGTTGTTTTTCAACAGCACCTACCTCTATTATTTAATATCAGTGGACTAGTCTTTCTCAACGCAGTCGGTTTTTATTTAATCTTTGTCTACCTAGTCACCTGGTTTGAGGTGGCAGAAAAATTCACACCTTCACTTGCTTTAAATATCAATTCTATCTCTATGGTCATCCTGATTGGTGTTGTGCTTTTGTCGGGTTACTTTACAGACAAGGTTGGGAAAAAATTAATGTTGAAGATAACTTCCATACTTATGCTTTTATTTGTCGTGCCTTTGTTCTATCTTATGAATCATCACGATGTGAATTTAGCTTTTCTTGGGCAGTTAGGACTTACGATTATCTTAGGATCCTACCTTGCACCGCTCAATGCTTTTATGGTCTTATCAATCCCAGAAGCCGTTCGCTGCA
Organism: uncultured Nitrosomonadales bacterium; assembly: GCA_913058475.1. Classification (GTDB taxonomy): domain Bacteria; phylum Pseudomonadota; class Gammaproteobacteria; order Burkholderiales; family Methylophilaceae; genus BACL14. The sequence goes on from CAJXQA010000009.1 coordinate 21,529, forward strand.
CAACCATTGGGCTTGGTTATAATTTAACATTAGGTGTTGCAGGAGGCCTTACACCTTTGGCAGCGACCTGGATTTTTGAAAAGACAGGAAACCCTATCAGCCCATCTTATTTAATTGCAATAGCCGCTATGATTACCATTTTTGCTTTGTATAAAAATAAATCAAATATAGATTAAGAAAACTATTTTTTTCGATTACTTCCTGCGACCATTTTAATCTCAAATAAACGGCAATCTAGCGCGCCATTATATAGTGGTGTTTTTTTAGAAGGTGATAAGCGCATCAATTTTGGTAATCGAAAATCACTGGTTAAAAAATAAGTTCGCCAACCTGAGAATTTATTTTTAAGACAACTTGCCCATAACGGATAAGCTTCTGCTAGCTCTTCATCCTCCCCTATTCGAATGCCATAGGGTGGATTGGTAATCATCACGCCCTCATTAAATGGGGGGGTAATCTCAGTTATTTTTTTACAGACTAATTGAACGGCATCTTCTAAACCTGCTTCAACTAAATTTCTTTTAGCCACACGGATAGCTCGAAGGTCTTTATCCGAACCATAAATACGTGAAAAAGTGAGTGGTTTTTTATCTGATTCGTAGGCTGACTTAATTTGCTTTAGAAGTTTTGAATCAAGATTATTCCAATTTTCAAATCCAAATTGTCTTCTCAATCCTGGCATTTGATTGAGTGCCATCATGGAAGCTTCAATTAAAAATGTACCACTCCCACACATGGGATCAAGCATCGCTTGGCCAGGCTCCCAACCGCTCAGCAAAATAATACCCGCAGCTAAATTTTCCTTGATCGGTGCTTCCACACTCGATTTTCTAAAACCTCTTTGATAGAGCGGGTCACCTGATGTATCTAAATAAATAAAGTACTCATTTTTTTCTAAATAGAGGTGGATACGAATATCAGGATTTCTAATGTCCACATCGGGTCGCTTATTCATTTTTTTTCTAAAGCTATCGCAAACCGCATCCTTAATTCTGAGCGTCATAAAATCCAAACTTTTTAAAGGACACTTCACACCCGTGGTACTGACCTTAATGGAATTTGAAAGATCGAAATAATCAAACCAATTAATTTCTAATGCTGCTTGATAAAGATCATCCTCAGTTTCATAAGTCCCTTTCTTAATTCTCATCATCACTCGAGTGGCCACTCGGCTGGTGATATTCGTCCGGTACATCTGCTCTATTGAGCATGAGAACTCAACGCCTCCATCCACTTGATTGGGTGACTCGATTTTGAGAGCCTCTAATTCCTTAACTAATAAAGCCTCAAGTCCTCGTGGGCAGGATGCAAAATAATTTGATTTCAAGATGGGTTCCTAATATTAAAGAAAAAGATGATTCGTTTTATTATTTTGGTTTTTTAAAATTTTGTTGAAATATACCATCAAATCGAAGTCAATTTGTTTTTCCATGGTTAATATTTTTCTTTTCAAATTATCAATTCGGGATTCACTGGGTTGAGAATTAAATGCAAATACAATAATATTTCCCGAAGTAGTGGATTTTAGATGAAGTACACGGTCATCAAAGGTCAACTTTATTCGATCAATGTAAGCTTTTGTTCTCGGATCTGATCCCCATAAGTTAATCATAAAAATACCCTTTTCAGTGAGTCTGGCCCTACAACTTTCAAAATAGGGAATTTCACAAAAAACTTCGGGTAAGCCATACTCCTCAAAAGCATCCGAGAGTATGAGGTCATATTCATCTTCCGAATTTTTAATATAATCAATGCCATCATCTTGAATAATTTTAAAACGCTTCGAAGCTTTAGGTATTTTAAAAAATTGCTTCGCCACATTGATGGCACTTGGATTAATTTCTATGGTGAGGCAATTAGCCTTGCTAAACCATTTATAAAAAAATTTTTGGATTGCCGCACCACCCAGCCCAACAAATAATAGGTCTTTCGGCTTATCTAAGAAAATAGCAGCTAAGGCCATAATTTGCGTATATCCTAATTCTAGATGGTAAGGATCACTTATTCTCATTGAGCTTTGGATCGTAGGTGAACCAATATGCATCGATCTCACATCGTTCGACTCACTCATATCCACCGTCATTTCATCAAAACTACCTTCGCGTTGTGGTTTTTTTTCACTTACCAAGCCGATCATTTTCTTTATCTTATTGATCATTTCAACATTATCTCATGCCATTGCTTCTCAACTCTTTTTTGTGAGATGGGGTATAACGTTTTTAATTCTTGTGCGAATAATGAGACCCTTAATTCTTGCAATGCGTATTGAAAATCCACATACATATCTGGTACTTCCTCATCATTTTCAACAAAATCAATGACCCTCTCAATCCATTTGTCTTGTAAACGTTTGAGACCTTTAAGTGATTCGGCATCCTTTTCTTGTCGTTGTGTATATTTTTCAATGCGTATCCTTAATGCTGCTAAGTATCTTGGGAAATGTTTTATCTGATCATAAATAAATAAGGGCGGCTCATAAGCGGGCAATAAAAGTTCTAACTGCTCGTCGATATCATCGCTTACCATTGGAGGTAAGTGTTTTTGTTTTTTTAAGGCAAGCGTGATGGCATGGTAACTCTCAGCAATTGAGGTCAGAGAATTTGAAAGCTCGATAATCACCTCCCCGATTCTTCTCTTAGCAAAGGTGACCATTTTTTCAAAGTTACTTTTTGTCCTCGGCACGGGTTCACCCCAGTTCATTGATTCGTTCAAAACCATCTCAATAAAATTTTCCTTTAAGGCATCCGTTTCAATATAAGTTTTAAGTGATAGCCCATAACGATCAAATTGTGGAGGTGTTTTTTTTAATATTTTAATGCGGTCTTTTAATTGCAATGTGAGCAGCATCCTAACACCCAAATGATGCAAGGACTTTGCCTCACTCTCATTATCTAACACCTTGAGGTCAACATCAGTTTCATTAGCAATAAGTGCTGGGTATCCTACAATTTCCTCCCCCTGTCTTTCGGCACTAACCTTTTCAGGGATATCATGCTCTGGCCAAAAAGTTAGGCTATCTTTTTCAATATCAAAGGCCACCTCCTCAATAACCTCTGTCACCCTTTCCTTATGTTCGGTTTGCAATTCAGATAATTCTTTTGAGGAATCAATTTCAACCCCCTCATCATCTGTGATCATAAAATTAACCTTAAGGTGCATGGGTAAATTTTTAACCAAAGCTGGATCGACCCTCAGCGTTGACTTGGTTTTCTCTCTGATGAATTGAGTAAGCTCTTGGTTAAAATTTTTCGTTGTGTCAGCCTGTACTAAAAATTCTGTGATCGTTTTTGGTAAAGGAGTAAGTTGGGTTCTGACCGGCTTGGGAAGTAATTTAAACACGTTAAGCACCTTCTCTCTAATCATCCCTGGCACTAGCCAATCAAATGATTCTTGCTTAACCTGACTCAACCCGTGATAAGGAAAACTTACGGTCAAACCATCCATGGGATGGTTTGGCTCGAAGTGGTAGCTTAAATTTATATCGATATGATTTCGTTTTACTTGATCTGGGAACTGAACATCATCAATCTGATCAGCATTCTTCTGCATCAAATAGTCTTTGGTAAGGAATAAAAATTCAGGCTCATCCTTCTCAATGCCCTTTCGCCAAAATTCAAAACCTGCCCCATTCATAATTTCGTTTGAGATTTTACTGTCATAAAAATCAAATAGGATGTCATCGTTAATTAAAATATCTTGCCTTCGAGACTTATGTTCAAGCTGCTTAATTTCATTAATTAGCTTTTGATTATGCGTCCAAAAAGGGGCCGGTGATTCATACTGATTTTCGACAAGGCCTTGTCTTATAAAAATATTTCTCGACTCCTCTATATTGATCGAACCATAATGAATCGTTTTGTTGGCATTAATGACTAGACCATAAAGTAAAGTTTTTTGGCTGGCATCCACCCGGCTCAACTTTGGGCTCCATCGAGGGTTGCTGTATTCATACTCCACCAGATGCTTGGATAACCTTTCAATCCAATCTACCTCAATTTTTGCAATGCATTGGGCATAGAGCTTACCCGTATCAATAATCTCAGCGGCCATCACCCATTTATAATTTTTCTTTCTAAACAAGGTTGGCCCAATTAAAAATTTAATTCCCCTCGTACCCGCGTATTCGTTGCTATCAATAATTTTGGTACCGATATTTCCCAATAAGCCTGTTAAGAGTGATATATGAATTCTTTCATAAGTGACTTCTTTTTTACTGACCTTAAAATCAAGCTCCTTTGTCATCTCGGTCAGCTGTTTATAAAGCTCTTGCCACTCCCTAATCCTTGTATAGGAAACAAAATATTGCTGGCAAAAAGTTCTCAAACCTTTCCCGCTCTTAATGCTTATTTTCTCATCTAATAATTTCCATAGCTTAATGAAGCTCATGAACCCCGAATCGGGGTCATGAAATAAAAGGTGGGCTTGATCTGCCTTTTGTGCTTTTTCTAAAGGCCGCTCTCTGGGATCTGAAATACTAAGCGCACTGATGATGATTAAAATTTCATTCAGGCAGGCTTGTTTGTTTGATTCAATTAAGATTCTGCCCAAAGAAGGATCAAGGGGGAGCTTGGCTAATTGATGGCCCATTGGTAAGATTTTAAAATCTTTATCAACCGCATCGATTTCGAAAAGTAATTGGTAACCATCCTGAATAAATTTATTGATAGGGGGTTGAAGGAAAGGAAACTGTTGCACAGGCCCTAAATCAAGTGAAGCCATTTTTAAAATTACAGAAGCGAGTGAGGTCCTCATAATTTCTGGATCTGTAAAGATGGGTCTTATATCAAAATCTTCCTCATCATAAAGCCTAATACAAACACCCGGAGCTATTCGACCACAACGCCCTGATCTTTGATTGGCTGAAGCTTGAGAAATTTTTTCAATGAGTAGCTGCTCTATTTTTAGTCTTGGGTTATAGCGAACAATTCTGGCAAGACCCACATCAATGACATATTTAATGCCAGGGACGGTGAGTGAAGTTTCTGCAATATTGGTCGTTAAAATAATTCTTCTCGATGTCCCCTGTTTGAATATTTTTTGCTGTTCCTTGACGGGCAGCCTCGAAAAAAGTGGCAAAATTTCAAATTTATTTTTGAGCTGGTCGGTTAAGAATTTTTTGATGTCATGGATGTCTCTCTCACCCGGTAAAAAAATTAAGATATCCCCTTTATTGTCAGCAGGAAGATCATTGATGCTAGACAACACAGCATCCTCAATATTTTCAACTACATCTTGGCTGAGTTGCTTCAATGGCCTGTAAATAATATCAACTGGAAATGTTCGACCCGAAACCTGAATGATGGGTGCTTGATTAAAATGGGCTGAAAATTTATCGACGTCAATTGTCGCACTTGTGATAATAATTTTTAGATCAAGTCTCTTGGGTAATAAATTTTTAATATATCCCAATAAAAAATCGATATTGAGACTACGCTCATGCGCCTCGTCAATAATGATCGTATCGTATTGTAAAAGCTTTGGGTCTTTTTGAGTTTCAGCCAGTAAGATGCCATCGGTCATCACCTTAATCGATGTCCCTTTAGACGTTTTATCCGAAAATCTAACTTTAAAACCCACCTGTGCACCAAGGTCAACGTCCAATTCGCTTGCAATCCTTGTCGCCACTGATCTGGCTGCAATCCTTCTTGGCTGAGTGTGGCCAATGAATTTATTCTGTCCTCTCCCCATTGAAAGACAGATTTTAGGGAGTTGGGTTGTTTTTCCAGAGCCCGTCTCTCCACATAGAATGGTGACCTGATTACTCGCTATAATTTTTTTTATTTTTTCGACCTGTTGACTGACGGGTAGCCTAGCTGGGTAATGTATATTCACTTACTCAAAAAACCTCTGGTTGATTTTTAGGTAACAACTTAACTGTTATTTTATATTTGAGAATTTGATGATCCATAGTCATATTAAAGAAGAAATTTAAATAATAAATTTTGATTCTAATTCTTGCAAATTAAACAGCTTCAAAATTTCTAAACTGCGCTCGCGAGCATTGCCTTTTTTAACTCCCACATATTCAGCAATAATCAACTCGTTTTTCATGGAGTGCTCCCAACCGACCAGCTCAGTCACGGTGAGTTTATAACCTTGTGATTCAAGCAGCAGACATCGTAAAACGTTTGTTAGATGGCTTCCAACCTCCCTTGTATGTATCGGATGCCGCCACAATTCAGCGATAGGTTCAGTTAAAGAGGTTGATTTATTTTTTCTCATCAACTTCGCCACCTCTGCTTGGCAACACGGGACCAGAAAAAAATATTTAACTTGTCGTTTTAGTCCAAAAAAAATAGCGTCATCGGTTGCGGTATCGCAGGCATGAAGTGCTGTAACCATATCAATATCGTTAGGGACTAAATTTTCAGCATCTGCAATGGCACTGTTAATAAAACTCATGCGATCAAATTTTAATTTTTTCGCCAATGCCTTGGATTTTTCTATAAGCTCGGCTCTAGTTTCGATGCCAATCATCTGGCCTAAATTTGATTTAATAAAAAGATCAAACAAAATAAAACCAAGGTAAGACTTCCCGCATCCATGATCCACAACAGAATAATGCTCATTTTCTTTATTAATCTTTTCTAAAATCGGCTCTATAAAGTTATAAAGATGATAGACCTGCTTTAACTTTCTTCTTGAATCCTGATTAATTTTTCCATCTCGGGTTAAAATATGTAAAGATTTGAGAAGTTCGGGTGACTGTTGTGGTTTCATTTCATCAAGTGTTTGCATAGTTCTCAGTTTACCTTAATCTCAATTCACTCATTAGAATTAAGGTAAGGCTAATGGGAAAAAAATAAAAGGTAAAGATATGAGTATTCAGTGGTTTCCAGGTCACATGACCGCAGCAAAAAATAATGCAGAAAAGGCGATGGAAATAAATGATGTTATCGTCGAGGTGCTCGATGCCAGAATTCCTGGTAGCTCTGTTAACCCCATCATTAAAAATATTCGGGCAGGCAGACAAAGGCCTCACCTTAAAATACTCAACAAATCTGATTTAGCAGACCCAGAAATTACACAGCACTGGTTAGATTATTTTAATGGACAACCCAAAACACAAGCCATCACTGTTTCAGCGAAAAATAAAAATGATGTAAAAAAAATATTGCCCTTGTGTCAAAAATTAGCTCCTCATCGAGATTCTTCAATTAAGCCACTAAGAATCATGATTATGGGGGTACCTAACGTCGGTAAATCAACTATTATTAATGCTTTGTATCACAAAAAAATTGCTAAGGTCGGTGACATCCCTGCTGTGACCAAAAGTCAGCAAAGAATAGAGATTAATAAACAAACCATCCTAACTGATACGCCTGGGATGATGTGGCCAAGAATCAGCTATGAACTAGATGGCTTTTTTTTAGCTGCCTCAAATAATATTGGTTCAAATGCTTATGATGAAATTGAAACAGCCTTAGAGTTAGCTGAGGTTATTAAGCTGAGATACCCAGAATCTATATCCAAAAAATATAACCTTAAAGCCCCCTTCCCCGAGGATGAATTTTTTTTAGATGGCATTGCAAGGCAGCGCGGATTCGTGCTGAAGAAAGGCAAACCCAATCTAGAAAAAGCGGCGATTAGTTTTATTAACGATTACAGGCAAGGTCTCTTAGGAAGAATTAGCCTTGAAACTCCGGCCTCAAGAGAAAGAATGATTGAAACACATGCTTAGTTTTTTAAAACCCAGGTTTCTTTTGAGACAATGATTCTGGATGGAACGCAACCGTATTTGGTAAACTCCTGCTTTAATAGCTTACTGTCATCTAAATCAAACCAAGTTTCAACATAGATTTCTCCGGTTGAGGTTGAGAAGCCCCGGCTAGGTAATGACTGACAGTTTGTTGTTGAAGTGGGTCTAGAGCCCCAGAGTTTTGTATGAATTGCTTGTCTTATCTGGCCATTTATTTCTATATTCTCAACGTTCTTTGCTTCGAATTTAAATATCCAATCGTAATCACTAAAGGCCGGATGCCTACCTTCATCTTTGATAATTTTTTTGGTTTCAAAGCCAACAGGGTAATCTTTGACTTGAATATGCCTTGCAAAAACACTGTAGCCTTTTTTTTGATCCCCCTCGACAATATCGTAAAGGACTAAGCCATTTTTTATTTCTTTTTTTTGTATAAAGTCATCGGTAATACTGGATTTGAAAAACCCTCCTTTCCATTTAATATTGACGTGAGCATACTCGTACATTACACCATCAACCTGAAGAGTACGAAAGGTCACATCACCTTCTGCATCGTCTTTATCACCTATACTGTCATGTACATAGCTGTATTTTAAATCCTCTGTCGCTTGACCCATAACAGGAAGAAATAAAAGCAAAATAATTAATCTAATTGTGTGTAAATAAGGCATATTACTCCTTAATAAATTGAGTGATTCCCAGGCAACCTTCAGGGTCCATACAAGGCCAATCTGATTGCTCGCCACATGAATTAAGAGGAATCAAAGATTCTTTGACGCAATACTTCGTCCCCTCAATCACTTTATAGGATTGACATGTTTGATTAGTCGCAAAATAATTTTCAGATGTCAAAGTCAATTCTTTTTCCTCAGTTGCGATACCATTACTAAAAATAATGATCGGTATGAAAACAAAAATCTGTTTCAACATTTTTTAAATTTCACTTTAGTCATAAGTGAAATATTAGATGAAAAATTACCTTATGTGAATAAAGCTTAGTAACGCTTTTTTCTTAACCAAATCCAAACACCAGAAATTGAGATTAGCAATAAAAAGATAGCGATAATGTCTAATAACCACTTACCAAAACCTTTAATAATATTACCGTTATGAAGGTCAAGAAAAAATTGTTCTAATGAGACTCCCTTTCCTAAAAAATAAGATTCTATCTGTTGCGTCTTTTCATCTGGCATTACAACCTCATTGCTCCATTCATTAAAATTTGAATCGGATACCCTCCACTCTTGACCTTCATCATTTGATTCCCATACTTGTTTGTTAGTTTTAAGTAATAATAAACTGTTCAATGTGCCTAGCTTTTGAATGTTTGCAGGGACTCCAGTTGCCGTTGTGAGCTTTTCAATCAATTCGCCCTCTGCAGTTAATAGAACAAGTCCATTTTCAATGGCTATAACTAACATTTGATTGAAGGACACTACACCAATGATTGGATTTTCACTCTTAAAAACAGGTTGATTACCTAAAAACACCTGATTGCCAAACCTTGATATGAAATGATTATCTACTGAAAATGATTCTTCCTTATTTGGCATAGATATATTGTACAAAGCTAAGATCATAGGTGAGGCGGTGTACTTTTCGTCCAAGCCTAAATCTTCTGTATGATTTAAAAATATTCCGGTGATTGATAGATGGATTAAAAACACACAAACGGCAATGCCCGTAAACTTATGGACCTGATTGATCGACTTCTTGGTAATTCTTATTTTTTTCATTTATTTTTTACATATTGATCAAGAAAGAGAGAAAGCTCAGCAATGGATGTCATTGCCCATACCGACAGAGTCGCTCCTGATATACCATCAACTTTTCGATCTAGCTTCGTTCCATCTAAGCTCGCCCCTTCGAACTGCTTTCTAAAGGCAGGATATCTCACTTCCCAGCCTCTAATCTCTCTGAATTCTAATACTTTAATATCTTGAATTTGACTATCCTTTATTACAACACCAAACGTGATGGGTTCTACTTTTCCTATCTCCTCTAATATCCAAGCTGTTTTATTATCTTTTTTCCAATATCTAATTCTTAATGAGCCATAGGGATGTTCTAGAATTCTCTCAACCGATTTCCTTATTTTGCCCACGAGCATAATCTTCTTGCTTTTAGGTGGTGCGTTGTCGTAAACCTCATCCAGAAAATCTTTATCAGTTTGGTATACGCCGCGCGCATACAAAGATGATGCTAACAAAATTACAGTTAGCATCATCCATGTAAGGGAAAACAAAAAATTTTTATTTAAATTATCTATAAATGGTTTTCTTTCTTCTGTTGGATTAATTTTACAGCATAACCCAATTCATCCTTCCATAGACTATCGCTTTTTTGCATTTCCCTCAAAAGCCACAGCAAATAATTTTTATCTAATCTAGTCATTTTCCTCTCTTAGTATTTATATAAGGTTTAGAACTGGTACCCAAGTCCTAGGTTTAATCCATCCAATTCTTGTGAAACACCACCTCCGACATCTTGAATTTGATAATCAATCTTAACAACGACATCCTTATCAATCCACCAGTTAGCTCCAAAATTGAACTGTTGATATTCAGTGTCTGTAATTGATCCAGATCCATCAGAGTTATCCCACACCGCATATCGTCCGAAGATTCCGATATCTTGTCCCATAACCAGGGCATCATTAAAACGATATGAAGGTTCTACATAGTAGCCATACTGCTCATCGGCACCAATAGCTTTTGGTGCAGATCCTTCAATGTCCCACCAAGCATATAATGCTCTTAAACCAAAGTTATCTTTATTGTAAACAACGTGACCCTCATACAATGTAGCAGAACCACAACCTGCTATTTCATTTTGACAATAGTTATCTTGGTAGTTAATTGTTCCTGCTACCTCTACACCCGGTATTGCTGTGTACTTCAATCGTCCGTTGTAAGCAAATGTTTTAGCTTCAGCCTTAGCCACCTTTTGCCGCGCATCTCTTGGTTTAAAGCTGTCATCAACACCATCAGAATCTAAGCCTGAGCTCATTGAAAGATTTGTAGATAATCCATCCATGATTTCGTGCTCCACCATAACGCCGCCCTCCCACCAAGTGGTCGGGATAATATTTTTTTCAACATCATTTCTTTCTACACCGTAAAACGTTGCTGGCTCGTGCGTTTCGTTCAAGATACCCACTGGCGTAAGGAATAACCCGCCTAACAGGCTCGTTTTTTGAGTTAAATCATACTGAATATAGGCTTGCTCTAGTTCAACCTTTCCTGGACTATCTTCATCACTATCACCTGAAAAAGAATGCTCTATCTCAAGCTCTGAAACAAATCTCATCCTGTCATTAAATTCATGATTAACGAATAAAACGAAACGGTGGAAATCTATTTCATCTTTATTGGCATCACCTTTTCGATCTCTAAGGTTGTTGTAGTGAAGTTCACCATAACCGCCGATCGTTGTTTTATTGGATAGCTTAACTTGCGCTTTGATCGCTTCGTCTGTCGCATCAGCCACTTGCTCTACTGATGTAGCAACATCGCTCACCTCTCCTTTAAGATTTTCGTTTTCTTTCTTAAGGTCAGCCATTTCTGCTTTCATTTCTTTCATCATTTGCATGATTTCTGCGTTCGTAGGGTCCGCTGCCATTGCAGAAACGCTTAAAGCTGAAAGAATTGCCATGGTTAATAATTTCTTCTTAATATTCATTTCCTTAAAAACTCCTTGTTTATAATTATTAAGTTATTAATTTCTAAATCTTAATGAGAACTGTTACCAATTGTAAATGAGAATCATTCTCATTACAATCATTAATTTAGTATTTATTATGTAAAAGGAAATATGTTGTGTAAAAACAACAAAATAGGAGCAAATATCAAGCATATAATAGACTCTTTAGCCAAAAGTCTGTAAAATTTTAGTATGTATAGTTTTAAATCAAAACTTTTATTTATTACCCCCCTCATTCTTGCTACCACAGCTGTCTTTGCTGACTGGAAATCCAACGCAGCTGAATCAACAACAGATGATCAAGATCGTTCTGCCTTTATTGATTTAACTACAATGATTGCGGCAGGTGATTTAGAGGGTGCGCAGAGTCAAGTCATTGAAGCCGCGACGGATCAAGGCGTGGGTTTTACAAAAAGTTTTTTAGAGCAATACTTCCCCACCGTGGAGGTAAGCTTCGAGACCAAGGAAGGAGGTAAGCCAACAACTGGAATTTTAGTGGTGGCCCCACTCTCTGATCAAGAAGATATTGAGAATACGTTATTTACCCAAGTCAGTGCATTTTATACCGATAACCGCACCACATTGAATGCCGGTTTAGGTTACCGTCGTATGGAATTTGATAATACTTTGATGCTCGGTGTGAATGCTTTTTATGATCATGAGTTTCCTTATGACCATGGAAGGTACAGTGTCGGTTTAGAAGCCAGATCCACCGTCGGTGAAATCAATGCCAACATGTATCAAGCGATTACTAAATGGAAGACAGGTAAAAATGGACAAGAAGAACGTGCACTCGATGGTTGGGATATCGAAGCCGGTTTACCGCTTCCCTATATGAACTGGGCCACCGTGTTTGTCAAACGTTACCAATGGGATGCCGTTGAAGGTGCTAAAGATGCCAAGGGCAATGATGCCCAATTGAGAGCCTATGTACCGCTCTTACCGGGTCTTGAGATTCAAGCCGGTAGAACCTTCAAAGATGATGAGAAGGATTCCAATTACTTCATCGCCACATATAATATTACCTGTCTCTTATACACATCTCCGAGCCCAC
>CAJXQA010000010.1 GCA_913058475.1 uncultured Nitrosomonadales bacterium
TCTACACCTCTCTATTCGTCGGCAGCGTCAGATGTGTATAAGAGACAGATATAAAGGTAATTGGCTATTGAAAAATTTGAAGATTGACCTAAGTAACGCCCTAAGAGCCAAGATACGAAATAAGATATCATTAGCCCAACATATCCTAAATTAAATATATATGAATTATCTAACCCATACGGTGGAGATAAAAAATCAATCACAATGGATAATATAAGAAAGTAAGAAAGCCATTTGTATTCTTTTAGGAGAATGCCGCCAGCAAATAATAAAACAAATGTTGCATCTGGCAAATTAAAGGAAGTAAGGAGGTGTGAGCCTCTTGTTAGGAAAATAAAAAAAGTAAGTAAGCTAATTAAGAGAACTTTTTTTAAATTTTCTTGTATGTAATTATTATTTTTCATTTTTATTAGTGTAGATTGGTTTTAGAAATTATAGCGCAAGTTTGTATAAAGCCCACGCCCTGGTGTTTGATAAACATATGAATTACCGCCAGCTTGGTTTCCTTCATAAGCTAGAGCATAGTCTTTATTAAGCGCATTATCTAATCTGACGTTAATTGAGAATTTTTCGTTAAATGCATAGTTTGTAACCAGATTTGTAATCATATAGCCCTCAATTTTATTTATACTTAGGTTTGCTGCGTCATTATAACGACTTCCTGACCCAGTTTGCTCAATCCCAAATATCCAATCATTTACATAGTAGTTAAAATTAACACTACCATATAAATTTGCTGTGCGAGGGAGGTAATTATCAGTCACTTCATTTTTTGCAGACTCAGTTGTGATACTTCCCTTAATTTGAAAGTTGTCAAAAAAATGATCAGTAGCTAAAGTCAGACCTTGAATTTTTGCTTCATCAATATTGCGTGTATTCTCTCTATTTCCATAACTAATATAGTCATAAATAATATAATCTTCAATAGTATTTTGGTATGCAGTTAAAGATATTGATGAAGAGTTATTCTCATATCTTAAACTTGCCTCAATATTTTTCGACTTTTCTGGTTTTAAGTCAGGGTTACCTAATGCGGCTTCTTCATATGTTGAATAAAGATAGTTGAAGGATGGTGCTACAAATGCTGTTCCATATGAAGAGCTAATTTGCCATTGAGGATTGATTTGATAAGCATAGCCAATTGATCCTGTTGTTTGATTATCATACTGGCTATTTAGATCTTCTCTAAGACTTGTTTGAAACGTATGTTTTTCATATTGTAGATTGTATCCAATAACAAACCCATTATTTGTTCGTTGATCTTTATCATATTTATCTGTTGTATCTATTTCTTCTTTTAAAAATTCATACAGTAACACGATTGATCCATGATCAATTTCTACATTGTTTTGCCATGAAAGTTGATACTCTGAAGTTTTATAAAGATCTACTTCATCATCAATCCAAAGATAATTAATGTTATCCCATTTCTCTTGCGCAGAATATAAATCAGTACTTTTACCAATTTTTAAAGATGATTCCCAGCGATTGTTTATTTTCCCAGTTACCTTAGCCCCATAAGCCTCTTGTTTTGTCTTATCATTGTAATTTACAAAAGTACGGTCAAGGTCAGCATAACGTTGATCATACATATTTCTACCGGTAGTTAAAAAATACTGCAAATCAATTTTTATTTGCTCATTAAATTGATGCGAAAGATTTGATGAAACACTTCTATTCTTATAGTGATCCTTGTCAATATTTCTTGTGTTTGAAGCATTTGAATCATCTGGAACAAATGCTGAAAAAGCATCAGTATTAACGCCAGCTAGATTAATAGCAAACCTAGTTGAATTGTTACCAGCACTAATACCGGCAGCTATTTCTTTTGTTTTATATCTTCCGTAACCTGCAGATATATATGGATGAAACCCTTCTTTACCTTTTTTAGTAAATATTTGTATCACACCACCTATAGCATCTTGCCCATAAAGACTTGAAGCTGGGCCTCTAACAATTTCTATCTTTTCGATTTGAGAGAGCGGTATATCTTGAATTGGTGCCAGGCCTGATGTTGCAGAACCAATTCTCATTCCATCAAGCAATATAAGTGTATGTGTTGATTTGGTGCCTCGAATACTTACTGTTGATAATTTACCTGGACCCCCTGAGTTAGTAATTTCTATCCCCGGTTGTTGTTGAAGTAGTTGAGGTAGTGATGATAGACCTGCTCTTTCAATTTCATCCGATGTAATCACAGTTGTATCAGCAATTACATTTTTTGCTTCCTCTGGAACTCTTAAGGGTGTGGTGACTTCAATTTCTTCGAGCGCAAGATCTGCTAAGGCTATTTGTGGAACTGTGAGTAATATTGGTAATACGATTGGTAATACTTTGTTTAATTTTGACAACTTTATTCTCCATTAATTTATCCGACCCCGAATAAATTCGTTAATATGATATGAACGTACTAAGAGAAATTTTAAAAATTGTAAAATTCTTTATAAAGAAAAAAGTCTTATCAATTAAATATTGCTTCCCCGCAATACTTCCATGCTAGTTTGATAAGGCCGGTCTCCAGACTTATGAGACTAAATATTAACCTTCCCAGGTATGAACCCAGTGGTTGAATAAATATCCATCCTCAATTACTGTTGCGGGGGCAGTGTAAGTATTTCACTTAACTTCCCGTTTAAATAACTAATAAAGAAATAATTAGTTATCACCTCAATCAAAGTTCATACTAACATACGTTTATTAATTTATAATTAATCAGTTAGTTTTTTTAATGTTTAGTAGAGGAATGACTCAATGGCAAGAAAAGTTCAGTGTGTGAAGCTTAATAAAGAGGCAGAGGGTATGGATTTTCCTCCCTATCCAGGTCCGTTAGGAATTAAAATATTTGAAAATGTCTCTAAAGAGGCTTGGGGAGGTTGGTTAACTCACCAGACCATGCTCGTGAATGAAAATAGACTCAGTTTAGTAGATCCTCAAGCGAGAAAGTATTTGACAGAACAAACGGAGGCATATTTTTTTGGCGATGGCGCTGATGAAGCTTCTGGGTACGTACCTACAAAGTAGGTTATTTATGAATTTAGAGTTTTAATAATTTTCTCAATTGGCTCGTGTCGAACATCTTCGCCACTGACCGTATAAATAACACCTTCTGAGATATTTTTTGCGTGATCACCTATTCTTTCAAGTGATTTAGTAACAAATATCATTTCCAACGACATTGAGATCGTTCTTGGATCTTCAAGCATGAAAGTCACCAGTTGTCTCATAAAAGATCGATAGTCGTCATCGACTTCTTCATCTTTCTTTAAGACATTTATGGTGTCTTCAGTGTCTAATCTAGCAAAAGCATTTAAAGATGATTTAAGCATGCTTTGAACATTAGTAGCAATATTTTTAATTTCTTTAAACCTAGGTTTACTCATTCGGTCACTCTCAAAAATCCTAATAGTCGCCTTAGCAATTTTTGCTGCTTCATCCCCGATTCTTTCTAAGTCAGTAATAATTCTAAACATCATTAATACATTTCTTAAATCGCCTGCAGTCGGTGATCTTTTTGCAATGATTAATGAAATATCTTCATTGATGACAGATTCGAGTGAATTGACCTCCCTATCTCGGGCAATGACTTCCCCAGCTAGTTTTGTATCAGACTCAACCATTGAAAGAACGCTGTTACTTATTTGTTCCTCAACAATTGTGCCCATCTCGAGCACCTTCGTTCTAATATCCCCAAGGTCTGAGTCAAATTGTTTATATATGTGTTCTGAAGCCATAATATTTTTCCAAAAACTTAAATTTTAATAACATTTTATGACAATAATATGAATATTGCCTAGTTTTTTGCGTATGTTTTAACTCCATTACTTGTACCAAGCAATAAAATATTTGCAGGCCGCTTAGCAAATAAACCATTGGTGACGACACCTACAATTTGATTGATCTCAGCTTCCATCTCGATGGGATCTTTAATTATTAATCCATGCACATCTAAAATTACGTTTCCATTGTCTGTTGTAAAATCTCTTAGTTGAGGTTGCCCCCCTAGTTTAGTTAACTCTCGGGCAACATAACTTCTTGCCATAGGAAGAACCTCAACGGGTAAAGGAAACTTACCTAAGGTGGGTACATATTTACTTTCATCACATATACAAATAAACGTTTTTGAATTGGCAGCAACAATTTTCTCTCTTGTTAGCGCCCCACCCCCCCCTTTTAACATATGCATATGTTCAGTAATTTCATCTGCACCATCCACATAAATATCAATATTATTGACACTATTAAGGTCAAATACCTCTATGCCAAGTGCCTCAAGTCTATCTGCTGTTGATTTACTGCTAGCGACTGCGCCTTCAATCTTATTTTTTATTTCGCCAAGAGCGTCAATGAAAAAATTTGCTGTCGATCCTGTTCCTACCCCAATAATTCCTGATTTGACATACTCAATTGCTGCATCCGCAACTTGCTTCTTTAATTGATCCTGTGTTAAATCCATTTTCCGTAAATCCTTTGTTTTAAACAAAAATTATGGTTATATGATACACGTTGAAATGTTTATTGAGTATTTCTTAAGTTATGAAAAATAAGTTTAAAGACAGTATTGATAATGCAAATGTTTATGATGCAGCTCTGAGGACACCTCTTGAAAAGCAAATAAATTTATCAAAAAGATTTAAAAATAATATTTTATTGAAGCGTGAAGATCTTCAGCCAGTTTTTTCTTTCAAGATCCGCGGTGCTTACAATAAAATGAAAAACTTAAGTGATGAGAATCTTAAAAATGGGGTGATTGCTTGTTCAGCAGGAAATCATGCTCAAGGTGTTGCATTGGCAGCAAAAATCTTAGAATGTAATGCAACCATAGTAATGCCTAAAACAACGCCTACTATAAAAATTAATGCCGTTGAATCGCATGGCGCTAAAGTAGTCTTACATGGCGAATCACTTCATGAGTGCTTTGATCTTGCTTTAGTTATTCAAAAAAAAGATGGCTCAATATTTGTTCATCCATTTGATGATGAAGAAGTTATTATCGGACAAGGGACAATAGCCAAAGAAATTTTAGAAGATTACTCTCGTCCAATTGATGCTATTTTTTGTTGTGTGGGAGGCGGAGGCTTAATTTCAGGTATCGCTGCTTATATAAAAGCTGTAAAGCCTGAAATTAAAATAATCGGAGTCGAAGCACAAGATGCGGATGCAATGACACAATCTCTTAAGGCAAATAAGAGAGTTATTTTAGATGCAGTGAGTTTATTCGCGGAAGGGGCAGCTCTAAAGCAAGTTGGAGAACTTCCATTTAAAATTTGTCAGCAGTATGTTGATGAAATGATTGTTGTTGATAATGATGAAATATGTGCGGCAATAAAAGATGTATTCGAGGATACAAGATCTATTTTAGAACCTGCAGGCGCATTAGCAGTTGCAGGAGTAAAGTCATATATTAAAAAAAATAATGTGGATTCAAAAACTTTTGTTGCCACTGCGTCTGGGGCAAATATGAATTTTGATCGTCTTGGGTTTGTTTCTGAAAGAGCAGAGATCGGTGAGGAAAGAGAATCTATTTTTGCAGTCACAATTCCAGAAAAACCGGGTGCATTTAAAGATTTTTGTGGCTTAATCGGTAAACGAAATATTACTGAATTTAATTATAGATACTCTAGTGATTCTAGTGCAAATATTTTTGTTGGTATAGGTGTACAAAATTTTAATGAGTCTAAGTCACTGATGGAAAAGCTCAAAAAAGCGTCACTTGATCCAATCGATTTAACACATAATGAAGTGGCAAAGCTTCATTTGAGACATTTGGTCGGAGGCCATGCCCCAGAAGCTAAAAATGAGGTTATTTATAGGTTTGAATTTCCTGAAAAACCCGGCGCTCTGTTAAATTTTCTAGAACATATGGGCCATTGGAACATTAGTTTATTTCATTACCGCAACCATGGTTCAGATATTGGAAGAGTTTTAGTTGGGATGCAAGTAGATAAAGAAAAAAAAGAAGAATTCTTAGAATTCTTAGAAAAACTTGGTTATACCTATATCAATGAAACTAATAATGAAGCTTATAAAATATTTTTAGGAAAAAATCACTTTTAATGATTTTCAGGTTGATAGAATTATAAGAATATATATCATTTATTTAATAAAAATTATATAAATATAAGGAAGTTATGAGATACGTTAAATTAATCTTTTTAGTAATGTTTTTAGTTGGATGTGGTGAGGTTGACAGAGGAAAAGCATTTATTACATCACAAGAAGGTGGAATCACTGTCATTGATTTAAATTCAATGGAAGTAGCAGAGCAAATAGATGTGGGTGCTGCTTATCCAAGAGGCATAGGCGTCACAGATGATGGCAAGTATTTAATTACAGCCAATAAAGCTGATGCTAACTTATCAAAGATTAATTACGAGACTAAAGAAGTTAAAAATATTGATGTAGGAATTAATCCTGAATTTGTAAGGGTTTATAAAAACCAAGTATTTGTATCTACGGAACCATCCTCAACGGGTAAGCCACCGGTAAAAGGGGAGATGAATCATGAAGAAGATGACGATGACGATGATGATAGAACACCAGCAAAAGTTGCCGTTGTTGATTTAGATCAAAATAAAAAAGTAAGAGAGATTACTGCTGGACCAGAAACGGAAGGCATTGAGTTTAGTGAAGACGGTTCAAAAATACTTGTGACTAATGAAGCTGATAACACTATCACTATCCATGATTTTAATTCAGGTGATATCGTAAAGACAATCGATGCAACACCTTATGGATTAAGACCTAGAGGCATAAAAATTTCACCTAATGGACAATTTTATGTTGCTACTTTGGAGCACAGTAATAATTTCATTGTTTTAGACAAGAATTTTAATTATGTAAAAACTGTTGATACACAACACGATGTGGAAGAGGGAGATTTGCATACAGGTAATTCACCCTACGGTGTAAGTTTCAATCACAGTGGCGATAAATTATATGTTGCTGCAAGTGGAGGGTATAAAAAAAGAAGCACGTTAGAAGTTTATGATGGCAAAACATTTGAGAGGATTGATCGAGTTAGAACCGATGGCAGAAGATGCTGGCATTTCACATTTACCCCAGATACTAAAGATATATTACTAGCCTGCGGAAGGTCTGATGAGGTTTTGGTCATTGATGCAGAAAGCCTAATAATTAAAAAAAGAATTCCAGTTCCTGGCATTCCTTGGGGAATAGTGACTTATCCAAAATCAATTGGAAGTTTAGATCAACCTAATTAATTTGGTTATTAATAAACTCCCATTCATTTGCTAAGACAGGAGTAATTGAAAGACGATTCCCTTTTCTGAGAATTAACATACTTTCAAGCTCTGCAAATTCCCTTAATTGCTTAAGTTCAATGAGCGGTATTTTTTTTACTAAAGTGACGTCTACATTTAACCACCTTGGTTTTTCTATTGATGACTTTGGATCAAAATATTTATGACCTTCAATAAATTGAAGAGGGTCAGGATAAGCGAGTTTAGAAATTTCCATTATTCCAACAATACCTGGTTTGTCACAATTTGATTGATAAAAAAAAGCAAGATCACCTAAAGCCATATCATCTCTCATAAAATTTCTAGCTTGATAGTTTCTTATGCCCTTCGTTGGAATCCATTTAACTGTTTGTTGAGGGGTTTTTTCTAAATCTTCTATTGTAAATACCGAAGGTTCTGATTTCATTAGCCAGTAGCGCATACTAAATTGTTCCTTAATGTATATTTTATTGTTATCGTTACTTAGAGTTTAATACAAGGGATAAAATGATGGTAAAAAAAAATGTTTTGGGGAAAAAATTAGAAGTTTGTAGTCTGGAGCCACTCACAGGGTTCTTTAGAGATGGAAGTTGTGCTCACTGCGAGACTGACAGTGGACAACATACTTTATGCGCTGAGATGACCGATGAATTTTTACAATTCTCAAAAGAAAAAGGAAATGACCTAACAACGCCTAGGCCAGAATTTAATTTTCCTGGACTGAAAGCTGGGGATAGATGGTGTTTATGTGCAAGTCGCTGGCTTGAATCTGCTGATGCCAGTAGTGCACCTGCGGTAATCTTAGAAGCCACCAACGAGAAAGCTTTAGATATAGTTGAGATAAGTGATCTGAAATATCATGCAAAATTATAAATTTTTTGATGCTGCCTAGATTAGCATCCAGAACCAAGGGTTCAGGTGGTAATAGACTAAGAAGTTTTAGGTTCACACGCCAAGAGCCCTTAAAAGGTAACCCAATCGTGTGTGATCACACCACATTCTGATTGACTAAAACCGATGCTATAGACTAGTTCAAGGAATAAATAATCTAAGCAACATCAAAAAAATTAAACTTTAACTTTCCAGCGCTTGATCAACTAGAGAAGTTAGGTTGGATATCTTTTTTTTGTAATCTACGATATGGACGCTTGAAGTCACATCATGGTTCAAAAATTCATGTGTAATATTTAACGCAGCCATAATAATAGTTTTATCTACGCCAATAATATTGCCAGACTTTTGAACTTCATCAATTTTATTAGCTAAATAATTTATTGATTTCTGAAGGTTAGCTTCCTCTTCTTCAGGACATGCAATTGTAAAATCTCGACCTAATAATTTAATTTCAACTTGTTTCATAATTAGTTTGGAAGTTGACCAAGAAGATTTTCGATTTTCATGGTGGCCTCATTTATCTTAGTCTTCAAAATTTTATTTTCTTCCTGTAATTTTTCAACAGAAGGTTTCATTTCATTATTTTCTTGCCTAAGTGAGCCGACAGCATTAACTAATTCAGTTAACTTAGCTTCCAGTGTTGTAATTTCTTCATCCATTTGTTAACTATAATTTAATTCATTAAGGCTATCAATGAAAACTTCTTTCACTTCTTATTTTTTTTAGCACGTGGGTGAGCTTTGTCATAAGTTTTTGATAAATGCTGAAAGTCTAGATGGGTATAAATTTGTGTGGAGCTGATATTTTCATGACCTAATAACTCCTGAACAGCTCTTAAATCTTGGCTTGATTGTAATAAGTGAGAAGCAAAACTATGTCGCAGTAAATGGGGATGAATATTTTCGGATATTCCCTGTTTCTTAGCCCAAAATTTTAAACGATATTGAATAGCTCTTTGCGTCAGCCCTTTTGTTTGTTTAGTTAAAAAAAGAATCGAATTACTATTTACGTTTATAAGTTGGGCACGAATTTTAATCCATTTTTTGAGTGATTGAATTGCTTCCTTCCCTACAGGGACAATACGCATTTTCTTCCCTTTACCCAAAACTGTAATAATTTCATCCGAAAAATTAATATCTTCTAGTTTTACATTAACCAATTCAGATAGTCTTAAGCCTGAAGAATAAAATAGCTCCAAAATGGCATGATCTCTCAAAGAAATAAAGTCATCTCCGGAAATATTGACTAACTTTATAGCTTTGTCTACAGAAAGTGTCTGGGGTAATTTTTTACTCTTTTTAGGTGCCTTAATTTCCAATACCGGATTATGCTTGTAATGATATTGATCAACAAGGAAAACAAATAGACCTTTCCATGATGAGAGAATTCGTGATAATGAATTACCACTGAGTCCTCTTGCATGAAGTGATGCAATGCTAGTCCTAATATTATTTGATTTTAAATCCTCAAGTGATACGCCTTTATTATATTTAACCAACATGTCGATATCTCTGAAATAGCTTTTAACTGTGTGATCGCTTAATCTTTTTTCGAACAATATAAAATTTTTATAAGCTTGAAGCTGTTTTATATCATTCATAGTCTTATTAAATTAAGCATAGGTATTAAGATTAACCTCTCCTTCAAAACTTATTTCAGCTGTTCCACTTAAAGTAAGTGTGCTTTCCATATCCCAATCTATCTGAAGAACACCTCCATCCATATGGACATTGATAGGTGACGCTAAATTATTTTTTGATATAGCAACTGCAGCAGCAGCAGATGCTCCTGATCCACAGGCCATGGTAAAACCACTACCCCTTTCGAAAACCTTAAGTTGTATTGAATTTGTATCAATGATAGACATAAAGCCTACATTAATTCCATCCTTCCAAGAGCTTTGGATATCAAGGGCTATATCATGATAATTTTCTTCTGAAATATTGTTGTCTGCCAAATTTATCACTGCATGTGGATTTCCAATTGCAACATGATCATAATTAACGCCATGCCTATTAATAGCCTTTCTGATATCAGGTAATCCCATGTCAACTTTGACCATACCTTCACTATTTTCTGAAAGTAAAATGATGCCTGCCTTTGTTTCTACTTTTATTGTTGAATTATTTGATAATCTGTAATTTTTTATAAACTTATAAAAACAACGTGCCCCATTCCCGCACTGCTCAACCTCACCCCCATCAGAATTAAAGATACGATATCTAAAATCAGCATTTTTAGCGTTACTTTTTTCCAGTATAAGCAGTTGATCAAATCCGATACCGAAATGACGATCCGATAAATTTTTAATTACAGATTTGGATAAGTTGAATTTTTTATCTCTTTGGTCAACGACAATAAAGTCATTGCCAGTGCCTTGCATCTTTGTAAATTTCATATAAGTATCTTTTTTACAGACTATTTGATATTCTAGCTCTTTTTTGAATATAAAAAATAGTTATGAAAAATTATCTTTTTACATCTGAATCCGTTTCTGAAGGCCATCCTGACAAAGTCGCAGATTTAATATCTGATGCTATTCTAGATGCAATTTTAAAACAGGATCCTGTTGCCAGGGTGGCAGCAGAAACTCTAACAAGTACAAATTTGGTTGTGCTTGGCGGAGAAATTACCACAACAGCTAAAGTCGATTATGAGCAAATTGTCCGAGATACGCTTAAATTTATTGGTTATGACAATATTGATTATGGAATTGATTATAAAACTTGTGAAGTGCTAATAAAGTATGGAATCCAGTCTCCTGACATTGCACAAGGTGTGGATGGAGCATTTGATGATCCACTAGATCAAGGTGCTGGAGATCAAGGGCTGATGTTTGGTTTTGCAAGCAACGAGTCTGATCAATTGATGCCACTGCCCATTCATCTTGCACATCGCTTAGTAGAAAGACAGGCCTTAATAAGGAAAAAAGGTATATTAAGTTGGTTAAGACCGGATGCTAAATCACAAGTAACGATGCAATATAAAGATGGGAAACCAGAGAGAATTGATACAATTGTGCTTTCTACACAACATGCACCAGAAATTTCTTTGAAAGACTTAAGGGAAGCAGTAATTGAAGAAATTATAAAACCTGTACTTCCTGAGGGCCTTGTTAAAGGAGAAATTAATTATCTAATCAACCCTACAGGTAGGTTTGTTATCGGGGGTCCACAAGGTGATTGTGGATTGACTGGAAGAAAAATTATAGTTGATACTTATGGAGGCGCTGCGCCACATGGCGGAGGTGCATTTTCAGGAAAAGATCCAACAAAAGTTGATCGATCAGCAGCTTATGCCTCTAGATATGTTGCAAAAAATATTGTGGCTTCAGGCTTAGCCGATAAATGTTTAGTACAAGTTTCATATGCAATTGGCGTGGCTAAACCGACATCAATTATGGTCGAATCCTTCGGTACAGCAAAAGTATCGGATGAAGAACTTTCAAAACTTGTCATGGAAAACTTTGACCTTCGGCCAAAGGGTATTGTGAATATGCTTGACCTTTTAAGACCCATATATTCCAAAACAGCCGCTTATGGACATTTTGGTAGAACAGAGCCTGAATTTTCATGGGAGAAAGTTGATAAAAAAGATTTAGCTTAAAGGAAAAAAAATTCATAGGTCCTTGATTTAAAGTTAATTATGAATTAATATCCATTTTCCAAGGAACGTTGCGAGATTATTCAATCCCAGGCTTGGATTACAAATGATAAATTTGTAACGACGTTCACCATTTACCGTACCAGAACGGGATAATAGGTGAACAAACTCCCCAACTGGTCACAATTATTTATTTAAAGGAAAAAAATGAATACAGTGACTGAAGCAAAAAACAAAATTAAAGATTACGTAATATCAGATATTAAGCTGGCTAAATTTGGTAGGCAAGAAATTGCAATTGCTGAAACAGAAATGCCAGGCTTAACAGCGATTAGGGACGAATATGCTGCAAGCCAGCCTTTAAAAGGAGCGCTTATCAGTGGTTCCTTACACATGACAATTCAAACAGCTGTTCTTATTGAAACTCTTGTTGCATTAGGTGCAGAAGTTCGATGGGCATCATGTAACATTTACTCAACACAAGATCATGCTGCTGCAGCGATTGCAGAGGGCGGAACGCCTGTATTTGCTTTTAAGGATGAAAGCCTTGATGAGTATTGGGAATTTACGCATCGTATTTTTGAGTGGGAAAGTGGAAAATTTTCTAATATGATTTTAGATGATGGAGGCGATGCAACACTTTTACTTCACCTAGGTGTTAAAGCTGAAAAAGATATTTCAGTTCTTAATAATCCAACTTCTGAGGAAGAAATCTGCTTATTTTCAGCTATTAAAGGAAAATTAAAAACTGACCCGACGTGGTATTCAGACAGAATTGGTCATATTAAAGGAGTAACAGAAGAGACCACAACCGGAGTGATGAGACTTTATCAAATGTTCAGGGATAATGAATTAAGTTTCCCAGCAATAAACGTAAACGATTCGGTTACTAAATCAAAATTTGATAATCTTTATGGCTGTCGTGAATCATTAGTTGATGCAATTAAAAGAGCCACAGATGTAATGATTGCTGGAAAAGTTGCAGTTGTTGCAGGATACGGTGATGTTGGTAAGGGTTCTGCTCAAGCATTAAAGGCATTGTCAGCTCAAGTCTGGGTCACAGAAATTGATCCTATCTGCGCATTACAGGCGGCAATGGAAGGATATCGAGTCGTTACTATGGAGTATGCAGTTGAACATGCTGATATTTTTGTGAGTGCAACAGGAAATTATCATGTCATCACACATGAGCATATGAAAAACATGAAGAATCAAGCAATTGTATGTAATATTGGCCACTTTGATAATGAGATCGATGTTGCATCCTTATCAGACTATGAATGGGAGGAAATAAAACCTCAAGTAGATCATGTTATTTTTCCAGATGGGAAAAGGATAATTCTATTAGCTCAAGGTCGATTAGTTAATCTAGGTTGTGGAACTGGACATCCAAGTTATGTGATGGGCTCATCATTTGCAAACCAAACTATAGCTCAGATTGAATTATTCACTCAGCCTGAGAAATATCCTTTAGGTGTTTATACATTACCAAAACATTTGGATGAGAAAGTAGCGGTTCTTCAATTAAAGAGTTTAAATGCAGTGCTAACAAAACTTACACCTGAGCAGGCAAAATATATTGATGTGAAACCTACTGGGCCTTTTAAACCAGATACTTATCGTTATTAAGATAATTTAATGGTTAAGGCTACGACATTAAGTTTTGAATTTTATCCCCCTCAAACACAAGAGGGGGTTATTAAACTAAAGCAAACAGCCAAAGTGCTTAATAAATATAATCCTGAATTTTTTTCAGTTACTTTTGGTGCAGGTGGATCGACAAAAGAAAGAACCTTAGATACTGTTTTAGAAATAAGTAAGCTAGGCTTTAACGCAACACCACATATCTCATGCATTTCATCTTCGAAAGCTGAAGTTAAAGAATTGCTAAATAAATACAAGGCACAAAAAATAAATCATTTAGTTGCGCTTCGAGGAGATAATCCTTCAGGAACGATGAATTTCGGTGAACTTAATTATGCAAATGAATTAGTGAGCTTCATTAAGTCAGAAATGGGAGATACATTTAAAATAGATGTTGGTGCTTATCCAGAAGTTCATCCTGAGTCAGAAAGTGCAAAACAAGATTTTATAAACTTTAAAAATAAAGTTGAGGCAGGTGCTGATTCAGCAATCACTCAATTTTTTTATAATGTTGATGCTTATTTTAAATTTGTTGACGAATGTCAGAAGCACTCGATAAATATTCCTATTGTCCCAGGCATTATGCCGATTTATAACAGTAAACAGCTCATTAGGTTTGCAAATAATTGTGGCGCTGAAATTCCTAGATGGCTAAAATATAAATTAGAAGATTATAAGGATGATTTAGATTCACTTCGAGAATTTGGTGTAGATTTTATAAGTGAATTATCTGAAACATTGATTCAATATGGCGTTCCAAGCATACATTTTTATTCATTAAATTATTCAAAGACATTGTCTAAGATAATAAAAAATATATCCTAAATTTCAGTGAAGTTGCGTTCGTTTATTATGAAATAGTGAATCTTCAACAAATAAGTAGCTATTTTCTTTACCACTTTTCCACAAAGTCATCATGACTATCCATCTCATTTCATCAATATTGATATATTTCTGATTTAAAATCATAATTTGATCCAAAATTACTTCAAATTCTGTTGGATTAAGTATTTTTGCATTAAGTAAGAATGTAAGGAAGGTAAAGCCTTCTTTAGAAATTTTCTCATATTCTTTGTGTGATAAAACTCTTATGCTATTTTTGTTTGTTAACTCAGGACCGTTACTTAATTTTTCCAAATGATTAAACCAATCAAATGCAGTAGAAATATCCTTGTTATTAAAACCTGCCTCTTCGAGTTCAACAGTAATGGCATTCATATTTAATTTAGGTTTTGTGCTTATATAATTTTCAAATAAATAGATAAGTAAATCTAGCATTGTAAGTAGCCTAAAGTTTGATTAAGAAAAACTAAATTGATATTGTTATAATATCAGATATGCAATCAAACCAATTAATTCAAATTATTTTTTTAAAAGTTTTTATAAGATGACAATACTAAACATTTTAAAATATCCTGACCAGAGGCTATACACGATTGCAAATGAAGTAAAGGTGGTTAATAGCAACATAAAAAAGCTAATCTCTGATATGGCTGAAACTATGTATGGTGCACCAGGTATTGGTTTAGCTGCAACACAAGTAGATGTTCATCAAAGAATTATAGTTATCGATATTTCAGAAGATAAGAATAATTTATTGGTCCTGATTAATCCAAGATTACTAGAAAAGCGAGGAGAAGAAACAAATCAAGAGGGTTGTTTGTCTGTGCCTGAGGTTTTTGAAAAAGTGAAAAGAGCTGAGTGGATAAAAGTCTCTGCTTTAGATGAAAATGGTAAAAAATTTGAACTAGAGGCGGAAGGACTTCTTGCAGTTTGCATTCAACACGAAGTAGACCATTTACTGGGCAAGGTATTTGTTGATTACTTGTCGAATTTAAAGAAAAATAGAATTAAAAAAAAATTAATTAAGTTGAGTAAATGAATACAGAAAAATTAAGTATTATTTTTGCTGGAACACCAGAATTTTCGTTACCAGCATTGGAAAAAATTAATTTGGCTGGTTATGAAATCAAACTTGTCTTAACTCAGCCTGATAGAAAGTCAGGCAGAGGTATGAATATAAAAAAAAGTCCAGTTAAGCAAAAAGCAATTGAGCTTGATATACCTGTGTGTCAACCTGAATTTTTAAAAAATAATATTGAAGTTATTAATAAAATTGCCTCAAAAAAGGCAAGTATTTTGATTGTTGTGGCTTATGGCTTAATCATCCCAGACGAAATTTTAAATTTATTTAACGGGCATATATACAATATTCACGCCTCACTATTGCCAAGGTGGAGAGGAGCTGCACCAATTCACAGGGCTTTAGAGGCGGGGGATGCGGAGACGGGTATTACAATCATGAAGATTGTAAAACAACTTGATGCAGGCCCGATGATAATGAAAGAGAAAGTGGCAGTTTCAGAGGAAGATACAACTGAAATTTTGTCTAAAAAACTATCAGAATATGGAGCATCAATGATAACTAGTTTGCTCGAAAACTTAGAAAAAGGAAAAGTTATCAAATTGGAAGATCAAAACGAAAAAAACGTTACCTATGCAAAAAAAATAAGTAAATCAGAGTCTATAATTGATTTCAATGATTCTCCAAAGGTTTTATGTCAGAAAATTAGGGCATTCAATCCTTATCCAATGATCAATATAAATTTTGAAGGGAAAAATTTAAAGATTATTAAAGCGAAAATTTATAATAAAAAAATAAGTATTCATCTAGCTCCAGGTAAACTGTGCCTATACGGAGATGACTTATTGTTAAAGCTTGCTTCTGGAGTGATAAAACTAGAAGAAGTTAGATTGGAAGGAAAGAAAACGATGGTAGCCTCAGACTTTATAAAAGGATATCGGGTCATGAAGATTAATTCAGTCGATCATTGAAGGAAGCTCAACTTACTGCCGCAGGAATAGTAAAAGATGTTCTAGAGGGCGGTAACCTAGATAAAGTTTTCCAGAAATATTTAAAAGAAAAAAAAATTAACCCAAAAGAGCTATCTCAAGTTAAAGACCTTGCCTTTGGAGCCCTTCGTTCATATGGAAAAACAAAATTTGTCATTAATAAGTTAGTAAAAAGACCACCCTCTAACCTATTAATTTCAACTTTACTTCATATTGCTTTATTTCAGCTTATTTTCAATAGATCAAACCCTTATACCGTTGTAGATCAGGCTGTTTCTGCATCAAATTCGGTAAATAAAAGACATACTGCCTTCGTAAATGGTGTACTTAGAACCTTTTTAAGGGAAAGAGTAATTATTCTTGAGGAAGCTGAAAATAATGAAGAAGCAAAATATAGCTATCCTATTTGGTGGATAAACCAGATAAAAAAAGAATACTCAAAATCCTGGGAGAATATTCTTGATATAGGAAACTCCCACCCAGCACTAATAATTCGAGTAAATATTAAAAAAGTCAGCATAAATAAGTATATTAAAAAATTGGAAGAACATAAAATTGAGCATACATTGTTAGGAGATGAAGCAATTTTAATAAAAAAACCAATGCCAGTAGATTCAATACCTGGATTTAACGTGGGGGAGATTTCAATACAAGACTATGGAGCACAACTAGCGACTCGTTTATTAGATTTAAAGAAAAATCATAATGTTTTAGATGCTTGTGCGGCCCCAGGCGGTAAAGCTTGCCACATGATCGAGATAGCAGAAATAAAACTGACTGCAGTTGAGGCTGACAAAAAAAGAGTGGAAAGAATTAATGAAAACTTAACCAGACTTGGGCATACTTTTAAAGTAATAAATTCTGAAATTAAAGCCGGCAATGCATGGTGGGATAAAAATTCATTTGATAGAATTTTACTGGATGCACCTTGTTCAGCATCTGGAATAGTAAGAAGACATATAGATATAAAATGGCTAAGAAGGCAAAGTGACTTAGAATATTTCCATGAAAAGCAGTTTGAACTATTAAGAGCATCATGGGAGTTATTAAAGCCTCTAGGTAAACTTCTATATGTTACTTGTTCAATATTTGAGATAGAGAATAGATTGGTGGTGGATAGATTTTTAAAAGAAGAGAAAACTGCCGTAGAAATTAAAATTAAATTTCCAAAAAACGTTAATGTAACTGATAATCAGTTATTACCTTCATTAATTCATGACGGATTATTTTATGCCCTTCTACAGAAAAAATAATTTAAATTTATTCCTTTTTTTTAGCCTTATCACTTATTTAAGTTTAACTTTTGCGAACATAGAAAATACAATTGAAATTAAACAAATTGAGCTAGAAAATGATGAAGATAAAATCATTATAAATCTTGAGGAAATTTCTACATTATCTCCAAAAATAATCGAGCTCCTTGAAAGGGGAATTCCAATTGCTTTTAATTTAAAAATTGAGTTAATCAAAGAAAATGCGTTTTGGTTTGACAAGGTAATAAACCAGAATAACTTTGTATATCAAATTAAATATTTTTCACTTAGAAAGGTTTATGAGGTTATTGATATAAATGGAAATAAAAAAATTTTTGAAGATGAACAAGTGGCAATTAAAAATT
The DNA here is from genome assembly GCA_913058475.1 of uncultured Nitrosomonadales bacterium. Taxonomy (GTDB): domain Bacteria; phylum Pseudomonadota; class Gammaproteobacteria; order Burkholderiales; family Methylophilaceae; genus BACL14. The sequence goes on from CAJXQA010000010.1 coordinate 17,851, forward strand.
TACTAAGCAACAAAGAAATTATAATAAAAAAAAACAACCATCAAAATAGTGCAAAATTAAAAATATGGGTAGAGCTTGATAAAAAAAAATTACCTAAAGCAATCCAGGCAGATATATTCAATAAATCGTGGGAAGCAGGATCCAATATAATTATTTATGATATGAACAAATTATGAAATATTTAATTACCTCAGTTTCTGTTATTGGATTAGGATTTTTAATTCTTTTAGCACAGTCATTGTCAAATACTGACTTAGTATCAAATGATACTTTTATAGTTTTATTGGTTATTTCTATAGCATTTGTTATATGTTTATTTCTTCTTATCATTTTCCAAGTATTCAAATTACTTCAGAGTGTAAGAAAGGAAATTACTGGAAGCAAATTAACATTACGATTAGTAATTTCATTTGGATTGATGGTCCTTGTCCCTGTGTTAATTGTATATTTAGTATCAGTAAACTTCCTAACAAAATCTATTGAGTCATGGTTTGATGTTCGGGTTGAGTTAGCCCTCGAGGGTGGTTTAACCCTTGGGCAAAAGACAATAGATATTTTAATAGATGACATAGAATTAAAAGGGAAAAGTGTTGCATACGCAATTGCAAACAAGCCATTTGAAAAAAGGGAGGACATCCTAATTGATTTAAGAGAGAAATTTAACATTTCAAGCGCGGTCTTATATAAAAGTGATGGCAGTATATCTGCAATATCAGAAAGTAACCCAACTATAAGCTCATCGACCCTAAGCCTTGATGATATAAAAAGAGTCCAAAATGGATATTTTGGAAGAATTGAAGAAACAAAAAATAAGAATCTATTAATTAAAGCATTTATTCCAATTTTCTATAACGAAAAAAAACAAACGATAGACCTAATTGGTTACAGAGAGATATTAATGTTATCTCAACCTGTACCTGATTCTATATCAAATATGGCAATCTCGGTTGAGTCAGTATTCGAAGAATATCAGCAACTAAGATATAGTAGAAACTCTTTAAAAATTATTTACACGTTAACATTAACAATCGTCCTCATGCTAGCAATTTTAACTTCGGTTGCGATTTCATTCGTAATAAGTAGAAGATTTACAAGGCCATTATCACTATTATCTGAAGCAACAAATCAAATAGCAAAAGGTAATTATAAAAAAATAATACCTGAGATAGGTAAAGATGAGTTGGGCACTTTGGTAAAGTCTTTTAACTCGATGACACATCAGCTAGATACTGCCACAAAGAATTCTAAAAAAAACAGAAAGCGTTTAGAAGATGCAAGAGCATTTTTAGATGCCACACTTACAAATTTAGCAACTTCAATTGTGGTTATTGATAAAAATAAAAATGTAAAATTTTATAATAAATCAGCAGAAAAATTACTGAATTTTAAATTACCAAATATGGTTGGTGAGAATTTAAAAAATGCAATTAAAGATATACAAAAATGTGATGCTGTGATTACTTTCATTGATGAATCATTGGAAGGAAAAAATAAGTCGAAAGCTATTTCAAAAGAAATTGTTCTAGATTCACAGGGAGATGAAAAAACTTTAATCTTAAAACTTTCAACTTTACTCGAAAGCTCAGGAATTTCTTATATTCTTGTATTAGAAGATATTTCAACTGTAGCAAAGGCCCAAAGGCAAATTGCATGGAGTGAGATTGCAAGAAGATTAGCACATGAAATTAAGAACCCTCTAACCCCAATTCAGCTCTCAGCAGAAAGAGTTCAAAATAAAATTATAGATAAGCTGAATGAGACGGATAAAGAGCTATTAAATAAATCAACCAATACAATAATTAAACAGGTAGATGCTTTAAAGTTAATGGTTAATGAATTTGCTGAATATTCGCGGACTCCGAGCTTAGTCAGAAAAATAATCAATATTACTGAGCTAATAGATGAGATTTCTTATTTATACTCTGATCAGCGTATTGAAATTCAAAAAAATTACCCTAATACAATTAAAGAAATAAAAATAGATGAAAACAAATTTAGGCAGGTATTAATAAATATTTTTGATAATTCAAAAGCAGCAACTGAAAATACTAAGCACCCTAAAATAGTCATTACCGTAAAATGTAATAAAAATTTCATCATGCTTAAATTTGAAGATAATGGGATCGGAATACCAAAAGAAATAATGGAAAAAATTTATGAACCATATGTCACATCCAAAAAAACAGGCACAGGTTTAGGTTTAGCCATTGTACATAAAATAATTGAAGAACATTCAGGAAGTATTGAAATAAATAATATTAAACCAAAAGGGGTATCAATATTAATAACACTTCCTTTATCGGAGACTAAAAATGGATAAGCTAAAAATTAAACTGCTTATAGTTGATGATGAAAAAGATATTAGAGATTCACTAAAAGATATTTTAATTGACGAGGGTTATGAGATTTATCTAGCAGCTAATGCATTAGAGGCAAAAAAAATAAAATTATCACAAACAATTGATTTAATCTTACTTGATATTTGGATGCCAGATATTGATGGCCTTTCCTTGCTTAAAGAATGGGCATCTAAAAACGAAATAAATTGTCCAGTTATTATGATGTCTGGACATGGAACAATTGATACTGCAATTGAGGCGACAAAAATAGGGGCGACGAATTTCCTAGAGAAACCTATATCTTTGCAAAAACTTCTTAAGACTATTTCAAGCTCCTTAAAAAGCTCCGTTGAGATAAAAAAATTAGATAAGACTTTTTTTGAAGAATGTAATTTAAAGTTTGTAAAAGATATTGAAGCTGAAATTAATCACCTTAAAACAATAGATTTAGTTGCTTTTGTAGGTAATAAAACAAATTTCATAGAAATTTTAATATCTATGCTATTTAGCACTAATTACTATTTAGTTAAGAAAGTTTCTAATATAAATAATAATTTATTAAATTTAATTCAGACATCAGGGTTAAAATTTATACTGTTTGATAATTGCCTTGATACGACAATAAAATATAACGATTATAAAAAAATATTTAATGAGTTAATTGCAAATAAAATAAAAATCATTTTTTTAGAAAAAGAAAGAGCTACACTTGATAGCTTTCTAATAAATGAAAATAATACTATTATTTTTGAAACAACAAAGTTTTTGAATGACAGAGATTTAATTCCTGACTTATCTAATGCATTACTTACATTTCATTTAAATAAAAATCCTAATGTATCTTTTAAGGTTTTCGATAGTTCGGCTTTAAATACCTTAAGAAATACAGCTGAAATAAAAAGTATGGATCGGCTTAATGAAATTATAATTTCATTAATTAAGACTTCAGATGCTGAACTTATTGATAAAGATCATGTTGATAATTTTATTAATCCTCATAACCCATCTATTAATCAAAATAATAATACTGAAATAAAAATAGATTTTTTATTTGAAAAGCCACTTAAAGAATCAAGGGATTTGTTTGAGACTATTTATCTAAAGCATCATCTTAGTCGAAATAAATCTATTACTGATTTATCAAAAAAAACTGGAATAGAAAGGACACACCTTTATAGAAAACTAAAACAATTAGGGATTAAAGTTTAATTCAGTAACTACTGGAACATGGTCTGACGGTCGCTCAAAAGTGCGCGTCGTTTTATCAATATAAGCTTTTTCTAAAAAAGGTAATAAATTTTTTGATAAAAGTATATGGTCAATACGCATCCCTAAGTTTCGTTGAAAAGGTATCCTGTAGTCCCACCATGAGAATTCGTTTGCATTAGGATTTATCTCTCTAAATGTATCAATGAATCCTAGTTTAAGTAATTTATTGAAATACGCTCGCTCTTGAGGGGATACTAAAATTTTGCCATCCCATGATTTAGAATCATAACAATCCAACTCTGATGGAGCGATATTAAAATCTCCGGTAATAATATTCTCTATTTCATCATTTTTTTTTTGTAGATAATTTAAAAAAGACTTAAGCCAATTTATTTTATACTCAAATTTATCTGAGGTAAGTGCCTGACCATTAGGAATATACGCAGATATAACACGATGTTTATCTCCATCATCGTTTGTATATATGCCAGATATAAATCTTTTTTGTTCATCATTGAAATTAGGAATATCTAATTGAACATTAATTAATTCTTTATTGCTAATTATGGCAACGCCATTATAGGTATTTTGTCCGTTATGATATGAAAATAACCCTTTCTGATCAAAAACATCGTGGGGGAAGTTATCATTATTTTGCTTTGTCTCTTGTAAACAAAGCACATCAGGTTGATTTAAATTTATCCAATCTAATACATGAGGAAGTCTAACTTTTAAAGAATTAACATTCCATGATGCTATCTTCATTGGCTCACAAGTCCATGATGGGCTAGTAGTGCTCGAATTTCTGGCTTTCTTCCTCTGAAGGCGATAAAAGATTCCATTGCAGGTCTAGATCCTCCTTTTGAAAGAATTTCTTTTTTAAATTTATTACCTGCTGTTTTTGATAAAATACCAATTTCTTCAAATAAGCTATAAGCATCTGCAGAAAGTACTTCTGCCCATTTGTAGCTATAGTAAGCTGATGAGTATCCACCTGAAAAAATATGACTAAAGCTATGTGGAAATTTGGTCCACGAAGGAGTTTCCATGACTGAAACTTGAGCTCTAGCACTATCGAGAATTTTCATAAAATTTCTATTTTTAGATGAATATTCACTATGGAGTTTTATGTCAAATAATGCGAATTCCACCTGCCTTAATGTTTGCATGCCTGATTGGAAATTTTTTGACTCTAAAAGTTTATTAAAAAGCTTTTTAGGCATATAAGTTTTAGTTTTATTGTTATATGACATATCTTTTATAACCGACCATTCCCAGCAATAATTTTCCATAAATTGACTAGGGAGTTCAACTGCATCCCATTCAACTCCTTTTATTCCTGAAATAGAATATTCCGTTACCTCTGTAAGAAGGTGATGCAGCCCATGACCAAACTCGTGAAATAAAGTGATGACCTCATCATGAGTTAAATATGCATTACCATTTGATGGGGGAGTAAAATTACAAGTTAGATATGCAACTGGGTTCTCTTCTTCATTTATGAATTTATACTTAGATATTGCTTCGTCCATCCAAGCACCGCCACGTTTATTTTTTCTTGCATATAGATCTAAATAAAATTTTCCAACCAATTTTTTTTTCTTGGTATATATTTCAAAAAATTTCACATCTTCATGCCATGTTGAAGTATTTGTTTCGAGAATATTTAAGTCATAAATTTTTCCACAAATATTAAAGAGTCCCTGTAGGACATTATTTATAGGAAAATATTGTTTAATTTCCTCATCAGTAAAACTAAATCTCTCTTTTTTAATTTTTTCAGATAGGTAAGGAATATCCCAAGGTTTTACTTTAGAAATATTGAATTCCTTTGCAATATCATTGATATCATTGATATCATTTAAAGCTGATTTCTTTGCTTTTTTAGTAAGTTCTGATAAAAATGACGAAACTTCATTTGATGATTTGGCCATCTTAGTTTTTAAAAGCATTGACGAGATGTTTGAGTAGCCAAGTAATTTTGATAATTGATATTTTAGTTTAAGTATATTGTTTATATTTTTTGTATTATCAAGCTGTTTACTCATCAATGAAGATGCCTTTGTATTATATGCGGTATAAATATCTTTTCTTAGTTTTCTATCATCCGCATATTGCATAATTGGTAGATAACTAGGAAAGTCAATTGTAAACAACCAGCCTTTAATTTTTTTAGCTTTAGCTTTTATAAATGCAGAGCTAACAACTTCAACAGGGACTCCTTTTAATGAGTTTTTATCTGAAACAACTAATGTAAAACTATTAATAGAATCTAAGATATTTTCATCAAAGGAAGATGATAACTTTGATAGATTACTTTGAATTTCTTTGAATCTTTTTTTTTGTTTTTCAGCCAAAGCAACACCAGAAAGCTCAAAAGATATAATTTCATTTTTAATAAGTTTTTTTTGTGAAGGGGATAGATTTTTATTATTTTGGAGTAAATATTTATATTTTTTATATAAAATATGGCTTTGTCCAAGACTAGAAGAATATTCAGTAACTTTTACAAGGGCTTGGTTATACACTTTCCTATATGAAGGTGAGCTCTTAACTGAATTAATATGATTGATATAAGACCAGACTCTATCAAACTTTTCATTACATATTTCTAAGGGCACTACAAAATTTATCCAATTAGGTGTTTCACTCATAGACTCAATTTGTGAAATAACTTCAGTATTATCTTTAATAACATTATCTATTGCAGGAATAACGTGTTTAGATTTTATAGCATAAAAGTCTGGTAGTGTTTCTCTTACTAAAAAAGGATTCATATCTAAATTGAAAAATTAATATTTAAAGTAATTTGGCTGTGATAATCAAAAAAAATTCAAATTAAATTAATTTTCACTTGAAAAATCAGTTCTTTTGATATTATTTTGAAAGTGGTTATTTTTAATTTTGTCGTTATGTTTAATTATTTGTTTATCTAGTTTGTCTATTAACAAATCGATTGATTGATACATATCATTGCATGAACATTTAGCATGTAGGATAGATTTAGGTAAATGAATATTGCCTTCAGCATTATGGGTTATATTATCAACACTTAGTATAATCTTTATCTCTAAAATATCTTGAGAATGTCCCTTTATTTTTTTAAGTTTCTTCCCAATATGATCTTTTAAACCAGCAGTAATCTCAAGATGGTGTCCAATTATATTAATTTTCATATAAATATTTTATACTTTTCTTTGGTTGGAAGGTAAAATTTTTAATTTAATACGGTACTTTGCAACTGTTCTTCTAGCAATTTCTATTCCATCATCGTTAAGAATTTTACATAATTCAGAATCTGAATAAGGTTTTTGGGGGTTCTCATTGCTAACAAGAAAATTTATCTTATTAAGAAGTGATCTTGATGAGACATTGTTATTATTACTCCCCATGGAAGAGTTAAAGAAAAACTTCAATTCGTATATTCCATGTGGAGTAGAAATAAACTTATCTGTAGAAATTCTTGAAATAGTAGATTCATGAAACTCAAGATCAAATGCAATTTTCTTTAATGTCAATGAACTAATACTAGATTCTCCATGCTCTAAAAAATTAATCTGATTTTTCATAATCTCTCTAGCAACTCTTAAGATTGAAATTGATCTTTCATTCAAGTTTTTAATTAACCATTTTGCCTCTTGAAACTTTTCTTTTAAATCTTGATCAGGGGAAGTAGCAGCTAAAATTTTTGCATTTTCTATTAATTTAAGTTTAATATTATTTTTTTCGCTCAAAGATGTAACCCATTCTTCATTTTCTTTTTTAACAATTGCATCTGCAGCTATAAATGATGATTTAGTTAATTTTTGAAAAATAAGCCCAGGTTTTGGGTTTAATTTTTTTATTAATATGATAGCTTTTTCTAAATTCAAATCAGTGCATTTTAAATTTTTCTTTAATTCTCCATAATTTTTATTTGCTAACATGTTTAAGTAATTTTTTACCAATGCTTTAGCAAGCCTACAAATGTTATCTTGATTTTCAATGAGTTCTAATTGAATAATTAGACATTCACTAAGGTTTCGTGAACCGATTCCTGGATGTGTTGAATTTTGTATTAATTTTAATAATTTTTCTATTTGCTGAACATTCGGTTTTTTTTTAAGTGGGATAGAACTTCTAATATCTTCTAAGGAATCAATTAAATATCCATTTTCACCTATTGAATCTATTAAATAAGATATTATAAGTTGGTCCTCAGAACTAAAATTAAAAATAGCAATGTTTTCTACTAAATATTCTTTTAGGGTTTGATTTTTTGCTTCACTATCAAAAATTTCGTAATAATTGGTATCTGATGAATGCTGGGATTGTGAACTTTTTTTGGTTAATAAATTTTTATCTTTTGTGCTAAGAAATACATTATCTGATAAGTATTCCTCAATTAAATCATTAAGTTCTGATTGAGAAGCATGAAGAAGTTTTATCGATTGTTGCAGACGAGGAGTTAATTTTATGGACTGGGATAGCCTTAAATTTAATCCTAATTTCATTTTAAAGTATAAAGTTTTCGCCTAAATATATATCCTTAACACTCTGGTTTTGGGCAATAATTTTAGGTGTACCTTTAGCAAAAATTTCACCTTGGTTGACAATATAAGCTTGATCACAAATACCTAATGTTTCTCTAACGCTATGATCGGTTATTAAGATACCAATTCCATTTGAGGCTAGTTGCTTGATAATTTTTTGAATATCAATGACAGCAATAGGATCAATTCCTGCAAAAGGCTCATCAAGAAGAATAAATTTTGGATTATTTGCTAAGCATCTTGCAATCTCAACTCTTCTTCTTTCTCCTCCAGAGAGACTAATTGCTGAATTTTTTCTAATATGTAGAATATTTAATTCTTGCAAAAGTCTTTCAAGCTCAATTTGAATTTGTTTTTTATTTAATTTACGTAGCTCTAATATACTTATGATGTTTTCACTTACATCCATTCTTCGAAAAATTGAAGGCTCTTGAGGCAGGTAAGAGATCCCTTGTTTTGCTCTCATATGAATGGGAGTTTTTGTTAAATTTTTCTGGTCTAATAAGATATTTCCATGATCAGCTGCTATTAAACCAACTATCATATAAAAAGTAGTTGTTTTCCCTGCTCCGTTGGGACCTAGCAGTCCTACTATTTGTCCACTCGTTATTTCTAATGAAACATTTTTGACGACAACATTTTTTTTATAACTTTTTCTTAAGTTTTGTATTGTTAAGGTAGTCATTATTTTTTAGGCTTGATTATTGCTTTTGTACGCCCCTTCTTTTTCTTTGATCCGTCCGTATATCTTCTGGAAAGTGCCTGAGCAACCTCACTGGTCGCGTCATACATAATGTAATCTCCCCATACTTCGTCATCACCTCTTTTTACAAAGGCTTCTTCATATAAGTGGATTTTATCCATGTGACCGTCGTACTCTATACGAAGAGCCTTTCCTTCAATATACTCATCAGACCCTTCCATTTTTTGCTTAAAGGTTGTTGGATTGCCAATAGAAGTGCTATGTTGAAAGCCTTGCCTATCTTCTCTAATGATAAGTTTATCTGCATTTATCACTAGAGTTCCTTGGGTAAGAATGACATCCCCTTCATAAGTGCTGGTATTTTTTGTTTCTTCTACAAGCATTGTATCAGCCTCAATTTCAATAGGTTTGTCACTATCTGCCTCTTCTGAAATAGCATGCTGAGAAAAAAAAACTGCTATTATGAAAGCACAATATATATTTATATTTTTTTTATTCACTCTTTGAATCTTTGATCTCCCCTTGGTTTTTCATAGCGAACTTTAACGTTGCTTAGAAGTTTTAAAATTCCATCTTTATTATCATACTTCATTCCAATACCATCTATTTCAATATTTGGTTCTTGAATCATTTTTACAGCTTTTTGACTAGTAACAACGTCTAATTCAGAATAGATATTCAGTTCATGAGTAAAAAGCTTTAAAACTCTTTTTGTTTTTGTAGGAAGTCTAATAAGAATAGCATTTTCTTTAAGGATAATTTGCTCACCTTTATCACTAATTTCACCCACGTCACTATAAATAGTTGAATGTTTATTTTTATTTTTATATTTAGTATAAAAAGGTTTAGAAAGAGAAGTTTTATCTTGGTCTTTAAAATGCCTCATGTACTCAGCTTGAAGTGAAGATTGTAAATTTCCATCTTCATCTGTTTTAGTTGAATCAAAATCTTTTAGAAAAAACGACGGCCCACTATTTTTACTGATTGAAAATTTTTTATATTCATTAATGACCTCTTCTTTAAGCCAAAATGACGCTAATGCAACAATAGCTATAAAAATCAAAGCAAATGCTGTTGATAGTATGTTCATAGGATAATTATAAAATTTTGGCTCTAAAAAGGCTTTGTAATGTCAATGAGCCAACTAAAGACTTATCCTCTCTAATAATTAAAAACGATGTAATTTTTTGTTTTTCCATAAGTTTAAGTGCCTCTATTGCCATTTGTGAACCACTTAAAGTAAAAGGTGTTTTTTTCATTATTTTAGAAATAGGCGTATCAAGACTAATTCGGTTTAAAAGCGATCTTCTTAAATCACCATCAGTGAAAATTCCTTTTGGTATATTTTGCTTATCAATGATCGCTGTAAAACCTAATTTTTTATTTGTTATTTCCTCTATTGCATCTTTAATTGTAGATTCAAGATTAATTTTTGGCGTAGATTTCAAATTAATCATAATATCTTTAACATGAACAATTTTACCAAGGGAGCCACCCGGATGGGATCTCGCAAAATCCTCTGTACCAAAATTTCTTTCATTAAGAACACAAACTGCAAGTGCATCACCTAATGCTAACATTAAGGATGTGCTGGCTGTAGGAGCAAGACCAAGAGGACATGCCTCTTTTGTCACTGAGGAATTTATATGAATGTTACTCTCAGAAAATAAAGTAGAGTTAGTATCACCAGTAATACTGATTATTTTTGCGCCTATCCTCTTAATAAGAGGAAGCAGCACAATGAGTTCCTGGCTCTGACCTGAATTTGAAAGAAAGATTACAATATCTTTCTCCGTAATCATACCAAGGTCACCATGGCTGGCTTCACCGGGGTGCATAAAAAAAGATGGTGTACCTGTACTTGAAAAAGTAGACGCTATCTTTCCTGCAATATGCCCTGATTTTCCAATACCACTTAAAATAACTCTTCCTTCACAGCCAAGAATACATTCTACTGCTTCAGAGAATTCATTTGATATTTTACAGCTAGCTTTTAATATTTCATTCGCTTCAATTTTTAAAACATCTTGAGCAAGTTTTATTCTCTTAGATGACATAATTTCAACTAAATTTAATTACAATTCCATAAGTATAGAGTGGATTGATAGTAGAATAAAGAATATAAAAAAAGGTTTTATAGTTTATGTTTGAATCTCTTCAGTTAATAATCTTATTATTAGTAAGCTCCGTGTTTTTGGTGGCACTTTTTAAATATTTATCGTTACCACCTATGATTGCGTATTTTGTCGTGGGACTTGTTCTTGGTCCCAATGCCTTGGGAATTCTTCCAGACTCTGAATCAAGTCGTCATTTTGTTGAATTTGGTATTGTATTTTTAATGTTTACAATTGGTTTGGAATTCAGTTTACCCAAGTTAAATTCAATGAGAAATATATTATTTGGTTTAGGAGGATCTCAAGTCTTAATCACACTCCTAGCTGTAATAATATGTGGAGTGTTTTTTGGATTGCAATTACCCTCAGCATTTATTATTGGGGCAGCACTTACTATGTCCTCTACAGCGATAGTATCAAAGATTTTGATTGAGAGATTAGATTTAAATAGCCGACATGGAAGACTGTCTATTGGGATTCTATTATTTCAGGATATTGCGGTGATATTTATTTTAATATTGATCCCTGTATTTAATAATTTAGATGCAGATTTATTTAAACTGGTTATCTTTGCACTATTAAAAATTGTTTTTTTATTATTTATTGTTTTTAAAGCTGGTAAACCAGTGATGAACTTTTGGTTTGATATTGTTGCAAAAAATAAATCAAGAGAATTATTTGTTTTAAATGTTTTAATGATCACTCTTATTTTCTCTTATGCCACCAAGCTTGCTGGTTTATCTTATGCTCTAGGAGCATTTCTTGCTGGCATGATTATCTCTGAAACTCGATATAGACACCAAGTAGAATCAGACATTACTTCATTTAGAAATATTTTATTAGGCTTATTTTTCATAAGTGTCGGCATGATGTTAAATATCGGGATATTAATCGATAATTTCTCTCTTATTATTTTATTACTGGTAACTTTTACAGCTTTTAAAATTATTCTAATCACAGCTTTAACAACGATGTTTAAGTATGAGTTAGGGGTTGGGATTAGAACAGGAATCATTTTATCTCAGGCGGGGGAATTTAGTTTTGTAATTCTTGCACTGGGCCAAAAAAATGCAATTATTACAGGGGACATTTTTCAAATAATATTATCTGTTTGTTTATTGTCTATGCTGATAGCACCAATATTAATTCCATTTAATGGTCGAATTGCTAGATGGGTTTCGAAAGGATATTCAAAAAAATCAGAAACTCTCATTAAGCAAATTGAAGGGGTAGGACATGATTATTCAGATCACGTTATTTTATGTGGTTATGGGAGAAGTGGACAATACCTTGGGAGATTTCTAAAAGAAGAAAATATTAGTTTTATCGCTATCGATATGGATTTAAATAGAGTAAGTGACGCGTCTATAGCAGGCGAAAATGTTATGTATGGTGATGCAAGTAGGAGGATCGTACTCAAAGCAGCAGGTATTGAAAGAGCAAAGGCAATAATCGTTGCGTATACAGATGATAGGGCAACAGAAAAAGTGCTTAACGTTATTAGAGAGTCTTATCCCATTTTGCCGGTAATTGTCAGAACTAAAGATGAATCGTCAGTAGATAAATTACAAAATGCAGGGGCCACAGATGTAGTTCCTGAGGTACAAGAAGGGAGTTTAATGTTGGCATCGCATGCTCTAGTTTTACTTGGAGTACCTCTAAGTAATGTAATTAAGAAAATTAGAATCTTTAGAAGCGAAAGATATAAAATGTTTAGGGGGTATTTTGCTGGAGCAACTGATGTTGATCAGGAAGCTTCTAGTCAAGACTTACCTAAACTTCACTCAATTGAAATAAAAGAATATTTTTCTGTTTGCAATAATAAAATTTCAAGTATGTCTTTGAAGAATTTTGATATTGAAATTCAATATATAAGAAGACCTAATATGTTAGAAAATATAGAGCCAAGGCCAGATATTGTAATATCCGCAGGAGATATATTAGTAATTATAGGCACCCAAGACAACTTAAATTTATTTGAAAAATATACAATTAATGGAGAATAGTTAGTGGCTGCAAGAGCCGTAATAATAGGGGGAGGAGTTGTAGGTTGTGTAACTGCTATTAAACTTAAAGAAAGTGGATACGATGTAACTGTAGTGGATAAATCATTTGTAGGAGAAGAGTCATCAGCAGCGGGAGCGGGTATTATATTTCCATTAATGCCATGGAATTATGAATCCAAAGTATACCAATTATGCTCAGGAGCATCAGCCTTCTATAAGAATTTATCGGAAAAACTAATACATGGTGGATTTGGAGACCCAGAATTTATTGAGTCAGGCATGATCTGTATTGAGCCATCCGATAAGAAAGAGATTGTGCAATGGGCTAAAAAAAATAATTTTAAAATAAACGAATGTTTATTTAATAATAGACCATCATTTGAACTTGTAAATGTAGCTCAAATTAATCCAAAAAAATTAATGATATCTCTGAAGCGTTATATTTCTACCCTTGGTGTTAGATTAATTGAAAATTGTAACCTCAAGCAAATCCAAAGAAAATCTAATTATATAAACGGGTGGCCAACTGATAATAATGGTTTAATAGAAGGTGATATCTTTATTATTACAGCAGGAGCTTGGAGTTCTAATATTATAAATAATGGCAAAGTAGAAATTTATCCTGTTAGAGGACAATTAATCAAATTTAAGAAACCCAGCATAAAGCTTGATAAAATTTTATATTCAGAAAATTTTTACTTACTGCAGAGGAAATGTGGGGCGATAGTAGCAGGGAGTACTATTGAAAATGTTGGCTTTGATAATACAACTACATTTCAAGCAGCTTACGAGCTTAAGGAAAAAACAATCAGCCTTATACCTGAATTAAAAGAAATAGAGCCTTATGAGCAATGGGCAGGATTGAGGCCAGGAGTAAAAAATAATATTCCACTAATACAGAAAGATAGTATCCATAAAAATATTTATATTAATTCTGGCCATTATCGATATGGAATTACTATGGCGCCAAAATCAGCTGATGAAATATTAAAATTAATTCAAGCTTAAGAAGGGATGAAAAAAATTAAAACTATTTGGAGGCTTGTTGATGGTAAGGCAGGCCATGACAAACAATCTTTAGCTTTAGTAGAAAATTTAAAAAGCCAAGCTAGGTGTAAGATATTTAATATCAATATTCAAAATCTTGCAAATCCCTTCATAGCTATAATATTCAAAAAGTATAATTTAGATAAGGGTTTAATTAAACCAGATATTGCCATTGGTGCAGGCCATAAAACGCATTTATATTTATTAGCTATAAAAAGATGTTTTAGTACAAAAGTAGTCGTTATTTTGAAACCAAGCCTTCCACTTAAATTCTTTGATTTGTGTGTCATCCCTAAACATGATGATGTGAAAAATAAAAACAATATAATTACTACTCAAACTGCATTAGTAAGCTTCAATTCAAATTTGAAAAAAAAAGAAAATGTGGTTTTATTTTTAATAGGAGGCCCCTCTAAACATTATTATTGGAATACAAAGCTAGTCTTAGATCAAATTAAACATATATCTAAACAATGTGAATTTAAAAGATTAATTTTAACAACTTCAAGAAGGACTCCTTTAGGTTTTATAAAGGAATTTAATAAATTAAAAATTAAAGATGTGAAGCTGTATGAGCATGCAAAAATTAAAAACGATTGGCTTGAAAAAAAAATAATTAAAGCAAAAAATATCTGGGTCACTAATGATTCATACTCAATGATTATAGAAGCGATTGCTTCGGGAGCGCATACAAATCTGTCTCTTATACACATCTCCGAGCCCACGAGACCAGAGAGGATCTCG
>CAJXQA010000011.1 GCA_913058475.1 uncultured Nitrosomonadales bacterium
CACCTCTCTATTCGTCGGCAGCGTCAGATGTGTATAAGAGACAGGTATATAAGCCTGAAAGAGAAGCGCAAGTCATTTCAAAGCTTGTTAAGGAAAATAAAGGTCCTCTGTCAAACGATAGTGTAGTAAATATCTATAAAGCAATTATCTCAAATTGTAGAGCTTTAGAAAAAAAATTGGCTATTTCTTTTTTAGGTCCATCAGGCACATTCAGTGAAGAAGCAACCATTAAACATTTTGGTGAAAATGTAAAATCAATTCCAACTAATAGTATTGACGAGGTATTTAATAATGTACAGTCAGAAAAAGTACATTACGGAGTGGTGCCTATAGAGAATTCAACAGAAGGTGGTATTAGCCGAACTCTTGATCTATTGTTAATGAAAGACCTAAAAATATGTGGTGAGATTACTTTGCCGGTTCACCATTGCTTAATATCAAAATCTAAAGATTTAAAAAAAATAAAAAATATTTATGCTCACGGGCAATCATTGGCTCAATGCCACGATTGGATTGCCAACAACCTTCCTAATGCAGAAAAAATAACAGTTCTTAGCAATGCCGAAGGCGCAAAAATCGCATCGAAAGAAAGACATTCTGCTGCAATTGCCAGTGCAAGAGCAGCGAGTATTTTTAAACTTAATATATTGCAAAATCATATTGAAGATGAGCCAAATAATACTACAAGGTTTTTAATTCTATCGGATCAAGAGATTGAGCCATCTGGTAATGATAAGACATCTATAGTTGTTGCTACAAAAAACAAACCTGGTGCGATTGTTGGTTTAATTGATCCCTTCGCTTCAAGGAAGGTTAGTCTTACAAAGTTAGAGTCTAGACCCTCAAAGATTGGTATGTGGGAATATGTTTTTTTTATTGACGTTGATGGGCATAGAGAAGATGCCAAAGTGAAATTATGTCTAACAGATATTGAAAAAAAATCTTCATTTATGAAATTTTTAGGATCTTATCCAAAAAATTAAATCTTAATTATTTATGGCTATAACTACTCCAAAATATATTTCAGAATTGGAGCCCTATCAAGGCGGGAGACCAATAAAGGAAGTTTCAAGGGAACTTGGAATATCTGCTGAAAAAATTGTTAAGCTGGCTTCAAATGAAAACCCTCTTGGTATAAGCCCAAAAGCAAAATCTGCTATAGATGAGTGTATTAGGGAAATCCATAGATATCCTGATGGAAATGGTTACTATCTAAAATTAGCTATCCGTAATAAATTTACCTTGAATCCAGAGCAAATTATTCTTGGAAATGGATCAAATGATATCTTGGAGCTCGCAGCAAGGACTGTTTTATCTCCAGGCGATGAGGTTATATACTCGAAACATGCATTCGCTGTGTATGAAATTGTAACCAAAGCTGTTGGTGGTATTGGTATAAAGGCCAAACCTTCTGAAGATTTTGGTCATAATTTAGATGAATTTATTAAGCTGATTTCTAAAAAGACGAAGCTTATCTTCATTGCTAATCCGAATAATCCCACAGGTAATCTTATCGTACGATCTGAGATATTGAATTTCTTATCTAGGGTTCCCAAACATATTATGGTTGTCCTTGATGAAGCATATGATGAATATTTAAATGGTGATGAAAAATCAATTGCCTTCAGTTGGCTTTCGGAGCATAAAAATTTATTAATATCTCGAAGCTTTTCGAAGGCACATGGGTTAGCTGGATTGAGAGTAGGTTATGGCGTCGGAGATAAAGAAGTTATTAATTTAATGAATAGAGTTAGGCAACCGTTCAATGTCAATCTTTTAGCACAAACTGCAGCAATAGCATCGCTTAAAGATGATGACTTTATTAATCAAAGTAGATTGATTAACAACCAAGGAAGAGAGCAATTAGAAGAGTGCTTTAGGGAGCAGAGAATTCAATTTATACCTTCTTACGGAAATTTTATAAGTTTTAATTTAGGAGACGAAACAAAAGCAATGATGTATTATCAGCATTTATTAGAAAATGGTGTCATTGTAAGGCCAATCAAGAACTATGAACTACCTTCTTTTTTAAGGGTGAGCATAGGCCTTAAGAATGAAAATGATATATTTATTAAATATTTAAGAAGCTTCAAGAAATAGGATAATTATGATTATTGTGATGAATAATTCAGCAACGGATGAAGAGATCGATTTCGTTGTTTCTAGAATAAAAGAGAAAGGCTTAGATGCGAGCATTTCTAAGGGCACTGAAAAAACTGTTATCGGAGCCGTTGGTGACGAGAGACTTCTAGATCCTAAGCTTCTTGATAATTTACCTGGTGTTGAGCAAGCCTTAAGGATTGTAAAGCCATATAAAATTGTGGCACGAGAATGGCATCCTGAAGATACAGTCATTAATATTAATGGTCATCCAATTGGTGGAAAAAATATACAAGTTATCTCAGGACCTTGCTCTGTAGAAACGCCTGATCAAATGAAAAATGCTGCAGAAGGAGTAAAAGCTGCAGGTGTCAAATTAATGAGAGGGGGGGCATTTAAACCAAGAACAAGTCCCTATAGCTTTCAAGGAACTGGATTTGAAGGTTTAGAGATGTTTAGAAAGGCTGCAGATAATGCAGGACTTCCTATAGTCACCGAACTCCTAGATGTTAGGCACTTAGATAAATTTTTAGAACATAAGGTTGATGTGATTCAGATTGGTACACGTAGCATGCAAAATTTTGAATTATTGCGAGAGGTTGGAAGATTAAAAGTACCGGTTATTCTTAAAAGAGGCATGTCAGCCACAATTTCTGAGTGGCTAATGGCTGCCGAATATATCGCCTCGGGCGGTAACCATAACATCATATTTTGTGAAAGAGGAATAAGAACGTTCGAAACTTATTATAGAAATGTACTTGATGTGACTGCCATCCCTGTATTAAAGAAAGAAACGCATCTACCTGTAATCATTGATCCATCTCATTCAGGTGGTAAAGCATGGATGGTTGCGGCCTTATCAAGAGCAGGAATTGCCGCTGGCGCAGATGGCTTACTTGTTGAAATGCACCCTACACCAAGTGAAGCATGGTGCGATGCAGACCAAGCAATAACTCCAACTGAGTTAAAAGAATTAATGAAAGAGCTTACTGCCATTGCTAATATTTTAGGTAGAGACATAGCTAAGTAACTCATGATATCCATGAGTTTTTTTTAGACATTTTCCCCTGTCTGTCAATTGTATTCTCATACATCATCGTGTTTTGGTTAACATTTAAGATTGGAGAAACATGCATATACGCGTCCTAGGTTCAGGTGCCGGTGGAGGTTTTCCTCAATGGAATTGTAACTGTGAGAATTGTGCAGGATTAAGAAAGAATAATCCAAATCTTAAAGCAAGAAATCAATCTTCGATAACAGTAAGCTCTAACGGTGAAGATTGGATTTTATTTAATGCTTCGCCAGATATAAGGGCACAAATTGAATCATTTCCACCGCTTCAGCCAGCAAGAAAAATTCGCGACACTGGAATTTCTTCCATTGTAATTACGGACGGTCAGATAGACCATACAACAGGCCTTTTAATTTTAAGAGAGCATGACAAACCTTGGGATATTTATTGTACTAAAGAAGTTTATGAGGATATGACAACAGGTTTTCCTATTTTTAATATTTTAGAGCATTTTAGAGGGATTATTTGGCATGAAGTCTTAACCGATCAAAGCACCTATACAATTCCTAAGGCAGATGATCTAGTATTTACGGCAGTCCCATTGAAAAGTGAAGCGCCGCCATATTCACCGCACAGACATAACACTGTCCCAGGTGATAATGTCGGATATAGAATTGAAGATACGAAGAAAGGAAAAAATATTTTTTATGCGCCTGGGCTCGGTGTGATTGAAGATCATGTTTTGGAATATATGAAAAATGCCGACGTTGTTCTTATTGATGGAACTGTTTGGACGGATGACGAGATGTCCAGACATGGTATTAGTAATAAAAAGGCAAGTGAAATGGGTCATTTAGATCAATCGAGTAAAGGCGGAATTATGGAAACACTAAGCTCGCTTAAGAAGCCGAGAAAAATTTTAATTCACATAAATAATACAAATCCAATTTTAAGAGAAGATTCCGATGAACGGAAACTTCTAGAAAAAAACGGAATCGAAGTTTCTTGTGATGGAATGGATATAATTTTATAAAGGGTAATTACATGTCAGCACCATGGCCGCGAAAAGAGTTTGAAGAAAAGTTAAGAGAGAAGGGGAAGGGTTACCATATATACCATCCCTTCCATGTGATGATGTATGAGGGTAAATTATCAAAAGAACAGCTACAAAGCTGGGTAAGGAATAGATTTTATTACCAAATTAGCATCCCTTTAAAAGATGCGGCAATTTTATCAAATTGCCCTGTTCAGGAAATCAGAAAAGAATGGATAGTTAGAATTTTAGACCACGATGGTGAGGGTGATGCAGAGGGTGGTATTGAGGCATGGATAAACTTAGGAAAAGCAGTAGGTTTGAAGAGAGAGGAGGTAACCTCCCTTGAGGGAGTAAGCCCGGGGGTTAGGTTTGCTGTCGATGCTTATATTAATTTTGCAAAACAAAGAATATGGCAAGAGTCTGTATGCTCCTCTTTGACTGAGCTATTTGCCCCACACATTCATCAACAAAGAATAAGTTCATGGCCAGATATGTACCCATGGATTGATGAATCTGGCTTAAGTTATTTTAAAAAAAGATTAACTGAGGCAAGAAGAGACGTCGAGCATGGGTTAGGTGTGACCCTAGATTACTTTAGTACCTCTAGAGAAATGCAAGAAAAGGCACTTGGTATATTGCAATTTAAACTTAATGTCTTATGGGTTATTGCAGATTCAATTATGTTGGCATCTTCTAATATTAAAGTTGAGGATCGCGATTATATGAGGCAACCAAAATAAAATGACCATTAAACTAGAAGATATATATAAAATTGCTCCACACCACAGGTTTCAGTGGGAAAAAGCTCAGGATTGTTATGTTATTTTATTTCCAGAGGGTATGGTTAAATTGAATGGTGGGGCGGGCGAAGTGTTAAACTTGGTTGACGGCAATCATTCTGTTGAAAAAATCACAGAGGAATTGGTCAAAAAATTTCCAGATGCCAATGGAATTGATAAGGACATTATAGGGATGATTGAAATGGCTCTTGAAAAAGCCTGGATTGAAAAGACTAATTAAGAGGTGAAAAATGGCTGAAAAAAATAACGGTGTATCAAGTAATACAACTACGACACAACCGCTTTGGTTGCTGGCAGAAATAACTTATCAGTGCCCGCTTCAATGTGCTTTTTGTTATAACCCTACAGATTTTGATAAACATACTCAAAATGAGCTAGATACGGAATCATGGATTAAGGTTTTAAGACAATCAAGGGAGTTAGGTGCAGCACAACTTGGAATTTCGGGTGGAGAACCTTTATTAAGAAAAGATATTGAAGAGATTGTAACTGAAGCTAGTTCGCTGGGTTACTACAGTAATTTAATAACATCTGGCGCAGGAATGAATGAAAAAAGAATTGATGCGTTAAAAGATGGAGGTCTTGATCATATTCAACTATCAATGCATGACATCACAGAAGAAATAAACAATTTTATAACCAACACTAAAACATTCAAATTAAAACAAAAAATAGCGGCTATGATTAAAGATAGAGGCTATCCAATGGTCCTCAATGTCGTTTTGCATAGATACAATATTGATCATATTAAAGAGATCTTGGAAATGGCTGAGGGTTTGGGAGCCGATTATATTGAGTTAGCAAACACTCAATATTATGGATGGTCATTGGTAAATAGAGATCAGCTAATGCCAAAAAAAGAACAAGTTCTCCATGCAGAAAAAGTCACAAATGAATTCAGAGAGCGCATCGGTAATAAAATGAAAATATTTTTCGTAGTCCCAGACTACTTCGAAGATCGACCAAAAAAATGTATGAATGGTTGGGGAGAAGTATTCATGATCATTACTGCCAATGGAGATGTTTTACCATGTCACTCAGCGAGAGTGATACCGAATTTAGAGTTTCCTAATGTAAGAAATACAGATGTGAAACAGATTTGGTATGACTCACCAGCATTCAATAAATTTCGGGGAACTGATTGGATGAAAGAGCCATGTAGGTCATGCTCTGAAAAAGAAAATGATTTAGGTGGTTGCAGGTGTCAAGCAATGCTATTAGCTGGTGATGCAGAGAGTGCGGATCCAGTTTGTTCAAAGTCACCAAATCGCCATTTAATTGATCAGGCAATAAAAGATACAGAAAATCCTGGTCTTGAAGCTAAACCGATAATGTTTAGATCAAACAAAAATTCTAAGAAAATTTCTGAAGGAGAGGAAAAAGAGAGATTAGCAAAATTTCATGCCCTTCCTTAATTAATCTATAATTTAAAGCATGAGTCTCTTTCTTAACCCCAAAGTCATTGCACTTGCCGTATTGGCAAGTCTTGCTCCGTTTGCAATTGACACTTACTTACCTGGCTTTCATATTATTGCTGCTGATCTGTCATCAACGCCAGGATACGTTCAACAAAGTCTGACTTTTTATCTTATCCCCTACACAATAATGACCTTATTTCATGGGGCAATATCCGATTCAATTGGTCGAATAACGACCATAAAATGGGGGTTGGCATTATTCTTTTTTGCATCGATAGGCTGTGCATTAGCAACCTCGATAGAAGAATTATGGCTTTTTAGGGCTCTTCAAGGAATAGGTGGTGGTGCTGGAAATGTCGTTGCACGTGCAATGGTTCGTGATCTCTATGAAGGGGCACAAGCTCAAAGGGTAATGGCAACCGTTCAAATAATGTTTGGGATTGCGCCTGCTGTAGCTCCTATTTTTGGTGGTTTTTTACTTGATTATGGATGGCAAAGTATATTTGCTTTCTTAGCTCTTTATGCAGGAATTGCTATCTACTTTAGTTCAAGGGTATTACCTGAGACTATGCTTTTAAAAGATAGGCTCCCATTTGACCTGAAATCAATAGCAATTCGTTATCGCTCAATATTTAAAGATAAGGAATTTTTACTTCTGATACTATCTCTCTCAGCAAATTTTTCGGCCTTCTTTCTTTATGTGCTTGCAAGTCCAGTGTTCTTGGTGGACTTGTTGGGGTTTACTGAAAAACAGTTTGCATACTTATTTGTTCCAACGGTCTGTGGCATGATCATAGGTTCATTTATTGCCAAAAAGACAGCAGGCATAATCAACCCATCAAGGGTTACAAAGTTCGGTTATTTTTGGATGCTTTTAATAGCGTTATCAAATTTAATATTTTGTTATTTTTTTGATAATAATCCCATATTTAATATAGGCTTCATAGCTCTATACAATATTGGTATGGCTGCGATTATGCCAATAATATCCATTGCTGCGCTTGATTGTTTTCCAAAAGCGAGAGGTACAGCTGCATCAGGCCAAGCCTTCATGCAAATGTTTTTTTCATCTGCGGTCGCCGGTGTAATCGTCCCAATTTGTTGGTTTTCAACATTTGGCTTATCGTTGGGATTATTTTTTATATTGATATTCGGGTTATTTTGCATAACCCGAACAAAACTTTGGGCTTGTCGAAGCAAGCTCTAAATATTTTTAACTACAGTTGTAGATTTGATAAATAGCTGATTGTGTACCTTTCCCATCTTCAGGATGGTCAATCCTATATATTGTATTCCCACCTTGCTCAACAGCAGCATTTTTAGCAAGCTGAATGTCATCTTGTTCAGTATAGTCATCTCTTCGTTCTGCATAACCTGTCATTCTTACTTTAACTTGGGCATTAAGAGTGCAACTCTCTTGGTCAATTGAGTTAGCTAAAGTTACGTTCTCTGAACCAGGTTCTACTTCTACAAATGATTTACAGGCTACTAGCAAAGGTAATGCCATAGCAGCTATAATAATTTTGTTATCTAACATTTAATCCTCCAAATTTTCTATTTACAGTCATAAATTTTAAAAACAGCTGATTGCGTTTTTCGATATTGTTTACGTTCTAGAATTATAATAGTATTTCCATTCATTTCAACAGCGGCATTTTTGCCAAGTTGAATTAAGTTGGTTTCTGTGTTGTTTAGGCTACTATCCGAATATCCTTTGACACTATCTTTTACCTCACCTTTAAGTTCACATTGAGTTTGATCGACCGACGCAACTAAATTTACATGTTCTGCACCAGGCACTTCCTCTACAAACCTTGCTCCACCACAAGAAATTAAAAATAAAAAAATAATGACAATATTATTTTTTTTATTAAACATAACTTTTACCCTTCATTCTCTATTAATAATGCACGCTTATCTGTTTTTGTAGAAAATTCTTCAGCCTCAGGTAATGGATCTTTTCTTGAGGTAATGATAGGCCATACCTTAGACAATCTTTCGTTGATTTCAATAAATTCTTGTTGATCTTCCGGTACATCGTCATCAGCATAGATTGCCTCTACAGGGCATTCAGCTACGCACAATGTGCAATCAATACACTCCTCTGGGTCGATGGCTAAAAAATTGGGCCCCTCAACAAAACAATCTACGGGGCAGACATCGACACAGTCTGTATATTTACACTTAATACAACTTTGTGTTACTACGTACGTCATTTTTTTTTCCTTTTACTTAATGTTGAATTTTAAATTATTTTTTTAAACTATTCTATGGACTCAATCATGCCTGCGCCAACTGTATGAAAGGTTGTTTCATCAATAATAATGAAACAACCTGTGCTTCTATTTTGCGAGTACAGATCAATAATTAGGGGCTGGGCTAACTTAAAAGAAATATTAGCAATATCGTTAGTTTGAAGTTCGATAGCTTGTTCTGTCTCTAAAGTATTAATATTAATTTTGTAATTGATACTTGAAATTTTTGCTTTAGATAATCTTGTAGTATGCATAATCAAATAGGTTCTGTTTAATGTTAAGTTTGATTCAGATAGCCAACAAACGTTCGCTGTAAAACTTTTAGAGCCCTTTAAGATATCTTCTTTTTGAACAAGCATATCTCCTCTAGAAATATCAATTTCATCATTTAGTGATACGGTCACAGATTGTTCATAAGTTGCCTCAGAAATAAGTTTCTCCCCAATGCGAATTTCTTTGACACTTGATTCATGGCCTGATGGAAGAACTTTTATTTTATCGTTTATTTTTAATAAGCCAGACTCAATTCTTCCCATAAAGGCCCTAAAATCATGCAGATCTTCGTTCGTTGAATCTCTTGGACGACAAACATACTGAACTGGGAGTCTTAATTGTGTATTTTTTGTTTTTTCTGATGTATCAACAGTTTCAAGAGTTTCTAAAAGTGTTGAGCCTTTGTACCAATTTAATGATTGGCCTCTATCTACAATCATATCTCCATTGAGAGCTGACATAGGAATAAAATCAATATTAACCTCAGGCTGATTTAATTTAATTGCTGATGCAAATGAATTGTATTCTTCGCATATAGCTTTATATTCACTCTCATTATAATTAACTAAATCCATTTTATTGATTGCAACAATAATATGTTTAATCCCAACAAGCTTTGTTAGATAGGAATGTCTTCTGGTTTGGGTAAGCATGCCTTTTCTGGCGTCAATAAGGATAATTGCAAGCTGAGCAGTTGAAGCTGCGGTAACCATATTTCTTGTATATTGCTCATGTCCAGGCGCGTCAGCAATGATATATTTTCTTGTACCAGTACTAAAATATCGATAGGCCACATCAATAGTTATTCCTTGCTCTCTTTCAGCCTGAAGACCATCTGTGATCAATGATAAATCAAGCGCAGTCATGCCCTTCTTCTTTGAGGTCTTCTCAATTTGACTCAAAGTATCTGTTAAGATGGTTTTAGTATCATAGAGTAGCCTACCTATAAGCGTACTTTTACCATCATCAACACTGCCACAAGTCATAAACCTTAAAACCGTATTATTTTTATTCGTATCGTTCATTAGAAATAACCTTCTTTTTTTCTTTGCTCCATAGAGGCTTCTGACACTTGGTCATCTAAACGAGTTTCACCCCTTTCTGTAATGACTGTTGAAGCAGTTTCCATAATTATTTTTTCAATTGAATCTGCGGAGCTTGCAACAGGTGCTGTACAAGTGATGTCGCCCACAGTTCTAAATCGAACCATCATATTCTCTATTTTTTCATCTGGAGTAGGGGGAGTAACCTCGGTAATGGGAACAATGGCTCCATTTCTTTTTACAATATCTCTTTCATGAGCAAAGTAGATACTGGGAAGCTCTAAACTTTCTCTTTCGATATATTGCCAAACATCCATCTCGGTCCAATTGGAAATTGGAAAAGACCTAATGTTTTCACCTTTATGCACTTTTGCGTTATATAAATTCCATAATTCTGGACGTTGATTTTTCGGATCCCACTGCCCAAATTCGTCACGAAAACTCATAATTCTTTCTTTCGCTCTCGCTTTCTCCTCATCTCTTCTTGCACCTCCAATGCAGCAGTCAAATTCATTTTCTTCAATAGCTTCAAGTAAGGTAATTGATTGATATTTGTTTCTTGGCTCGTCTGGCGTCTTTAAGACAACCGTGCCTTTTCTCATAGAATCTTCTAGTGATGCAACTATTAATCTCTCACCAAGTTCTTTAGTTTTTTTATCTCGAAAGTTAATTACCTCAGGATAGTTATGGCCTGTATCAATATGCATAAGAGGAAAAGGAAATCTACCTGGTCTAAAAGCTTTTTCCGCAATTCTAAGTAGACATAGGGAATCTTTTCCACCTGAGAAAAGTAGAACAGGATTTGAGCATTGCCCAGCCACCTCTCTCATAATGTGAATTGCTTCTGACTCAAGCCAGTCAAGGTGACTCAGTTTATTTTTCATCATTTACCCTCTAGGTTATGAAGTCCACATTCACGCTTTTCATCCACCTTTGTGGGGTCAAAATAATCGTGTTCATTCACCAAGTTATATTTTTCCATGTATGCATCTAGGTTAGTGTCTGTCCAATAATAAAAAGGACTGATTTTTAAAAGACCAGTTTCAGTTTTATTAAAAATATCTAATTCATCTCGAAAGGCAGTTTGACCTTTCCTTAGGTTTGTAACCCATAGATCTGGCTTAATTTCAGCCATCGCCCTTCTAAATGGTTCTAGTTTAACTTGTTCAGTAAACTCTTTGTGGCGGGGATCATTAATTTCAGGCATTTTACCCATTACAGCCTCCCTGAAGGCCGCTGTATGTTTTGGTATATATAATTTTATATTTAAATCTAATTCTTTAATAATTTTTTCAGCATACAAATAAGTGGCGCGTGTGTTGTAACCTGAATCACACCAAATAACCTTTAAATTTGGCATGAGGCAAGTGCACAAATGAAGAATCGCAACTTCGTAAGGTCTAAAATTTGTTGTGATAATAGGATTTTTAGTCTCATTAAATGCCCACCTTATAATTTCTTCAGGCGTACTTTGACTAAAGTCTTTATTTAATTTTTTCAAATCACTCATCTTTTAATTATTTTCCAGGCAGGTTGTTTTTGATCAACAGCACCTTGATATGGTGTGGTGAAATCGTTCAGACCCAATAAGGCATCTTTAGCATCTCTATCTTCCCTGATATGAAAGCTATTAAAGCCAGACCTTTTAAGAAAAAAAAGTTGGTCTCTTAAAACGTCACCAATCGCTCTTAGTTCGTTTTTATATTTATATTTCAACCTCAAAAGATTACCAATGGAAAAAATTCTACCGTCAGCAAATTTTTTTACTCTTACCGAGATTAAGGGTAATAGATTTATATCATTGATTTCATTAATAAAGCTATCAATCTCCTCGTGTGTTTCCATCCATATGCCAATTTCTTGCTTTGATATTCTATTTTTTAAATCTTTTTGATGATGTAAAAAAACGCCTACTGGTAATATAACTTTTCCATTCTTAGAAAATATTGTATTTTCGATTTGTTCATTTGTAAGTGAACCCTCCCCAGTTAGTTTAAACATAACAACTTTGCCAGCTTGTTTTTTAACTTCTTCGTCAGCTTTAGGTGGCATTACCAATTGCCACTCATCATCCACAATACTATTATTTATAATTAATTGAGAGCTCATGTTTTCTTTTCCTTCTTCCCGTATACCGCTTCCTTAAAAGGCTGAAGTCCAATCCTTGAAACACAATCAATAAAAATTTCATCTAGATGTCGATGCTTGATAAAAGTAGATATAATTTTTTTTATTACTCCTGGTAATTCCTCTTCAGAAAAAGAAGGCCCAATAACTTTACCAATACTTGCGAAGTTACCTTGATTACCACCTAAGGTTAACTGATACCATTCACTTCCATCTTTATCGACTCCTAAAATACCAATGTGCCCTACATGGTGATGCCCACAAGCATTCATACAACCTGAAATATTTAAATTTATTTCACCTATATCATGAAGGTAATCCATATCATCAAAGAGATCTTGAATAGAATTAGCTATTGGGATACTTTTGGCATTCGCTAGTGAACAAAAATCTCCGCCTGGGCAACATATAATATCAGTTAGTAAGCCAACATTTGGGGTTGTTAGTTTTTGAACTTTAGCTTTTTCCCAAAGCTCATAAAGCTTATCTTCTAAAACATCAGCTAAGATTAAATTTTGTTCATGCGAAACACGAATTTCACCAAAGCTATATTGATCTGCAAGCGAAGCAACAGCTCTCATTTGATCTGCTGTCGCATCACCTGGAGCCTGCTTATTACTTTTGAGTGATAGAGTCACTGACCTGTAACCTTCTTTTTTATGGCTATGGGTACACCTCGACAACCACTGCGAAAAAGATTTATTTGTTACGTGTTTTTTTAGATCATTTTGTTTGTTATTTTTATAGTTTGGCTCAGAAAAGAAAGCTTTTATTCTATTAATTTCTGAAATATCTATAGTGTTGGGACCATCTTTAATTGATGCCCATTCCCTTTCAACTAATTCTTTAAATTTTTCAATACCAAGCGCTTTTACTAAAATCTTAATCCTTGCTTTATACATATTATCTCTTCGACCATAGAGATTGTAGACACGAAGAATTGCTTCGCTATAGGTAAGAATATGTTTCCAGGATAAGTTTTCTTTAATAACTGAGCCTAAAATTGGAGTTCGGCCGAGTCCTCCACCAACCCAAACTTTAATAGCCATTTCATTATCCTTATCGGAGAAAATTTCAAGGCCAATATCGTGAGCTTGAACAATTGCACGATCCCTTGATGAGCCTGTAATTGCTATCTTAAATTTCCTTGGGAGAAGTGCAAACTCAGGATGAAAGGTACTCCACTGTCTGATGATTTCTGCTAAATATCGAGGATCAATTATTTCGTCTGGCGTAACTCCAGAAAATTGGTCAGTCGTAATATTTCTGATGCAGTTGCCAGAAGTTTGAATTGCATGCATTTCAACGGTGGCAAGTTCTTTTAAAATTTGAGGCGTATCCTCTAATTTGGGCCAATTAAATTGAATGTTTTGTCGTGTACTAAAATGACCATAACCACGATCATATTTATCAGAGATATCAGCGAGCTTATTTAATTGCGTCGAAGACAATAGTCCATAGGGGACTGCTACTCTGAGCATTGGCGCATGTCTTTGGATATAAAGACCATTTTGAAGCCGAAGGGGTCTAAACTCTTCCTCAGTCAATTCTTTATTTAAAAAACGGGTAAGTTGGCCCTTGTATTGAGCCACCCTTTCATCTACCAAGCTTTGATCTAATAAATCATATTTATACATAGTTAACCTTAAATATTAATTGCACACCCACCACAAATAGGATTATAACCAATATAAATCGTAAAAATTTTTCATCTATTCTTGCACTCAACTTACTACCCACCAAGACACCAGGAACTGAACCAATCAACAAGGCCATTAATAAATTTATATCGACTGTGCCTAAATTAAAATGGCCGATCCCAGCAAAAAGAGTTAAGGGTACAGCATGGGCAATATCAGTCCCAATAATCTTTCTAAGTTGTATTTTAGGATAGAGTAACAGTAAAGCGGTTATCCCAATTGCACCAGCACCGACAGAAGTCAATGTAACAACTGCTCCTAAAAAAATACCTAAGATCACGGTTAGTATGTTTATGTTTAAACTTGTTTTTAATTTCTGTTTTACTGATTTTTTAATAATAATTGACTGAAATAAAACGGCTATTGAAGTTAAAATCAGCGCTATACCAAGTGATGTATTTATTATTTGTACATTTTGAAGTGAATACAGATCAATATCTTTAAGATAATGAGTTACGAGGTATGATGCAGGGAGGCTGCCTACAAGTAAATTTCTGACAATCTTCCAGTCAACATGACCGAGTTTATGGTGAGAAACAGCCCCTGCAGATTTAGTAATTGCTGCGTACAAAAGGTCGGTCCCAACAGCAACGGCTGTAGGAAATTTAAAAAATAATACAAGCAATGGTGTCATGAGTGATCCACCACCCACGCCAGTTAACCCCACAAGGGTCCCAACTACAAAACCAGAAATAATATATTCAAAAATCACGATAAATGAATTGAAGAAAATTTAATAAATTACATGCAATATAACAGTTTTTGATATACCATTAAATAATAATAAATTCTATTTATATAACTTTTAAGTATATGAAATTACAACAACTTAGATGCATTTTTCAAATTGTTCAATCAGATTTTAATATCTCAAAAGCATCAGAAGCACTAAATACCTCGCAACCAGGGGTAAGTAAGCAGATTAAGCTCTTTGAGAATGAAATTGGTATTCTAATTTTCCAAAGAAATGGCAAGAGGCTCATTGGTTTAACTGAGCCAGGGGAAGCGGTGCTGAATTCTATAGAAGCAATACTTCTGGAGTCTAACAACATAAAGGTTATTTCAGAGGAATTTATAGAAAAAGATCAAGGTACTTTTACAATTGCTACAACCCATACCCAAGCAAGATACAAACTACCAATGGTTGTTGAGGAATTTGTAAAAAAATATCCAAAAATTAATTTGAATATCCACCAAGGGAATCCATCGCAAGTTACTGATCAGATCATTAGTGGTGCGGCAGATGTGGGTATTGCTACCGAGTCTATAAATCTAAGTGAGAATATATACACTATCCCCTGTTACCAATGGAATCGTTGCATAGTGATGCCAAAAAATCACCCATTGACAAAAGTAAGGAATATCACTTTGGAAGATTTAGCCGCTTACCCTATGATTACTTATGACTACGCGTTCACTGGTAGTACAATTGTTTCTGAGGTTTTTAAAAATGCAAATATTGAACCAAACATAATGCTGACTGCTATTGATGCTGATGTCATTAAAACGTATGTTAGCCTAAATATGGGTATAGGATTAATTGCTGAAATGGCCTATGACTCAACTAAGGATAATCCAATGGTCAGTAAAGATGTTAGTCATTTATTTCCACTTAGTACGACGTATATCGGTATAAGGCGAGATAATTTTTTAAGAAAATATACCTCTGACTTTATACAAATGTTTATTCCACAAACAAGTGAAAAAGAACTAAAACAAATCTTGAATAAAAGGCATCCTAAATTATAGAAATTAAGCTAACACGAGGTTTTATTAAAAAAAATATTGTTTATAAACAACTAGTTACACTATTGATGAATCTCAATTAATCCTATATACTAATGTTAAGATCGTTCACATAACATTATCCATTGTTAACTACGGTCAATGTAATTCATGACCAAAAGTCTTCTAAAAAACAATTCATGACCAAAAGTCTTCTTGTTTTAAAACCTGATAATTAAATCTCGTTTAATCAAATAAATGATTTAACGGTATTTATTTAATTGTCACTTTTTATTTAAACAATTTAAGGAATACAATAATATTATGAAATCAGATTTAGAAATAGCACAAAGTGCTCACTTAGAAAAAATTGAAGACGTCGCAAAAAAAATAAATATTACTCAAGATGCATTAATTAATTTTGGTCCATATATGGCAAAAATTAACTCTAAAGAGTTGGGCCAAATAGAAAAAAAGAAGGCAAAGTTAATTTTAGTGACTGCAATGAGTCCAACACCAGCAGGTGAAGGCAAGACAACCACCACTATTGGTTTAACAGATGCACTCGCGAGTCAAGGTAAAAGTGTCGTGGCATGTTTAAGAGAGCCCTCATTAGGGCCTGTATTTGGTATGAAAGGTGGAGCCACAGGGGGTGGGTATGCGCAGGCAATTCCAATGGAGAATATTAACCTACATTTTACCGGTGATTTTCATGCGATTACTTCAGCAAACAACCTTCTTGCTGCTTTAATTGACAATCATATCTATCATGGAAATGAGCTGGGGATCGACCCTGATGCAATTACCTTTAAAAGAGGGTTGGATATGAATGATAGATCCTTAAGGAAGGTAAATATAGATAATGCACGTTATCAATATCAAGGAGGATTTGATATTTCTGTAGCAAGTGAGGTGATGGCAATTTTTTGCTTAGCCTCGTCTTTAGATGATTTGACTTATAGATTAGGAGAAATACAAGTAGCTCAAAACCTTGACAAGAATAAATCACCTATATATGCAAAAGATATAAAGGCTCAAGGGGCAATGGCAGCATTATTAAAAGATGCTTTTATGCCTAACATAGTTCAAACTCTTGAACACAACCCGGTCTTAATTCATGGAGGCCCTTTTGCTAATATTGCGCATGGATGTAACTCATTCATGGCTACTCAACTAGGATCTGATATGGCCGATTATGTTGTTACAGAAGCAGGTTTTGGTTCGGACCTAGGAGCAGAAAAATTTATTGACATCAAATGTAGACAAACAGGCCTTGAGCCAAGCTTAATTGTCATTGTTGCTACCATTAGAGCAATGAAATACCACGGCGGTAAAAAAGTTGAAGAGCTTAATAATGAAGATTTAGCATCCCTTGAAAAGGGCTTCTCTAACCTTGAGCGCCATATTGAAAATTGCAGTAAACATTTTGGATTAAATTTAGTGGTTGCTATCAATCACTTTCAAACCGATACCGATGAAGAGGTTAAACTTGTCCAAGAAAAAGTCGACAAACTAGGCTTCAAGGCTATCTTATGTTCGCACTGGGGGGAGGGCTCCAAAGGTGCTGCATTACTCGCTAAAGAGGCAATCAATCTTGCTGAAAAGCCAAATCAATTTAAGTTTCTTTATGATACAAAAGACTCTATCAAATCCAAACTAATTACAATTGCTCAAAATATTTACCGAGCTAAAGATGTCATTTTTGAAGATGAGGCTTTAAGTCAGCTCAATGTTATTGAGGATGAGTATGCTCACCTTCCTGTATGTATTGCAAAAACTCCTTATTCTTTTTCTGGTGATGCAAAGGCGATTGGCGCTGTTTCAGACCATACATTAACTATTAGAGAGATTAGGTTGGCAAGGGGTGCGGGATTCATTGTTGCCATTTGTGGCAGTGTTATGACTATGCCTGGCCTTCCTTTAAAGCCAGCGAGTGAAGGCATTGCATTAAACACTTCTGGAGAAATTGAAGGCCTCAGTTAACTGTGTTTATATTAACTTCAGAAGAACAATCTGAGTTAATTGTAAATAAATCGAAATTTATTGGCTATAGCATCATTGCTGACTCAAGAGAACAATTTTTAAATAGAGTAAGTGAGATAAAAAAAATTAATCTATCCTTAAGCCATACCGTTTATGGCTTAAGGATTAAGAAGAATATTATCGAACCTTATTTTAGTGATGATGGTGAGCCTTCGGGGACAGCGGGAAGGCCATTAATTAATATATTAGAATCCAAAAAAATTATCAACGGTGGACTTGTGGTTGTTCGCTATTATGGTGGAATTAATTTAGGTATGGGAGGGCTTGCAAGAGCTTATAGTCAAGCAGGAATAAAGGTGCTTTTAATGTCCAAATTAATTAATTATATAGAACAATTTAAATTTTTATTAACTATTGAATACAATACTTTAGACTATATTACTAAAGTTATAAATGATAATAAAGGTGTGATATTAGATCGTATCTTTGATCAAAGTATTACGCTTAAAATCAAAATTAGCACCCGCACAAAAGGCTTGATATTAAAAAAATTTCCTATGGTTAATATTCAATCTTTGTCATAGAAATTTTTCTTTAATTTATATTAAAAAGCTTAACTGACCAGCATTGACCTTCTTAGTTAAATCTATCATGTAATTCTGTTATTATTTACAGTAAACAATCAAAGGGGCGCAACAATGAAACTTGAATCAATAGCACTTCATCATGGTTATGAATCAAAAAAAAATGACCAGAAAGCTGCAACAGTTCCAATTTACCAAACTTCAGGATTTACTATTGATGATACGCAACATGGCGCAGATTTATTTGACCTTAAGGTTGAAGGAAATATTTATACAAGAATAGGAAATCCTACCAACGACGTCCTTGAGAAAAGAGTTGCAGAAATGGAAGGTGGGATTGCTGGCTTATCGCTTGCTTCTGGAATGGCTGCAATTACTTATGCTATTCAGACCATTACAAGATCGGGCGATAATATTATAAGTACCAACCAACTTTATGGTGGAACATATAACTGCTTTACTCATAGCTTCCCTAAACAGGGCATTACTGTGAAAATGGTTGATGGAGCAGACTATGATGGGATTGAGGCAGCTATAGATGAAAAAACTAAAGCTTTATATTGTGAATCAATTGGTAATCCTCTAGGAAATATTATTGATTTAAAGAAGTTTGCAGATATTGCCCATAAGCATGGAATTCCATTGATTGTGGATAATACGGTTGCAACGCCTTATTTATGCAGGCCTATTGATTTTGGCGCAGATATTGTGGTCCATTCCCTAACAAAATATATAGATGGTCACGGAGCCACGATTGGAGGGATTATTGTGGATTCTGGAAAATTTGACTGGACTAAAGACGCAAAAAAATTCCCTATGCTTAATGAGCCAGACCCTTCGTATCATGGTGTGATATATACCGAAACATTTGGAGCCGCTGCATTTATTGGTTGTTGTCGGGTCGTTCCTTTGAGAGAAACAGGCGCATGTTTAGCTCCCAATAATGCTTATATTATTATGCTGGGTCTTGAGTCACTAGGCGTAAGAATGGAACGACATTGTGAGAATGCACTCGCGTTAGCGAAATACTTAGAAAGTCATGAGCGTGTGGAATGGGTAAATTATGCCGCTCTTCCTAAGGATAAATACAATGATGTTTGTAAAAAAATTACTAATGGCCAGGCTTCGGGCATTGTTAGTTTTGGTCTCAAAGGTGGGATAGATGCAGGTGCTAAATTTATTGACGCACTTCAAATGATTTTGAGAGTACTTAGTATGGGAGATGCAAAATCACTTGCCTGTCATCCAGCATCAACATTACATAGGCAATTAACCCCAGAACAGAAGGTTTTAGCAGGTGTAAGTGAGGACTTGGTAAGAATCTCTGTGGGTATTGAGCATATTGATGACATTATTCAGGATGTTGAGCAAGCAATTGAGGCTTCAAAAAAATAATGCGTTATTTTAATTTAATTAAAAAATAATCAAAGGAATATAAGATATGAAACTTGAATCGATAGCACTTCATCATGGTTACGAATCAGAAAAAACTACAAAAGCAGCCACAACACCAATTTATCAAACAACCTCATTTACTTTCGATGACACAAAACATGGTGCAGATCTATTTGACCTTAAAGTCGAAGGGAATATTTATACACGAATAATGAATCCTACCAACGGGGTGTTAGAGCAAAGAGTTGCGGAAATGGAAGGCGGGATTGCTGGGCTATCTCTTGCTTCTGGAATGGCTGCAATAACATATGCCATCCAATGTATTACAAGAACAGGCGATAATATTGTGAGTACTAATCAATTGTACGGCGGTACATATAACTTGTTCGCGCATAGCTTTCCCCAACAAGGCATAAATGTAAAAATGGTAGATGGCGCAGACTTCAAGGCAATTGATGCGGCAATCGATGAAAAAACCAAGGCTTTATATTGTGAGTCAATCGGTAACCCTTTAGGAAATATTATTGACTTAAAAGAGCTTGCAGACATTGCTCATAAGCATGGCATACCTCTGATAGTCGATAATACTGTTCCAACACCGTATTTATGCAGACCCATTGATTTTGGCGCAGACATTGTGATTCATTCTCTGACAAAATATATGGGTGGTCACGGAACAACAATTGGTGGGGCTATAGTTGACTCTGGCAAATTTGATTGGGCTAAGCAGGCAAAAAAATATCCTATGCTTAATGAACCTGACCCTTCTTATCACGGTGTTGTATATACCGAAGCATTAGGTCCTGCTGCGTTTATTGGAAGATGTAGGGTTGTCCCTTTAAGAAATACAGGCGCAGCACTTTCACCACATAGTGCATTTTTGATAATGCAGGGACTTGAAACGTTAGGTCTAAGGATTAAGCAGCATTGTGAGAATGCGCTTACGTTAGCAAAGTATTTAGAAAGTCATGACAGTGTGGAATGGGTAAATTATGCCGCCCTTCCTAATGATAAATATAATGCTCTTTGTAAAAAAATTACGAATGGCCATGCATCGGGCATCATTAGTTTTGGTATTAAGGGTGGAATTGAGGCAGGGACTAAATTTATTGATGCACTCCAAATGATCTTAAGATTAGTAAATATTGGAGATGCAAAATCACTGGCGTGTCATCCAGCTTCAACAACGCATAGACAGTTAAGCCCTGAAGAGTTAGCTTTGGCAGGCGTTAGCGAAGATATGATTAGAATTTCAGTAGGTATTGAGCATATTGATGACATTATTCAAGATGTTGAGCAGGCAATTGAGGCTTCAAAAAAATAATGCTCATAGAGATTACTTTAGGATTAATATTTTTAGTTAGCATTATAATCTTATGGAAAGTCAATCAAGGCTCAACCGAGGGTAATAATTTAGAAAAACTTCTGGAAGAAAAGCACCGTTCAATGATTGTGGATATTAATGATAGTTTAAATAAGTCAACCGACCGCTTAAACAAAACAGTCACAGAGGAATTAAAATCTACAAGAAAGTCATTAAATGACTTGCAGCTTGCTCAACAGGAAGCCTTATCTAAGATTCGTGAAGAAATTACCGATAAAATACATAAAACACTTTCTGAGCAAGGAAAGGCGCAACAAGAAACTCTTCAAAATTCTTTAAAAAATACAGCTCTGCAGTTGATTGCATCTGTAGAGACATTAACAAAATCAGTTGATAAAAGGCTAGAAGCTATTACAGGGAAGGTACAGGAAAGGTTAGATGAGGGTTTTAAGAAAACAAATCAAACTTTCATAAGCGTCATGGAGAGATTAGCAACGATTGATGAAGCTCAAAAAAAGATTGATGGCCTAACAACTAATATGGTTAGCCTGCAAGAATTATTAGGAGATAAAAGATCCAGAGGAGCATTCGGAGAACTTCAGTTAGAGGGTTTGATCAAAAATATATTACCCCCAGATTCCTATAGCTTTCAATATACATTTTCAAAGGGCGTCAGAGCGGATTGTGTTTTATTTCTTCCAGACCCTACAGGAACTGTAGCAGTTGATTCAAAATTTCCAATGGAAAACTACCAAAAAATGTTTGATGTAAATCTAACAGATATTGATAAAGCTAAAGCCCAAAAACAATTCAAATTAGATGTTAAAAAACATATTAATGATATCGCAACGAAATATATTATTATAGATGAAACTTCCGATGGCGCGGTTATGTTCCTTCCAGCTGAAGCTGTTTTTGCTGAGATACATGCTTATCACCCAGAGCTTATTCAAGAGGCAATGGCAAAAAAGGTTTGGATAGTGTCACCTACAACCCTAATGGCTGTTTTGAATACTGCCAGAGCAGTTCTAAAAGATGTTGAAACTAAAAAACAGGTACATATTATAAAATCTGAACTTGGCAAATTAGGTAAAGAGTTTAATCGTTTTGACACTAGAATGAAAAAATTAGCAGATAACATTCGACAAGCACATGAAAATGCTCAGGACGTTCACATAACAAGTCAAAAAATTACACAAAGATTTACTCAAATTGAGAAAGTTGAGCTTGCAGAAGACTCAAATAATGTGATGGATTTTGATGAAAAACCTATGATTAGCAAAGACAATGAATCTTAAACTTTTATTTTTTGCTAATCTAAGGGAGCAATTTGGATTTAGTCAAAAAGAATTTACCCTTTCGAAGGAAGTTAGAACTCCAGAAGAGTTTTTATTAATAATGAGTAAACAGATCGGCGGTGAGTGGATTAAGTTATTTGAAGATAAAATATTGTATAAGGTGGCTATCAACCAAGATCTATCTTCATGGAAGGACCCTATCTTTGAGGGGGATGAGCTTGCAATTTTTCCACCAATAACGGGCGGATAAGTGACCATCATTATTCAAGAGGATAGCTTTTCTATTTCAAAATTGATTTTAGAGTTATCAGAAAAAGATAATGTTGGGGCGGTAGTAAGTTTTAGTGGTTATGTTAGGGAGTTTTCAAAAGAGAAGCAATTAAAGTATATGGAGCTTGAGCATTATCCTGGCATGACTGAAAAAGCTCTTGAAAGTATTGTACAAAAAGCGAAAAGCCATTGGGATATTGAACAAACAACCATCATTCATAGAGTAGGGAAGCTTTTACCTAAGGATATAATAGTAGGAGTAATTGTTTCTAGTAGACACAGGTCAAATGCTTTTAAGGCATGTGAATTTATTATTGATTTTTTAAAAACAGACGCACCATTTTGGAAGAAAGAGATTTCTGATAAAGGTGAAGTTTGGGTTTCTGAAAGACAGGAAGATATCATTAAGAAAGCAAACTGGAATAAATTAGATTAAATTATCTTTTTTCAAGCATAATTGCATCTGTAAATAACTTAAAAACTTTGTAAAATATGAATTTAAAAAAAGTAGTATTTCCAGTGGCTGGTTTAGGCTCAAGGTTTTTGCCTGCAACCAAGGCCATCCCAAAAGAAATGTTACCAATTATTGATAAGCCATTAATTCAGTATGCTGTTGAAGAAGCAATAGACGCTGGCTTTAATGAATTAATTTTTATTACTGGAGATACAAAAAGAGCTATCACGGATCATTTTGATTTTAAGCCTGACTTGAATATTTCAAATTTAACTAAAGATAAAAAAATCTTTATATCACAAATGCATAGAATCATTCCTGATCACGTTTCTTGTCAATATATTATTCAAGATGAGCCTTTAGGTCTTGGCCATGCGATACTTCAAGCAAAAGAAGCTGTGGGTGAAGATCCATTTGCAGTCGTGTTAGCTGACGATCTTATTGATGCTAAATCAGGTGTCCTTAAACAAATGATAGAGCACTATCAAGATAAAAATTCATCAATCATTTCGGTACAAAAAATTAAAAAATCAGAGTCAGTAAATTATGGGATTATTGAATTTAAGGAGGGTGGGGAAAATCTTATTAAAATCACTAATATAGTTGAAAAACCCTCTCCAGAAAATGCTCCCTCAAACTTTGGTGTTGTAGGGAGGTATATTTTTTGTAATAAGATATTTTCTTTACTTGAAAAAATATCAGTGGGTGTTGATAATGAAATTCAATTAACGGATGCCATCAAATTACTATTAGAAACAAGTCCTATTTATAGCTATGAATTTGATGGAACTAGATATGATTGCGGAACCAAATTAGGCTTTACAAAAGCAAATATTGCCTTTGCTCTAAAGGATAGAGAGAATGCTAATAAATTGAAGGGGTTTATTAAAGACTTATTATGAAGATTGAGGAAATAGTTAATGATTCAGAAATTCTATACTCAAGCGATGAAATTAAAGTTGGCATCGCAAATATTGCAGATGCAATCAACGAATATTTTGGAGATATGAAAGACAATGTAACTGTTCTACCAGTAATGAAAGGAGCGATTCCTTTTGCAGGTTGCCTTATTCCTCAGCTTTCATTTAATACAAATGTTGATTATATCCATGTGACTCGATACCATCAAAACATAGGAACAAAAGATTGTAGTTGGATTTATAAGCCAAATAATAGTGCTATTAAAAATAAGGATATACTGGTTCTGGATGATATTCTTGATGAGGGAATTACACTTCTGAATATTAAAAATGAATTTAAATCTATAGGAGCAAGATCAATAGTGACAGCTGTTTTATTCGATAAAAAAATCAATAAAGAAAAATCAACGCGTGCAGATTTTGTAGGCTTAGAAGTTCCTAATAACTATGTTTATGGTTTTGGATTAGACTTTAAGGATGGTGGGCGAAACCTCCCCAATCTTTATTCATTTAATGAAAAATAAGAAACAAACTAGAAGAAGTGACCCTCAATCAGTCCGCGAATCTGAGCTGTATGAAAACCCAATACCAAGTAGAGAGCTAATCCTACAAGTGATGGAAGAACATGGAGTACCTGTTAAAAAGTTAGACTTGATAAAAATTTTAGAGATTCAAGACGACGAAATTATCTTTTTTGAAAAAAGAATTAGAGCAATGGAGCGACAAGGGCAAGTCTTAATTAATCGTAAAGATGTTCTTTGCATTGCAAAAAAAATAAATTTAAGCTCAGGTCGGGTGATGGGACATCCAGATGGTTATGGTTTTTTGATACCAGATGACGAAGAAATGGATGATGTTTTTTTATCTCCAAAAGAAATGTCTCAGGTGTTTAATAAAGATCGAGTCATGGTTCAAGTAACTGGTCAAGATAGAAGAGGTAGGCTTGAGGGAAAAATAGTTGAGGTGCTAGAACGGGTTAATAAAGTTTTAGTGGGAAGAGTTATTCAAGGGCAAGGTGTAACAGTGGTTTCGGCAGAAGATAAAAGAATCAGCCAAGATATTCTAATTCCATATGATTTAGATCTCAATGCAAAAACAGGTGACATAGTTGAAGTTGAGATAACAACGCAACCTAGCTTTAGAAGTAAACCTATGGGTAAGGTAATAAATATTCTCGGAAATTATTCTGATAGCGGCATTGAAATAGAAATTGCCCTGAGAAAGCATAATTTACCCTATGAATTCACGAAAGAAGTTATTGATGAGGCAGAGTCATTTGATCAAAAAGTAAATGAAAAAGACTTTAAAGGCCGGGTTGATATAAGAGATTTACCTTTAGTAACCATTGATGGAGAGACAGCAAGAGATTTTGATGATGCAGTCTACGCTGAACAAAAAAAAGATAGTTGGCGGTTAGTTGTTGCAATTGCTGATGTTAGTAATTATGTCAGAGAGATCTCAAAATTAAATGAGGCTGCAGTGGAAAGAGGTAACTCGGTTTACTTCCCAAGACGTGTGATACCCATGCTACCTGAAGCGCTTTCAAACGGTCTTTGTTCGCTAAACCCTAACGTTGATCGTTTGTGTATGGTCTGCGATATGACTTTTGATTTAAAGGGGGACATTACAAACTACAAATTTTACCCTTCTGTGATGAACTCAAAAGCAAGGCTCACCTATACGATTGTAGATAAAATCTTAAATCATGACGACCAGGCATTAAAAAAAGAATATCAAAAATCATATGAGGATTTAGTAAATTTACAGAGTTTATTTAAACTATTAATAAAAAAAAGAGAGAAAAGGGGGGCAATCGATTTTGATTCAACTGAGACTTCAATCGTATTCAATGATAATGGAAAAATTGATCATATAAAGCCTATATATAGAAACGAGGCGCATCGAATCATAGAAGAGTGCATGTTATCTGCAAATGTATGTGCGGCAAATTATCTATTGGATAACCCTGGCGATGGCATATATAGAAATCATGAGACACCCTCAGAAGAAAAGTTAACTAATCTAAGAGATTTTTTACTTGATTTTGGTCTTACTTTGGGAGGTGGCTCGGAACCTACAGTTAAGGACTATGGAGAAATCCTTAAAAAGATTGCTAATCGACCAGATTCGCATTTGTTGCAAACAGTTTTACTGAGATCAATGCGGCAAGCAGCTTATAGTAATAAAAACCTAGGACATTTTGGCCTTGCTTATTCAGCATATACCCACTTCACCTCTCCCATCAGAAGGTACCCAGATCTAATGGTTCATCGAGCAATTAAGTCGCAACTAAACGGTAAAGCACCAAGTATTAAAAATATCGAGGCTACAGTATTGCATTGTTCAACTACAGAGAGAACAGCTGACGAAGCTACTAGAGACGTTGAGTCTTGGTTGAAATGTTACTTTATGCAAGATAAGGTAGGACAAAGCTTTTGGGCGACTGTGGCAGGTGTTACTGGCTTTGGTTTATTTATGGAGCTTGATGATATATTTATCGAGGGACTATTACACGTTACTGAATTGGGTAATGATTACTTTACATTCGATAAAGCTAGGCATTCGATGGTAGGTGAAAAAACTAATTTAACTTATCGCTTAGGTGATCGCATTGAGGTGAAAGTGATTAGAGTTGATTTGGATTCAATAAAAATTGATTTAGCTTTGATAGGCTCACTCAAGAAACCTTCAAAAACATTCAAAAAATCATTTATTAAATCTGAAAAAATCAATAAAAAAAATAAACGACGAAATAAAAAATGAGTAACGAAAAGAAGCTATATGGATTTCATTCAATTACCTCTCAAATAAGATTAGACCCTCTAGCAGTTAAGGAAATATTTATTGATGAAGCAAGGTCAGATGGGAGGGTAAATGATTTAACAAAGTTGATTAAAATTAATGGCATAAAATTTCATTTATCAACTAAGGATAGACTTGATGGAATGGTTGCAAGCCATAACCACCAGGGCGTGGTGGCAATCGTTAGAGAAATTCAAGATCAGTATGTAACCATAGAAGACATTATTGAGGAAAATTACGGTAAAACTTTTTTATTTTTAATACTAGATGGAATAGTGGATCCTCATAATTTAGGTGCTTGTTTTAGAGTTGCTGATGCGATGGGCGCTGATGCTTTAATTTGCCCAAAAGATAATGCTGTTGGATTAAATGCCACTGTAAGAAAGGTTGCTTGCGGGGGGGCTGAATCTGTTCCCTTCGTTGTCGTAACGAATTTGGCTAGAACAATTCGATATCTTAAGGATTCAAATATCTTTGTTTATGGGACTGATGATGAAGCTAAAAAACCTCTTCATAAAATTAACTTTAAAGGTTCTATTGCTTTGGTTATGGGGTCAGAAGGTAAAGGGATGCGACGCCTAACCAAGGAATTATGTGACGATATCTTTTCAATTCCAATGTTGGGACAAGTTGAAAGTTTAAATGTCAGCGTTGCTTCAGGAATTTGTATGTATGAAATTAATCGCCAGAAATCTTAATGTTAAATAAAAAAAGGGTTTCATAATGAAACCCTCGTTCTATTTGGCTCCTCAACCTGGGCTCGAACCAGGGACAACATGATTAACAGTCATGTGCTCTACCAACTGAGCTATTGAGGAATAAACTTTTTTGTTGCGAGCATTTTAACAAAGCTTTTAAATTGAATCTAGTCTTCAATTGCTTCTTTAATGCGTTTAAGTGCTTTTTTTAAATTATCCAATGATGTCGCAAAAGATATTCTGAAGTAGTTAGGGGCACCAAATGCTGTTCCTGGAACAACAGCAACACCTTTGGTCTCGAGAAGATACTCAGAAAAAGCAATATCATTATTTTCTTTTAGCTTACCATCATTGAATAATTTATTTATAGCTTCTTGTGCATAAGGGAAAGAGTAAAAGGCGCCTTTTGCATCAATGCACTTTATACCCTTAATCTCATTAAAAGCATTTACAACAAAGCGATGCCTCTCTTTAAAAGCATCTACCATTGGCGTAATACATGATTGATCACTATTGAGGGCAGCTTCTGCAGCAACTTGTGATATTGATGTTGGATTTGATGTAGATTGTGATTGCAAGATTCCCATAGCTTTAATTATAACTGCAGGCCCTGCTGCGTAACCAATCCTCCAGCCGGTCATAGCATAGGCTTTCGAAACACCACTTAAAATAATTGTTCTATCTTTAAGTTTTGGCTCAACCATAACAATATTATAAAAAGGCTCATCATTTAGGTTAATTTTTTCATAAATATCATCAGTGCCTATTAAAATATTTGGATAATTTAGTAAAACTTTTGCTAATTCTTTTAGCTCATCTCTGGAGTAGACAGACCCAGTTGGGTTTGATGGCGAATTAATTAAAACTAATTTTGTATTTTCAGAAATAGCTTCTTCTAGTTGTGATGGCAGCACCTTAAATTCTTGTTCAATCCCA
The DNA here is from genome assembly GCA_913058475.1 of uncultured Nitrosomonadales bacterium. GTDB lineage: Bacteria > Pseudomonadota > Gammaproteobacteria > Burkholderiales > Methylophilaceae > BACL14. The sequence continues at coordinate 28,154 of CAJXQA010000011.1, forward strand.
CAAGAAACTACAACAGACTTTGCTCCCGTGAGTTCGGCAATATCAGTGTAAGAAACCCAATAAGGTGCTGGAATGATAACCTCGTCTCCATGATCAAGAATAGCAAGACACAAATTAAAAATGCATTGCTTACCCCCAGTCCCAACGATTACCTCGTTTATGTCGTAGATTAAATTATTCTCTCTTTCTAACTTCGCTACAATCGCTTTTTTTAAGCTTGGGGTTCCCGTGGCTGCAGTATATTTAGTAAATCCTGACTCTATAGCTGCAATAGCTGCATTCTTAATAAAATCTGGTGTATCAAAATCAGGTTCGCCTGCGGCTAATCCTATAATGTCCTTGCCTTCTGATTTTAATTTAAGTGCTTTGGCAGTGATTGCGAGTGTGGGTGACTCTTTAATTCGACCCATACACTTTGAAAGGGGTGACTTAATCACAAAATAATCCATGTATTAATAAAAGATATTATGATTTTACTTTAAAAATCTTTTAGATAAAATATTTGTTTGTAATTTAATACTTATTATTTTTTAAAATCCATGCCTTGTTTGGGTCGACATCGTCTAACGTTGATTGTATTTTTGCAACCGTATTAGTATCACCTTTATTTTTATAGATAACACCCTCTCTTAAAAGTGCATCAGAATTATTTTGATCAATCTCTAATGCTTTATCGTAAGCAACTAGTGCATCCTCAACTTTACCTAGCTTCTCATTCGCATAACCGAGTTCATACCATGCCTCTGTGTTAGTAGGTTCATCTTTAACCCACTTTTCGGTTACAAGCTTAAGCTCTGCCCAATTTTTTTTTGTTTTTGGGATTGCGATTTTTAAAAAATATGGTTTCTTATCTTCATCTTCTTCCCAAAGCGCTTTACCATTAATAGGGAAAACAGTTTCTATTTCCTTGTTCATTAGAGCTTTTATCCATGCCGCAGGTAAAGAGTAGTAATTTCCGTAACCAGTGGTTTTAAAGGTATTTATTCCAATAAGGTTACCCTTCAGATCAAATAAACCACTTCCACTAGCTCCCATTCTAAATTTTGCAGAACTTAATATTATATTCTCACCTTCAAAATCGTATGTTGCAATAATATTTCCGCCAGTAGTAAGTGCGACGGGAGCTCCACCAGAATGACCAATTCCAACTATTTCTTGACCTTTTTTAAGGTTTCTACTATCACCTAAGGGAACAGGCTCAACTGGGAGATTAAAGACTGATAGAAGACATAAGTCATGCCACCTATCTGCTTGCACTCCGGTAACCGAAAAACTTGTTTCACCAAAAGAAACCCAAGGAGACTTGGTTTTTCTTAATACATGACAATTTGTTATAACTTTATCCTTAGCAACTACTACACCTGATCCGTAGGCCAAACCATCTTCCGTATAACCTCTAATAACTACACTTGATGACCATGCTTTCAAAAGGTTCTCTCGATCAAATGCGACAGTTGTAAAAGAAGTGGCTAGTGTTAGTATTGCTATAAGAAGTCTGAACATTTAAATTTTCCTGTTAATAAATATTACTTGTAGAGACTGAAAGTATTTACTAAAGTTCTCATACTAATATAATAATTTTTTAAAAAAAGTGATATTTTGAATTTAACATTCCCTAATAGCCCATTTGTTCTTAATCAGCTTTTTAAGCCAGCTGGGGACCAACCAAACGCAATTAAAAAATTAGTTGAGGGTGTTAATAACAATGAGAAATTTCAAACCTTATTGGGCGTTACAGGCTCAGGTAAAACATTTACAATTGCAAATGTTATTGCACAAACAGGAAAACCATCAATTGTGATGGCCCCCAACAAGACACTAGCAGCTCAACTTTATTCAGAGTTTAGAGATTTTTTCCCACAGAATGCTGTTGAATATTTTGTTTCATACTACGATTATTACCAGCCTGAGGCATATGTCCCAGGGCGAGATGTTTTTATTGAAAAAGATTCAAGTATTAATGACCACATAGAACAAATGCGTTTATCAGCAACGAAATCCTTATTAGAAAGAGATGATTCAATTATTGTTGCAACAGTATCTGCTATCTATGGTATTGGAGATCCTGTTGATTATCATGGCATGGTTCTTCACATTCAAGTTGATGAGAAAATTCTTCAAAGAAATATTATTTTACGTTTAGTTTCTATGCAATACGATAGAAATGATTTTGATTTCTCAAGAGGCTGTTTTAGGGTTAGGGGGGATGTGATAGATATTTTTCCTGCGGAAAATTCAGAAACAGCAATTAGAATCACTTTGTTCGACGATTTAATAGAATCTATTACAGCGTTTGACCCTTTAACTGGACAACTTTTTGACAAATTAAAAAGATTTACAATATATCCTTCAAGCCATTATGTGACACCTAGAGAAACAACACTGAAGGCAATCGAGAGAATTAAAATAGAATTGGTAGATAGGGTAAAAGAATACACTTCCCAGGGTAAGCTTCTTGAAGCTCAAAGAATAGAACAGCGAACAAAGTTTGACTTAGAAATGTTAAATGAAATTGGCTTTTGTAAGGGTATTGAAAATTATTCTAGGCACTTGTCAGGCAGGCAAGCGGGTGATCCAGCACCCACTTTACTAAATTACCTACCAAAGAATGCATTAATGATCATTGACGAGAGCCACGTTACGGTCCCTCAAATTGGAGGAATGTCAAAGGGAGACCGTGCAAGAAAAAACAATTTGGTTGATTATGGTTTTAGGTTGCCATCAGCCCATGATAATCGTCCATTAAAGTTTCATGAATTCGAAGCGATTATGCCTCAATGTATATTTGTATCTGCAACACCTTCAGATTATGAAGATAAACATTCTCCAATTATTGTTGAGCAGGTTGCAAGGCCAACTGGTTTAATAGATCCTGAAATTCAAATTAAACCTGCTGACACTCAGGTAGATGATGTTCTAAGTGAAATAAAATTGAGAGTCGAATTAAATGAAAGGGTTCTGATAACAACCCTTACCAAAAGAATGGCAGAGGACCTTACGGATTATTTAACGGAGCATTCCATAAAGGTTAGATATCTTCATTCTGAAATCGATACGGTTGAAAGAGTAGAAATTATAAGGGATTTAAGGTTAGGTAAGTTTGATGTTGTCGTGGGTATTAATTTATTGAGAGAAGGGCTAGATATTCCTGAAGTATCTCTTGTAGCGATATTAGATGCTGATAAAGAAGGTTTTTTGAGGTCCGAAAGATCACTTATTCAAACAGCAGGAAGAGCTGCAAGGAATTTAAATGGAAGAGTGATATTTTATGCCAATAAAATTACTAGAAGTATGCAGGCGGCAATTGACGAGACAAGCAGACGAAGAAAAAAACAGCTTAAATTTAACAAAGATAATAATATTACCCCTGTTGGCATCACTAAAAAAGTCAAGGATATTATCGAAAGCATTCAGGATGAAGAAGAGTTTAAAAAGCAAAAGGCTCAATCAAAATCACACCGTAAATACGAAGATTTTACCGAGCCTCAGATAATCAAAGAAATTGGCAAACTTGAAAAAGCTATGCAATCATCTGCGAGGAATCTTGAGTTTGAGAAAGCTGCTAATACGCGTGATTTAATAAAATTTTTGAAAGAAAAAATTTATGGGGCTAATATTCAAGATAAAATTAATTAAGCAAATACATTGATTTAAAACAATTATAACAATATAATTAGCTCCCATTTATCCTTGCTTTACAACATAAGTTGGAAGCTATAAACCACGAGGAGCATACATGCGACATTACGAAATCGTTTTTATTGTTCATCCTGATCAAAGTGAACAAGTGCCATCAATGATCGAAAGAATTCAAAAATCTGTCACCGCCAACAAAGGCAATATACATCGATTGGAAGATTGGGGAAGAAGGCAACTTTCTTATCCAATTCAAAAAATTCATAAAGCTCACTATGTGCTTATGAACATTGAATGTACCTTAGAATCTTTAGCAGAATTAGAGCATAATTTTAAGTTTAATGATGCGGTTATTAGGCATCTTGTTGTTTCTAAAAAGACTGCTGTTACTTCTGAGTCACCAATGATGAGTGAAGAAAAGTCTAAGTCACTTCTTGGAGATAATCAAAATAAGGCTAAGCCTGAATCTGAGGAAAAAGTACCTGCAGCTAAGAAAGAAGCTACTGAGGAAAAAGTACCTGCAGCTAAGAAGGCACCTGCAGCTAAGAAAGAAGCTACTGAGGAAAAAGTACCTGCAGCTAAGAAGGCA
>CAJXQA010000012.1 GCA_913058475.1 uncultured Nitrosomonadales bacterium
CTACACCTCTCTATTCGTCGGCAGCGTCAGATGTGTATAAGAGACAGGTATAAGACACATCATTAATGGATAATGTAGGCTCTGTGTCATCATTAGTAATGGTCAGAGTCCCTGTTCCATCACTAATTGTTGCCCCTTCTGGGCTGGATAGAGTTACAGTTGCTGTTTCATCAACTTCATTTAAATTATCATTAAGAACTGGGACACTAATCGTACCCGTAAGGTTACCGGCAAGAATTGTTAAAATTCCTGAAGTTGCTGTGAAATCATCACCAGAGGTGGCGGTGCCACTTGGAACATTGTATACAACTTTAGTATCTTGACCCGAGACCGCTGATAAGGTGACGGTAAATGTCGCATTGCCAGCGTCTTCAGCCTGAGTGACGTTATTTATTGTTAAGGATGGAGGGTTATCATTATCTACAATAGTAACTGTTGCTCTCGGAACATCAATAATAGCCCCACCCGTAGGATTGGATAAATCAATATTAAACTTTTCAGTTGTCTCACTTAATACGTCAGCTAAGAGTGGAATTGTAAAAGTCTGAGACGTTTCCCCAGCTGAAAAAGTAACTGTACCTGAAGCCGCAGTGTAATCTAATCCCGCATAGGCATTTGTGGCACACCCGCATTCTCTATCTGCCGTTTCCCAATCAACAGTCACTACATTTTCTGATGGTTGGCCGAGGACCATTGTCATTGTTATTGTTGAGTTTGAAGCCTCTTCTGTGACGGTGACATTTGATGGAGAAACTGAAATACCATCATCGTCAGTGATGGTCATTAGGCCTGTTCCATCCTTAATTTTACCCCCTAGAGGGTTAGAGAGAACCACCTTTAGGTTCTCACTCATCTCATCCAGCGTATCTTCAATGATTGGTACGGTAATCGTTTGAGAAACTGTACCAGGGGCAAAGGTTAATGTTCCTGTGACAGGCGTATAATCTTCATTCTCCAGTGCCGTAATATCAACTGTTTTATAATCTACAAAAACAGTACCAGTCGTTACCTTATTGAGGGTGACGGTAAAAACTTGACTCCCTGTTTCATCTGTAGAGGTGACATCATCAATAGAAATTTTTGGTTTAAAATGCTTCACTGCCTTTATTTTTGCAGTCTTAGCGACTCTAAGATCCATTTGGCTCATCATTTGGTTCATGCCAAATGATGAGACTGTTTCTGTCCTAGGGGCGGTCTTGAAATCTGTGCTTGGGAGAACCTCTTTAGCTTCTCTTGAAACTAAAAGTGATGTTAAATCAACTTTACCCTGGTTATTATTTTGATTAGAATCATTATTGGTTTCATTTATTTCATTCCTCGATGCTTTTTCTGCTCTTCTTAAAGCTCGAGCTAAACGTCTTGCCGATCTCTTAGGATTGGCAACAACTTCACTACTTTGAGAATCTCCAAGATTGGCAGGTGCCTCATTTATTTTTAAATCTACTTGTTGTATTTTAATTAAATTACCTTGTGAGTCTTGACTATCAATCCCGCCCTCATTTAAAGTTTTTTGAAGCCTTCTCGCAGCTCTTTTTTCTTTTCCACTCAAAGGTAAATTGATAACAGTGTCTACAATGGATTCAGTCGGCTTGAAAGTATTTTGTGAAGTATCTTGAAGATTGAAAAAATAGACCTTACTGACTTCGCCAGATTTTAGTGGTGATGCCCTACTGATGGTTTCATTTGTTGTTGATGAAATTTCTGACTTAATGATTGTGCCCTTAGATGTTAAGTTCGTATTTTCAGGGCTATGAACGGAAATACTAATATCTTCCAATGATAAAGATGTTGAGGGTAATTTTATAACTATTGTTTTTGTAGTCTCCCCTTTATCAAATGAAATCTTACCTTCTATTTTTTCAGAAGACTCCTCACTTTCACCATTAATCATTAGCAAAAAAGAAGTTGAAACTGATAAATCACTGGCTTGATCTAGGGATACATCAACAAGTATTTCGTTCTCATTAGCACCCGACTTAACTTCGTTGATAGTTAATGTTGGTTGCTCTTCATTAATTAGAATCGTTTCAGCCATAGTTAATTTATCAAATAATTAATATTTTTTAATTTAAGATTTTTTAAATCTTTACTAAGAAAAAGTAGATTGAAAATATAAAAGGTTACTTGCATATCTCTTCCTTTGGTTTTTGGCTATCTGCTATCTCTAGAATATCTCCGCAAGCATGAAGCACCCTAAATCCAGAATACAAAAAATCATATTTAGTAGAAATATTGATAATAGCCGTTTCAAATAAAATTTCTTTTTTATCTGCTACGTCAATCAATTCAGTTCGGCCAACACTAAATTGTTTAACGTATACCGCATCTGTTATCTTAGCCGATTCTAATTCTTTTTGGAGTGGAATGAGTTGCCTTAGCAACGAAACATAAGATCGCCAAGCTAATCGTGAACTGTCCTCAACTTCCCTCTTTTTTTGCTCATATAAAGCTTCAGAAGATTTAACTAACTGGAACATTTCAGATTTTTTTGATTTAACCCTACCGCCATCAAAAATATTGTATTTTAGAGTCAACATAGCATTACCGAATCTACGGTCAGAGGTTCCTGATCCACCATAATATTCATTATCTGTTCTAGTGCCAGTTAGCTCCAGGTCAACAATTGGTGAACTTTCAGCAGCTGTTCTTTCGTATTGATATTTAGCTTCAGCAATATCTTGAGTAGCTGACAGCATAGTGGGATGTTTTACAATAGACACATCCACCATGTTATTGATCGATTCGGGAATCATAGCTTGGTCAATTAAATCTAGATTAATTTCTTTTGTTGAGAAATCGAATGACGGCAAGTAACCAACGACCGCTTTAAATCTTGATCTGCTATCTTCATAGTTATTAAAAGCAGATATAAAATTTGCTTTGCTATTTTCTAATCGTCCATTAATTTGTTGAAATTCTGAAGCATCAGAAACACGACGGTCATATCTCAGCTTTGCTATGGAGGCAGATTGAAATGTTGACTTAACGAACAACCCTGCCTGATCTAAAACTTCCCTGAACCTAATAAGGTCTAGATAAACAAATGCTGCACGGAGCGCAATGTCTTGTTTGATTTGTTTTAATTGATAAACACCCGACTGAAAGCCTGCTTTTGTTCGATTAATTTCAGCATCTGCTAAGCCCCCATCAAATAAATTTTGCTTTCCAACAATGCTAAACTCATCCCTTCTATAGCTCTTATTTGTATCTTGTGATTGAGCTTCTTTCCAATTGACTTCCTGGCCTGCTCTTCCAGAAAAATCAACTGTAGGATAATTAGCGCTTTCTGCGACCGCGATCGAACTTCTTAATGATTCAACGTCATAACCCTTTTTAATGACTTCGGGGTTAAATTGTGATGCATCATTAATGACAGACACTAAGTCACCCAAGCTCTGTCCAGACTCAATATCTTTTTCAACAAACGAGGTGAACTTAAGAAATTCTTTTTCAATAGATTCGGCGTTAACCGAGAAATTTAAATCTTCATTTTGATCAGGCAAGCTACTTTTATCATCTGACAGATCGGATAAAATTATTTCCTCTGCCTCATCAGTCACAACTTTTTGAGGTGCTATGACGGTCTTCTTGCCTGCTATTTTTTTTCTTTTAAGTTTGTCAATTTCCTTAAATTTTTTGTCATTCCTAGCCTGATCCTCAGCATACTTTTTATTAAGCAGTGCTAGTTCCTTAGTATTCTCCTCAAGTAATCTAACAACATGCTCGGCTTTCTTATTTTCATTACTTTGGAGATTTTCAATTTTTTCTTCAAGCAGGGCAATGTCATTCTTTTTCTGGTTACCAAAAAAACTACTAATCGCCTCATGATTTTTTGAAATCAAATAGGATAAGGAAGCAATGGTAACAAGGAGTGCACTCGTTAATACGACAGCTATCAATATTTGTTTGTGTTTAATATTTTTTATCATATAAAGACTTCTAGATTGAAAGGCTTTCTATTCAATTTAGAAAAAATAAATTAACTTTAAATTATATATGATAAAGAAACGTTAAGTATATGAATTGATACATAAAAAAACTTGAATTTTTTTTATCTTTCGCGTAAGGAACTATATTTTGCTCTTAAAACAGGCTTTAACAAAAAGCTTAAGATAGTCTTCTTTCCTGTCAATATATCAACCTCAGATTCCATACCTGGAATAATTTTTAGAGGCTTGTTGATTGATCCCAAATAATTTTTATCTGTTTTTACTTTAATGAGATAAAAGGTTTCAACAGAGTTACCATTTTTCTCGACGATCGCATCAGGACTGATGTGTATTAGCTCGCCTTCCAAACCGCCATAAATTGTAAAATCAAAGGCTGAAAATTTTACCGTTGCCTTTTGTCCTTCTTCAATAAAACCAATATCTGTAGGTTTGACTTTCGCCTCAATTAATAATGTATCCTCAAGGGGAAGTATTTCAATAATATCCTCTCCAGCCTGAACAAATGAACCAATCGTTGCTGAAATAATTCTTTGTACAATGCCATTTATTGGTGATCTAATTATTGCTCTTGATACCCTATCTTCTGCACCCACCTGTGAAGGAGAAATAATTTTAATATTACCTATGACATCACTTAATTCTTCTTGTGTTTCATTCCTATAAGCTAATAATTTTTCGTCTCGTTGAGATGTTAATGCCTTAATATCAATTAAAATAGAAGCATACTTACTTTTCAAATCATTGTATGAGCTTTCAAGTTTTAGAACTTCCACTTCAGAAACAGCCCTATCTTTTAATAAAGGCTTGGTCGCATCTAATTCTTTTTTAGCTAATATAAGTGATTTACCCGTATATTTTTTAGTACTATTTACTTCATTAATTTTTTCATCATAATAATTCTTGTTTGCTAAATACTGCCTTGTCCTTGATTTGTACAATTCCTCCTCTTTCTCGAGGAGTTTAGGGATGGATATTTTAAGATTAGGTGAAAAATTTAGCGGTCTACCTCCCAGCTCTGCCTGCAGCCTCTCTTTCTTTGCGTTCAGAACGTCTAATTGTCTTTTTATCTCTTGTAAGTCAGAATTTTGCTGGGTAGCGTCAATTTTAATTAAAGGGGCATCCACCTCAACAAGCTGTCCAACATTTACAAATAACTCAGAAACAACACCACCCTCAAAACTTTGAAGTGAGTGTAATTTTTTTTCAGGAACAACCCGTCCTTCAGCAGTTGTTATTTCTTCAGTCTCAGCAAAGCTTGCCCATACAAGCAAGGTTATAAAAAAAAGGCCAATAATGATCATTAAATTTCTTGCTCCAGCCGGAGATTTAAGTAATATTGCTCTACTTTTACTTGAAATAAAATCAAAATCTTGCTTTGATAAAATATCAAATTCGTTGTTTGATTTACTGACTTTTTGTGTATTTTTTTTCATGATGCTGACTTAGTTAATGAATTTATAATATCTTTTTTAGGTCCGTCGGCAACAACCCTTCCACCCTCAACAACAATTATTCTATCAACAATATCTAACATTGAAGTTCGGTGGGTAATAAGCAAAAGCGTTTTATTAGATGTAGATTTAAGTAAATTATTTTTTAACAGATTTTCATTTGTTTTATCAAGTGCGCTCGTTGGTTCATCAAGCAATAGAATTGGACTTTGTCCAATTAATGCTCTAGCAATTGCCACACTTTGCCTTTGTCCTACAGAGAGCTTTACTCCTTGCTCTCCAACAGGCATGTTGTAACCTAAAGGGTGATTGGATGCGAATGCATGCACTCCTGTAAGTTTTGAGACTGCTAACATTTGATCATCACTTGCTTCTGGAAAACCGCTCACAATATTATCTTTTAGAGTCCCAAAAAAAAGATTTGGGTTTTGGTCAATATAGCCAATATGCTTTCTTAATTCATCAATGTTTATTTGATTACTATCCAATCCATCAAATTTAACCATACCCTGATCTGGATCATATAATTTTAATATCAATTTAAAAATTGTAGATTTACCTGATCCTACTTTCCCTAAAAAGCCAATTCGCTCCCCTTCATTAATTTTAATATTAATATTTTTTAGTACCGATTCTTTTTCATTTGGATAGGTAAAGCTTACATCCTCAAAAGAAATCTCACCTTTGATCTTATCAAGATTTAGATAATCACTATTATTTTGACGCTCAATCGGTTGATTCATAATGCCATTAAGAGAGCTGTAAGCTGCTTTAGCATGATAAAAACGCGTTGATAAATTAGTGGCTTGCGAAACAGGGCTTATCGCCCTCGAGGTTAACAACACAGTTGCAATTAACCCTCCCATAGTAACTTCTCCTGCTCCAATAAGGTATACCCCATAAATAATTACAATTACAATACTTATTTGTTGAATGAATAAACAAAAATTAGTTGCCGATGAAGAAATAAATTTTGAACGAATACTCCATTCAGAAATATAAGCGGTTGATCTTTCCCAGCGTGATTGCATAGCGCCTTCCATTCTTAAGGTTTTAATAGTTTCAATTCCATTAAGCCCCTCAATTAATGTCGCATTCTTTTGTGAGGATGCTTTAAAAGCTTTTTCAATTGATGTTCTAAGTATCGGTTGTATTAAAAACCCATAAAGTATAATAAGAATGATTGCTACAATTGGAATAAAAACTAAAGCACTACCAACATATGCAATAACTAATAAAAAAATAATAACAAAAGGTAAATCGATAACAGATAAAATAGTTGCGGAAGTTATAAAATCGCGAATGCTTTCAAAATCTTTAAGATTGCTTGCGAATGCGCCGATTGAAACTGGGCGATTAACTAACTTCATACCCATGACACGTTCAAAAATATTAGCAGAAATTAAAATATCAGATTTTTTTCCAGCAATATCAACAAAATATCCTCTTAACATCCTAATGATGAAGTCAAATATATAAACCAAAAAAACACCCGATGCCAACACCCAAAGCGTATCAATTGCTTGGTTCGGAACGACACGATCATAAACGTTCATCGTGAAAAGCGGACCTACTAAAGCAAATATATTGATTAATAAAGAAGCAATAAGAACGTCTCGATAAATTCTCCAAGATAAAGCTATTGTTCCCCAAAACCAATGATCATTTTTTTGTTCTTGAGTTTCTGCTGACCTCGCATCAAACTTGTAATTATCAGAAATTAAAAAAATAGTGCCGTCATATATTTCCTCTAATTCAGGAAGGCTAATAGTTTTTTTTATATTGTCTGAAGTAATAATTTGTGCACTATTATTTTTAATATCAATTTTTGTTAAGAGAAGGCAGTCCTCATTTTTGAGGTTAATTATCGCTGGAAGTAAAAGTGATGATATTTTACTCAGGCTACGGGTTGCTAATTTTGCAAATAAACCAACTTTTGATGCTGCACGAATAAAAAGATCAGGAGTAAGTCGCTCATTAACTAATGGCAAACCCGCTTTGAGTTGATTTTGATTTGTTTTAATCTTGTAATGATCGGCAATTAAAACTAATAAAGCAGCCAAATTATCTTTTTCTTTTTTAACCAAAAAGTAGATCTCTGAGCGTAAAGATAAATTATACTATATAAAAAATTTATGCTTTTTTTAAAAAAATAAGAGGTTAGATATGAGCTTTATACATATATTTTATTTTAATTAACTTTCGTTGATTATATAATTTACTTCTAATGAAAAAATCTTTCTTTATATTCTGTCTTCTAAATTTTTTATTTATGAGTATTAGTAGTGCCTTTGCCTATGAAAAAAAGGTCGGAATTTTTTATGATGAAAGATTTCTGTTGCACGACACAGGTCCAAATCATCCAGAAAACCCAGAACGTTTAATTCCTGTCATACGTGATCTTAAAAATAATGATCATATTTCATCAAATACCATTTGGCCTAATTTTGAAGCAGCAACAGTTGAGGAATTAAATTTAGTCCATACCAAAGAATATATTGAGCTAGTAGATCGTCAGATTTCACAAATAAATAATAGCAGGGCGTATTTAAGTACGGGTGATACCCCTATTTCCAAACATACGAATCTTGTTGCCAAACTTGCTGTCGGGGCAGGTTTAGAAGCTGCAGACCAAATAATGGCAGGCACAATATCAACTGCGTTTGCCTTAGTCAGGCCTCCAGGCCATCATGCAACCGCCTCAATGGGGATGGGCTTTTGTGTTTATAACAGCGTTGCCGTTGTCGCAAGATACTTACAAAAAAAATATAATTTAAAAAGAATTCTAATTGTAGATTTTGATGTGCATCATGGTAATGGAACGCAAGATATCTTTTACGAGGATGATAGTGTTTTTTACTTTAGCGTCCATCAGCATCCATTTTATCCAAGAAGTGGAAGGCCTGATGAAATAGGAGCAGGAAAAGGTAAAGGCTTTACATTGAATGTTGACCTTCCAAAAGCAAGTGGCAATAAAGCTCTTATCCAAGCATTTAAGTCAAAACTAAAACCAGCAATGGAGCAATTTAAACCTGAATTTGTATTGGTATCCGCAGGCTTTGATGCCCACGAGGGAGATCTTTTAGGTCAACTAGACTACACAGACGAAGGCTATAAAGAAGTTGCTGAAATCTTGCAAGAAATATCAGATGAATATGCAAAAGGTCGTACACTATATATGCTCGAAGGTGGGTATGTTGCAGATAACATTTCTCGATCAGTCACTCAAATCCTTGATGTTTTAATTACCTCCTCACAATAAAGATCGTTCGTTGAGTTAGATTGACTTCATTCATTTACTAAGTTACTTTGTCCCTAACGCTTTGGGGGATTAGCTCAGTTGGTAGAGCAGTTGACTCTTAATCAATTTGTCGCGAGTTCGAACCTCGCATCCCCTACCAATTAATCTATATCTGCTGCGAGATCTGAATACTCAGACTCTAAAATTCCGATAATTTCATGCTCCCCACAAAGCAGTCCGGGATCAAAAACAATCTTAAAATAATAATTTTCTTCAGTAAACTTGTAATCACCTTCAAACTTACACGCACCACCCAATCCTGTAACTGGTAAACTTAAGCTCCACCCTACTTTTGTCGCTAATTCATAAGTCCCAGGTTTAACTGTCGTTTGAAATTTTGTGCTATAGGATAACTCCCCTACTTCATCATCATCTAGATAAAGCTCAACATCCTGACCAATAGTTAATACATCAGCCGGTCTAACAAAATATAAATTTATTTCATCTGCTTTAACTGAATTAGTATCTTTGGTTTCAGTTTTAGCATCTTTATTTTTTTTCTTATCGTCTCCAAGCGGATCAGTGATATTTTTGATTGATTCACAGCCACCTAAAAATAAACAAAGAGGCAATAAAAAAGCAATCGTAACTTTAGAGATTTTCATGTTTAATCCAAGACAAAATTAATATTTAATCCTACGCTTAATGATTCAGAACAACAATCTTATATCTTGAATATAAGAAGAAAAAAGATAATTAATAAAACCATACCCCAAACTAGTTTACCCATGTGCTTTCTGATTAAATCATCTGCCTGCTTTCCAAACATAATGACAAATAATGCAACTAAGTAAAATCTAGCGCCTCTCCCAATAATTGAAGCCAAGATAAACGGCAGGATTGGCATTAAGAGAGCGCCTCCTGCGATCGTAAAAACTTTATAAGGTATAGGTGAAAATCCAGCAATAAATATAGCCCAAAAACCCCATTCCTCGAACCACATGACTGCCCTTTCATAGGCTGGCATATACCCCCAATCATATAAATAAGGCTCAATAAATCCAAACGCATAAACACCTATGAGGTAACCGATGATACCCCCAAGAACTGACCCAACCGTTGTAATAAAGGCAAACTTCCATGCTTTTTTTGGGTTTGATAAGCACATGGGTAACAACATTACATCTGGAGGGATTGGGAAAAAGGATGACTCTGCGACACTCAGAAAAAATAAATAATATTTGGCCTTTGCATGATTCGCTAGTTTTAAGACGTACTCATATAACTCAAGAAATTTATGCATATAACCTACTTAGCTTTTGAAGATAGATATGTAGCTATTAAAGATATTATAGCGGCAAGTGCTAGGTAATAACCCACATAATGCACGCCAAAATTACTCGAGAGCCAGAGTGCAATAAATGGGGCAAATGAAGCTCCCACAATGCCAGCAAAATTAAATGATAAAGATGAGCCCGTATACCTTACATTCGTCGGATAAAGCTCTGATAGCATTGTTCCCAAGGGCCCATAGGTAAAACCCATTAAAGCCATGCCAATGGAAAGAGTCAAAAGAAGGCTGGTATTTAGTAATGGGCCAAGCAGCAATCCAAATAAAATAATACCGAGTGAGGCCACCATTAAAATTAACTTTCTTCCATAGCGATCAGCAAGTACTGCTGAAATAGGAATAAATACAGCAAAGAGTAGAACAGATTCAATTTGATTGCCTAAAAAATCATCACGATTAATATTTAAATCTGTAATCGCCCAACTCGCAATATACACAGTCATTAAGTAAAACAGAACAAACGTTGCCAATGCAATAAATGTGCCGAGAATCATGGGTGTTCTATGATTCTTAAATACTTCGATAAATGGAACAGCTAAGGTTTTTTTATTCTTTTGGTTCTTTAAAAATTCTGGTGTTTCGAGAATTGTTAACCTTACATAAAGGCCAATTAATATAAGTACAGAACTTAAGAGAAAGGGTATTCTCCAGCCATAATCAAAGAATTCTGCCTCTGTCATTGTGCTCGATAAGTATAGAAAAATACCGCCTGAGAGGATCAGGCCAATTGGAGCGCCTAGCTGAGGAAACATGCCATACCAAGCTTTTTTTTCAGGCGGTGCATTCTCTACAGCCAATAAAACTGCCCCGCCCCACTCCCCACCGAGCCCAAAGCCTTGACCAAATCGACAAATAACCAAAAGAATAGGTGCAAAAATACCAATGGATTGATATGTTGGGAGTAAGCCAATCGCCACAGTTGAAACACCCATGGTGAGTAATGCAGCCACTAAGGTTGTTTTTCTACCGATACGATCACCAAAGTGTCCAAAGAACGCCGACCCTAATGGCCTAGCAAAGAACGCAACAGAAAATGTTGCAAGTGATTGGAGCATTTCTGTTGACTGGGTTGATGCAGCAAAAAAAAGTGAGGGGAATACAAGGACGGCTGCGTTTGCATAAATATAAAAATCAAAAAATTCTATAGTGGTACCTGCCAAACTGGCGAATAACACTTTAGCAGGAGAATTTTTTTTCATAATTTATTTGATCTATATATGATAACGGCTTGTCCGATTTTGATTGATTCTTTATCAACGATATTCCAAATAGTGGCATCTTTAATCTGAAATAACTTTCCATCTGAAGCGACACGAACACCCTTATAATTTTCTATAAAGCCATGGGAGTTTACTTGATTTAATAACGTATTTCTTTCTTTTTGTTCTGATTCTGGAGCCGTCATTGTCGTAGGTTTGCCTATCACTTGATCTAAAGACACTTTAAATAGTGATAGCGCTGCTTTATTTAAATAATTAAATAAACCATTTGAATCATGGCTTGCAATAGGAAAAGAACATTCGTTAAAAGACTCAACTAGATCGCCTGAGTCTTTTAACGGTAATGTTTTTTTTAAATACTTTTCGAAAGAGCTATTGATTAACTCTAATTGATTAATAATGCCTGTCTTAGCGTCTATTTATATTGCCCTTGCTTCAACCAAGCAATCATGAGATGTTTGAGCGTTACCCATATCACCAAAAGCACTTGAGCTAACTGAGTTCACAGTTCCATTGTTTAGCTGCCTCCAATATCCTAAGGTGGCAACTACAATTCCCTTACCAACATCCGAAGTTATTTTAGCCAATGCATCAAACGATCCTCTGTCATTAAATATCCTTATCATTTCGCCCTCTTGAATACCACGATCCATTGCATCCACTTGGTTAATGAGAACAAACTGCTCCCCCTGACCTTTCAGCTTATTATCTATATTTGCGTAGCATGAATTGATAAAGCCATGACTTTTTGGTGCTAAAATATTTAATGGAAATTTTTTAAATAATTCTGGATTGCTAGATGCTGTTTCCTTGGATGCAACATAATCAGGCAGTTCGGGAATATCTTGTCCAGGCTGAAAGCCGTCATACATTTGTCTGAACGGGCCGGCTACAAAATTTTTAGCTCCAACTAATCTAAACTCACATTTCCCTGATGGGGTGGGGAAATTGCCTTCTTTATGAGGTGCGCGGTTGTCTTTTGTACCTACATTAAGTCGTGCGTAGCCATGCTTTTTCATATAAGCCAAATCAATTCCTTCGCATGCAGGTGCATCCCAATCAACATAATTTTCTAAACACTCTGTATCGTTCCATTTGAAATTATCCTCTTCAAAACCAAGACGCTTTGCAAGCCTTCTAAAGATTTCATTGTTAGGGATAGCCTCTCCTGGCGACTCGACACATTTTGCATTGTAAGTGAGGTACAAATGTCCCCAAGATAAAATCATATCTTCCATTTCAGCCCCCATTGATGCTGGAAGTAAGATATCAGCATACGCAGCCGTATCTGTAATAAAATGATCAGCAGAGACTAAAAACAAATCCTCACGACTTAAGCCTTTTATTATCTTGTCAGTTTCAGTTGATTGCGTTACAGGATTGGTGTTCCAACACATCATTGACTTAATAGGCGTCTTAAGTTTTTGCTCGCCCGTTAATACCCTTCCTAATTGAAGATTATTCACAACCTGTGTTCCTTCTGGAATAAGGTCAGGTCTGCAGATAACATCAAATTTGTAGGGGTGTTCCCATACTGGGAATTGTAAGATACCCCCGCCTACATGACGCCATGCACCAGTTAATGCAGGAAGTGATGCAACGGCTCTAATTGCCTGACTACCGCCCCAACTTTTTTCCAGAGCTACACCAATTCTAATAGCTGAAGGTTGTGAGCTTGCATATTCTCTTGCAAATTTACGTATATCATCAGAAGATATTCCGGTAATTTCAGCTGCCCATTCCGGTGTTCTTTCTTTTGCTTTTTCAGCAAGCTCCGAAAAACCAACCGTATAATTATCAACATAATCCTGATCAACTAGACCCTCACCAATGATCACATTCATCATTGCCATAGCTAACGCACCATCTGTACCTGGCTTAGGACAAATATGCCAGTCCGCCTCTTTAGCTGTTTTTGATGCATAAGGATCAATAACTACCACCTTGGCACCTTTCTTTTGCGCTTCTTTAATAATATGCCAGTGATGTAAGTTAGTACTAACTGAGTTGCATGCCCACACGATGATATATTTGGCATGTATAAAACTTTCTGGATCTACTCCCGCAGTAGGACCAAGGGTGAGTAGCCATGCTGTTGCAGACCCTTCCCCACAAAATGTTCTTTCTGTCACGGTTGCGCCCAAGCGAGCAAAGAAAGCATCTCCACCATTGAGGCCGTGAACCAACCCTTGGTTGCCAAGGTAGCTATTTGGCATAATTGCTTGAGGGCCATCTTCCTCGATAATCTTTTGCCATTTATCTACAATTGTCGATAATGCCTCATCCCATGAAATTCTCTCAAATTTTTTCTCACCTTTTGGGCCAACTCGTTTCATTGGATATAACAATCTATCTGGATGATAATGACGCTTTTCGTAATCTTTTAATTTGACACATAAACCACCTCGAGTCATCGGATGGTCTTTGTTCCCTGTAACTCCCTTTAATTTTCCATCTTCAACTTCATAAACCATGGAGCAAGTATCTGGGCAATCATGAGGACAGCCTCCATGAAATGTTTGAATTCCTTTATTTGTTGTATCGTCCATATTTAAAGATCCTCAGCTATATAAGTTAACTAAATAGAACTGTCTGTATACAAAATTAATTAATCTTTATCTCTTCTCTATCTCTTAATTACAGCTATAAATTTATTTATTAATACATTTAAATAAAAGTTATTAAGTAACAATACAATAATACTTAATTTAATGCCAAATTTATTTGCAATAGCCAATTGTGGTTTTACTTTTAAAGAGCAAATCTAGTTTGCTTGTTTGACAACCTGATTGCGATGTGTGAATATCTAAACAAGTTATTAAAATTTATTTTTTATTAAATTTTAATAATCAATAAATAGTTCTTTAATTAACAAAAGTAATTTTTAAATTTTAAATTCAACAGGAGGAATTTAATTATGAAAAATGCTCTAGGAGTTAGTATTGCTTTAGTTGCTGTTTTGTGGACTTGGTTGGTATTGGCAGGGCCATTAAATGGTTTAGCGCTAGTTTGGGCAGGCTTTATTGCTTGGGGTGCTTATTTTACTGTAGGTAAAAACGCACTTGGTAAAACCATCATGGCAACGATCTTTGGTTCATTTATGGCTATTGTCGCTGTTTTTCTTTTAGCATTGATCGATGATTATTTAGGTCAATTTGCTGCACCAGTTGCTGTAGGTATTACTGTTTATATCCTTACCGCTGTACCGAAACTTGATAACATACCAGCAAACGTGCTTGGTTATGCTGCTACTTTTGGTTGGCTTCTAACTGAACTAATTGCTCTTGAAGCAGTTCTTGCTTCGGATGGTGGAAGTGTTCTCGAGATTAGCATGGGTCATCCATTTGTATTAATGGTAATTTCATTTATTGGTGGTGCAATCATGGCTAAGCTTTCAGAAATGTTGGCTTCAAAGTTAGGCTAAATTTTATTTAGATATAAAAAAACCACCTTAGGGTGGTTTTTTTATATGTGAAAACTTTATTGGTTAAAGAAACTAATGCTTCGGCATCGGTCATTAATAAAAGTAATTTCTGTTTTTAAGTAAGTTTTACCCGGAGAATACTCAACAACATTAGCGTAGTACCACATCTCCATCTTGTCTTTCTTTTTATTCTTATTATCTGTTGGTCTTGATATTACTTTACTTGCATCTTTTGGCTTAATCGCAATCTGTTTATCAGCTGGCTCACCCAGATACTTTAGAAATCGTGCCTTTGGTTTACCACTAAAAATATTTATGAAATCATTTTCTGAATAAACGCGTTTGTCTTCAGCTTGAATACTAAATGTAAAAGTAAAGAAAGCAAAAAATACTGTTAAGCACTTCATATTGTTAAACATAATTAAAATCCTTTAAATCTAGTTAACGTTAATTTTCAAACCATCATATCCAACATAAATGGATTCAGGCAGTTTTTTTGATAATGCATCATACTCGAGATCATGTGTCATGTGTATTAGAAATGTTTTTTTAGCACCTAACTCCATAGCGACATCTATACTTTCCATATAAGAAAAATGTGTTGGATGTGGTTCATTTCTTAAACAATCAAGCAGTAAGACATCTAGATTTTGAAGTTGTTCCATTGAAGAATCAGGTATTTTAGAAACATCAGTTAGGTATGCCATGTTTCCAAGACGATAACCATTAATTAGAGATTTCCCATGAAAAACGGGGATAGGCTTAATATTTTGACCGAATAACTCAATTGGTTCATTTATGACATTTGGTTTAAGGATGGGAGTTTCCCAAAATCCATTGGGTTCAACCATTGCATATTGAAATTTTTTATTCAATTCATCCATAGAGAATTGATTGCCGTAAAGTGGAATTTGCTTTTTGTTAATCTGACAAAATGCTCTTAAGTCATCAATACCATGGCAATGATCAGCATGATGATGAGTAAATAAGACTGCATCAACAGATGTAAGCCCTTCCCTTAATGATTGAAGGCGAAGATCTGGACTTGTATCAATTAGAATATTTTTACCATTCTTAAGTGACAATACACTTGAGCATCGTGTTCTATAATTTTTCTTATTTGTTGATTTGCAAGTATTGCACTCACACCCAACAACGGGCGTGCCTGCACTTGCTCCTACCCCTAATAGTGTTAACTGATCCGACATTTTGAAAACAATGAAAAGAAATTCTTAGTCGTCGTCTCAGCAACTTCCTCAATACTAATGTTTTTAATCTCAGCTATTTTTTGGGCAACATAAACAACGTTAGCTGGCTCATTAAGCTTTCCTCTATTTGGAACAGGGGCTAGGTAAGGCGAATCAGTTTCAATTAAAATTCTATCTAAAGGAATTTTTTTGACAGTTTCTCTTAGTGACTCTGCATTTTTAAACGTAATGATGCCCGAGAAAGAAATATAAAAATCTTGTTCAATTGCCTGCTTTGCCATTTCATAAGTCTCAGTGAAGCAATGCATTACACCTTTAGCACTTGAAGCTTTTTCTTCCTTCATAATTTTAATTGTGTCTTCACGCGCATTTCTTGTATGAATTATTAACGGTAATTTTGATTCAACAGCAGCTCTAATATGGGTCCTAAATCGCTCCCTCTGCCATAAAAGGTCTCCTGTAAGGCGGAAATAGTCTAGCCCTGTTTCACCAATTGCGACAACCTTATCATTATTAGCGAGTGAGGTAAGTGTTTTAATATCAGGTTCCTCAATATCTTCATAGTCTGGATGAACTCCAACGGACGCGAAAATATGTTTATGGTCCTCAGCAAGCTTCAATACACTTTGGAAATTATCTAGTGTGACACTCACGCATAAGGCATGAGTAATTGACTTTTCCTTCATATTAGATAAAACGCTGTCTATATTTTTATTTAGCTCTGGAAAATTTATATGGCAATGTGAGTCAATGTACATAATTTATTTAAACACATTTCTATATTCGACCATAAGATTGTCGAATGAAATGTCCTTATTAATTGGTTTATTTGAAATTAATTTAATTTTATTGATGCTCTTTAACATATTCAACAATTTTGTGATGTCTGCGGCGTCAGAAAGTTTCTTTATATTCTCTTTATTTGATTCAAAAAAATGAAATTTTGTTGTCATTTTAAATAAGAAAATCTCATAAAGCCACTTTTGAAGTAGACAAATAGTTTCGGTAAAGTGACCTGTTAACCATTTTGGTTCAATTGCCATTAATTCAAAATCTTTTCCTTTTTTAAATTCATTGATAATTATTGTAAATAAATCACTATTGCCTCGCTGGGCAATGACGTCTAGAGGCAGGTTGTTAAATAAAGGTAATTGTGAAGAAAGGTTTTCAAATCCTTCTACTTTTAGAAAAGATTCTGCTTCTTCTCTTGATGGTCTTGGGGCTGGGACTATTACACACCTACTCACAATGGTCGGCAATAAGCTTGATATGTTATCAGCTGTTAGTATTAGGTAAGAGTTCTCGGGTGGCTCCTCAAGTATTTTCAGTAATGCATTAGCAGCATTTAGTGTAAGACTCTCTGTATTATTAATTAAAATTACTTTGTTGCCACCTATTATATGTGAGCTAAGCTCAAAAAATTTCTTTAAATTTCTTATTGATTCAATAGATATATTTTTTGAGGTGCCCTCTTCAGCTTCGTTATTAACAACCTTAAGGTTTGGGTGTTCGGTTAATATCCATTGGCAATCTTGGCATTTACCACAAGCTTTCTTGGTATCTGTTAAATTTCTACATATTAATGATGTAGCAAATGTGTTTGCAAGCTTTTCTAAACCAGAACCTAAGGGCCCAATAAATAAACTAGCATGGTGCTGCTTAACATTAGCTTGTTTTAATTCTGCCCAAGCTTTTTCTTGCCACGGATAGAGGTTCATTCTATAACCTCATCTAACTTTAATTTAATTTGGTTTTGAATTTTTTCAATCGACGCCTCACTATTTAGAACACAAAATCTTTCCGGGGATGCTTCAACAAGGGTTAAATATTTTTCTCTTATTTTCTTATGAAAACTCTTATCCTCTCTCTCAAATTTATCAAGCTTTCTGGTTTGATTTAATCTCTCGATACTTACTTCTACAGGGAGATCAAATAAAAAAGTTAGATCAGGCCTAAGGTCCTCTTGAACCCATTTTTTTAAGATATCAATTTTTTCATCTTTTACACCTTTACCTCCTGCTTGATAGGCATAGGTTGCATCTGTAAAACGGTCACTAATGACTACCGCGCCTTTTATAAGGTTTGGGCGTATTATTTTATCAATATGTTCATTTCTTGCAGCAAACATCAACATTGTTTCCGTTTGTGGGTTCATCTCATCATGAAGTAAAATATCTCTTAATTTTTCACCTAGCGCGGTTCCACCCGGCTCTCTTGTCATTACATAATTAATATTTAAATCAGAAAGATAATTTTTTATAAATTCAATATGTGTGGTTTTACCAGCACCGTCTACCCCCTCAAGGGTAATAAATTTTCCTAAATTACTCATCTTTGATATTTTCTTACAGCCTTATTATGTTCTTTTAAAGTATTTGAAAAATGATGTGTTTTATTATCACCTTTTGCAACAAAATAAAAAGCGTTAGTTTCTGCTGGATTTAGTGCAGCCTCAATTGTATCAAAACCAGGCAAACAAATTGGTGATGGTGGTAATCCATTACGAGTATAAGTGTTATAGATTGTATCGCGCATAAGATCTTGTTTTGTAATGTTGCCCTCAAATTGATCTTGCATACCGTATATGACCGTAGGATCACTCTGAAGAGGCATGCCGACCCTTAAGCGATTAACAAAAACTCCAGCTATGAGGCTTGCTTCATCTCTACTGCCTAACTCTTTTTCAATAATTGATGCCACAATTAAGGCTTCATACTTATTTTTATATGGGAGATTGGGTGTTTTATTCTTCCAAGCATTATTTAGCTTCTGTAACATCAGCTTATGAGATTCTTTGAGAATATCAATACCAGGAGTCCCTTCATAAAAATAATACGTATCAGGAAAAAATAGTCCCTCGAGTAACTTTTCCTGTATTCCTAAGTTTATCTTTAATTTATTTATTGAATTATAAGAATCAACATTTGTAAGTAGCTTATTATTTTTTAATTTTTCGAGGTTTTCTTGCAATGTAGTCCCTTCGATAAATGTAATTGGATAAAGAACACCTTCACCATTTTCCAGAAGAGTTAATAATTCATTGGGGCTAATATCATAATGTAAATAGTAATGCCCACTTTTTATACTTTCAGATCTATTACTCAGCTTTGCTAATAGTTTAAATCTAAAAATATTCGATAATATATTTTTTTTTACAAGCTTATTTGCAACTTGAGTAAGGTTGTCACCTTTTTTTACTTCAAGGAATGCATTTTTTTTATCGACATCAAGAGATATAAAAGGGTAGCTTAGTATCCATAAAAAAAATATAGCAGCCAAAATACCCGTCACTAAAAGTTTTTTTTCTGAAATAGAATTCTTACTAATGGGGATAGTACTTTTTATTTTTTTTATACGATCTATAAAAATTGGTTTATTTTTTTTTAAAAAAACAAATGCAGTATTTGAGATCTTTGCAAACTTAAGTTTAAGATCAATCAGATTCATTCAAAAGGCTCATTATTGATTTCGCCATAGTTCCCTTATTCCATTTTTTATTTTTAAACCCTAAAACTTGAAGCGCTCCGACAATAGAATTAGAAACAATAATTTCATCTGCCTTTTCAAGCTGATTAAGAGATATGGGTGAGTAATCAATCGTTAAATTAAGTTTTTTTATATTGTCTTCAATAATTTTTTTTGTGACGCCATGAATACCGAAGCTTTTGTTATTGCACGTATACAAAATACGGTCATATCTGACAAATAAACTCGATCTAGCACAATCACAAATATTTCCATTATCATCTATCATTATTGCATCAAAAAAATCTTTACTTAAGTTCTTTCTTGCTAATACGCTTTCTAATCTATTTAAATGCTTAATACTGGCATGAGAGGAATGTGAAGCTTTAATATTGCTTGTTGTCAGTCGAACACCTTTATGTAACGTATCGTATTTGTTTTTATTAAAATCAATTTTTAATAAAATTCGTGTAGGTTTAATTCCTTTAATGAAATCATAACCCGTCTGAGATTCACCACGAGTGACTATTATTTTGCCAATAAAAATACCTTTTGATGGGAATAGTTTTTTAATATCTGTTAGAAGTATTTTTTGGCTTGGTGGATTTATTTCAATAACTTTTAAATCTTGCGACAATTTTTGATATTGTATTTTCCAAAGCTTAGGTTTACTGTCTTCAATAAGAAAAGTTCTAAAGACCCCATCACCAAAAGCGAGTCCGCGATCAAAAGGACTTAAAGAATTTTTGTTATCGCCATTGATTAAAAAATTTTTAGCCAATTTACTTTCTATTTAACTCTTTTTAAATACAAGGCTTCCATTGGTTCCACCAAACCCAAAGTTATTTTTAAGGGCTGACTTGATTTCAATTTCTCTGGCTTCATTTGCACAATAATCTAAGTCACATTCAGGATCTTGATTAAAAATATTGATTGTTGGTGGAGAAATTTGATGATGAATTGCTAATGCAGTAAAAACAGATTCAATTCCACCAGCTCCACCTAGTAAATGTCCAGTCATTGATTTGGTTGAATTTACAACCAATTTTTTTGCATGGTCATTAAAAGTTTCTTTGATTGCATTAGTTTCATTTAGGTCACCTAGTGGTGTAGATGTCCCATGAGCATTGATATAATCTATCTCAGTTTTATTAATTCCTGCGTGCTTTAATGCCGTAGTCATTGATCTTTTTGGTCCGTCTACCGTGGGTGCGGTAATATGATGTGCATCGGCACTCATTCCATAACCAGCCAATTCACAATAAATTTTTGCTCCTCTTTTTTTTGCATGTTCCATTTCTTCTAAAACCATTACACCTGCTCCCTCACCAATTACAAACCCATCTCTATCTTTATCCCATGGCCTTGAGGCAGTTTTAGGATCATCATTTCTTGAACTTAAAGCTTTAGCTGAACCAAAACCAGCAACTGTAAGTGGAGTAATTGCAGCTTCTGCTCCTCCAGCCAACATAACATCAGCATCACCATACTCAATCATTCGACTAGCATCGCCTATTGAGTGTGTTCCTGAGGTGCAAGCGGTAACAATTGATATGTTTGGTCCTTTAAGGCCCAAAATAATTGAAAGGTTTCCAGCTACCATATTGATGATAGCCCCTGGGACAAAAAATGGAGAAATTTTTCTTGGGCCACCTATTCTTAATAATTCAACTTGTTGCTCAACTAAATTAATCCCTCCAATACCAGAGCCTATAGAAGTACCTATTCTCTCGGCATTTGCATCATTTACTTCAAGGCCTGAATCGTTAAAGGCTTCGAGTGCCGCTACTAATCCGTATTGAATGAAGGTATCCATTCTTCGAGCATCTTTTGGATTTAGGTACTCCTTAGCATCGAAGTTTTTGACCTCCCCTGCAATGGTGGATGAAAAAGGTGTAGAGAAACTATTTGTATCGAATTTAGTTATATTTGAAATACCGGACAGGCCTTCAACTATATTCTTCCATGATTCTTTTACGCCAATACCAACTGGTGTAACTAAACCAAGTCCCGTAACTACTATTCTTCTTTTATTCATAAATGAACCCAAGTAAGGTTGTATTGGGTTCCAAGGTTTTCTTACTTAAGGTTAGCGCTAATATAATCTATAGCTTGCTGAACTGTTGTAATTTTCTCTGCCTCTTCATCAGGAATTTCAGTATTGAATTCTTCCTCTAAAGCCATAACCAACTCAACTGTATCAAGAGAATCTGCACCTAAATCATTAATGAAGGATGACTCGTTTTTTAAGCTTGCTTCATCTGTTCCTAACTGTTCTGAAACTATTTTCTTCACTCTTTGTTCGATATCTGACATTAAAATTACCCCTTTTTTTTAAAATAACAAATTAGTGTTGCGACATTTTATCAAATGAATCCAAATTTTTCTAAACTTTTTTTATATTAAAAAAATATACCTAAATTTTCCTATTTAAAACTTTACGCCATTAACATCCCGCCGTTGATATGAAGGGTTTCTCCAGTTATATAATCGGCATCAGATGATGCTAAAAATAAAACAGCCTTGGCAATATCTAATGAACTTCCAAGTCTAGATAAAGGAATATGAGATAAAAGCTTTTCTTTTTGCTCATCTGAAAGAGATTTTGTCATATCCGTATCAATAAATCCTGGAGCTACACAATTTACCGTAATTCCTCTATTTCCTACCTCTTGTGCTAAAGACTTTGTAAATCCAGTTATGCCCGCTTTAGAGGCGACATAGTTTGTCTGGCCTGCATTACCCATGTGCCCCACTACAGATGAAATATTGATAATTTTTCCATACCTACTTTTCATCATGCTTCTCAGAACAGATTTACTCAGCTTGTAAATTGAGGTTAAATTAGTACTTAAAACACTATCCCACTCTTCATCTTTCATTCTCACTAGTAAATTATCTTGAGTTATTCCGGCATTATTGACCAAAATTTGAATCTCACCATATTTGTCATTAATTGCTTTAATTAAGTTAGCAATAGAATCGTTACTATTGACATCTAAAACCATCCCCCCACCCTTTTTATCTTTTGAAGATAGAGTCTTTGAAATATTAGAGGCGCCTTCAATAGATGTAGCAGTGCCTATGACAATAGCACCTTTATCAGATAGCTCAGTAGCTATTGCCAAACCGATCCCTCTACTGGCCCCTGTAACTAAAACAACTTTATTATGAATATCCATTTTTTTCCTAATCTCTTATGTGTAATTAACTAATCCCTTTAAACTCTGTAATTGAGTCTATTGAATCAATTGAAATATTCTTTGAGTCTCTATTAATCCTCTTACCAAGGCTCGTAAGAACTTTGCCAGGACCAATCTCTAAAAATGTATTAAGTTTTTTCTCACTCATAAACTCTATAGACTGCGTCCATCTTACAGGATTGAATAACTGATGAAAAAGTCCCTCTTTGATTCTTTCTTCATTCTCATAAGCGATTGCCTCAAAATTTTGAACTACAGGAAATATTGGTTTTGCAAAGTTAACAGAAGTTAAAAACTCTTTAAATTCAATCGCAGCTTCTTTCATCAAGCTACAATGCGATGGAACGCTCACAGGGAGAACAATTGCTCTTTTTGCACCTGCTGCTTTAAATGTTTCAAGTGAGGAATCAACTAATTTCTTCTCTCCTGCTACTACAACTTGACCGGGAGAATTAAAATTTACTGCCTCTATAACCCCTTTTTCTTTTAAGTTATTGCAGATATTAATGACTTCACTATCTTTTAACCCTAAAATTGCAGCCATTGCACCTTTATCGCTTGGGACTGCATTTTGCATTAACTCAGCTCTTTTTTTAACGATATGTAATCCACTCTCAAATGTAAATACTTTTGCTGCCACCAAGGCAGAGAACTCTCCTAGGCTATGGCCTGCTGCAAAAGATGGATCATTAATATTATTCTCCTTAAGTACTCGCCATGTTGCGATACCAACAGTAAGCATTAAGGGTTGAGTATTTATTGTTTGATTAATATCAGTATTTTCAACATTCACCATATCCCAAAAATTGGTATTTAGAATGTCTGATGCTTCGTCAAAAGTTTTTTTGACTAATCTACTCGTAGCAAAATTTTGCATCATACCTATTGATTGTGAGCCTTGCCCTGGAAATAAAGCTATAAAATCAGTCATGTTATATCCTTATAAGTGCTGAGCCCCAGGTAAAACCTCCCCCAAATGCTTCCATTAAAATTAGATGGCCTGGCTTTATTTTTTTTTGCTTAATCCCAAAATCGAGCGCCAAAGGAATTGAGGCAGCTGAGGTATTTCCTTGCTCACCAATAGTCACAATTAGTTTATCCATACTCATATTTAATTTTTTAGCAGTAGCTTCAAGAATACGAATATTAGCCTGGTGCGGAACAACCCAATCAATGTCTTCTTTAGCAAGATTATTAGCATTTAGTGTTTCATCTACAATCATATCAAGTGTATTTACCGCCATCTTAAAAACTTGATTACCTTTCATATCAATGGTGTCTTTTTCACCCTGCTGTCCTTTTCTTGGAACATGAAGTAGCTCTTCATGCTCACCTTTGGCGTGAATATGTGTAGAAAGAATTCCTTCTTCATTTGAACTTGAAAGAACAATCGCACCTGAACCGTCACCCCATAAAATAGCGTTACTTCTATCTGAATAATCAGTAATTCTAGACATGGTATCAGCACCTACAACCAATATATTTTTTGCGGACCTCGTCTTGATAAATTTATCGGCTACTGAAAGCGCATAAATAAATCCACTACAAACAGCTTGGATATCAAATGCAGCACATTCAACAACACCTAATTTTTTTTGTAAGATGCAAGCTGTACTTGGGAAAACTTTATCGGGTGTAGTGGTCGCTACAATGATTAAATCAATATCACTTGGCTGTAAATTTGCATCAGTAAGTGCAATTTTAGCTGCTTCATAAGCTAGATCGCTTGTAAATTGATCTTCGTCTACAATATGTCTTTTTTTTATTCCCGTTCTGGTCGTAATCCATTCGTCTGTTGTGTCTAATGTTGCCTCAAGCTCAGCATTAGTTAAAACTTTCTCAGGAAGGTAGCTTCCGCATCCTTTTATTTTTGAATAGATCATTTGATAACTTATATAATTGACTCAACTTTAAGTTGATCTTTAATTTTAGATATTACATCATTTTCTGATTCTGAAATCGTTGTTTCTAAGGCATGAATAAAAGCAAATTCATCTGCCCCTCCATGGCTTTTTACAACAACCCCATTAAGACCAAGAAATGATGCCCCATTATAGCGACGAGGATCTAATCGTTTTTTAAATCGTTTCAATACAGGAAGTGCAATAAGTGCTGAAATTTTTGTTAGTAAATTACGTTTAAATTCTAACGTTAAAAAATTTGCCATCATCTGGGCTAGGCCTTCTGTTGTCTTTAATGATATATTTCCTGTAAAACCGTCACAAACAACTACATCAGTAGTTCCTTTGAATATATCATCTCCCTCGACGTTTCCATGAAAGTTTAAATGGCTATTTCTAAATAACTCTGCAGATTTTTTTACCACCTCACTACCTTTCATTGACTCACTTCCATTACTTAATAACCCGATAGATGGATTATTTTTTTTATGTAAAACATTCGTCAAAATTGAACCCATAATACCAAATTGAAGAAGCTGCTCAGGTGTGCAGTCTGCATTAGCGCCTAAATCCAACATGCATGTTGTGCCATTTGCATTTGGTAATTCACTTGATATGGCGGGCCTATCGATACCAGGTAGCATTCTTAAAACAAAACGGGCAGTTGCCATAAGAGCACCTGTATTACCTGCGCTCACGCAAGCATCAACGACACCCTCCTTAACCAAATTAATACTTACCCTCATTGATGAATCTTTTTTATTTTTTAAAGCGCTTTGGGGTAACTCGTCCATACCAACAACTTGCGTGGCATTATAAATAGTAATTCTTGGGTGATTTAGTGATTTTTTCTTCTTCAGGATTTGAGTAATTTCATCAGAATTACCTACTAAAACTATAGATATATTTTCGTATTTTTTTAAAACTTTTAATGATGCTGGAATTGTAACGGATGGTCCAAAATCACCACCCATTGCATCAACTGAAATTTTATGTTGCATCAGTTAATTGTAGACTGATGCCTACTCTCCCTTTATCTCGATTACTTTTTTGCCTTTATAAAAACCTGAAGCGCTCACATGATGTCTTAAGTGAGTCTCACCCGTTGTTTTTTCAATTGCTATCGCAGCATTTGATAATCCATCATGAGATCTCCTCATATTTCTTCTTGATGGTGATTTTTTACTTTTTTGAACTGCCATAAGGTACTCCTAGTGTAAATAAGCTAATTTCAAAGCTAATATGTTTTAATATCGAAAAACAAAGCTTCTACTAATATTAAGCCGAGATTTTATCATAAATCTTATTTTTTTTAAATTATAACTATTCTCATTTTATTTGGAAGAATAGCTTTACAAGAAAAGATTTTAGCTTCTTCAAATTTCTATAAATTTGAAAGTGATAAAGCTTAGTTGGCATGAGATTTTTTTTCAACATGATATAATTATTGAAAAGATTATGAAGTTTACATTTGAATTTTATAAAGTTTAATTAGAATATACCATCTAAGGAATTAATTTTTGATATCAAAAATCCTCATCGCCAACCGTGGTGAAATTGCTGTTCGTATCATTAGAGCTTGTAAGGAAATGGGTATTACAAGTGTAGCAATTTACTCTAATGCAGATCGACATGCATTGCATGTTAAGAAAGCTGATGAATCATATTTCATTGGTTCTGATCCTTTATCTGGTTATTTAAATGCTCATTGGATTGCTAATGTTGCAGTTACAGCTGGTTGTGATGGAGTGCATCCTGGGTATGGTTTTTTATCTGAAAATTCAAATTTTGCAGCCATTTGTAAAAAAAGAGGGTTGCACTTTATTGGTCCAAGTTCAGAAGTCATCCAAAAAATGGGTGATAAAATTGAAGCAAGAAAAGCAATGATTAAAGCTGGAGTTCCTGTAATTCCAGGTAGCGAAGGAAATGTAAAAGATCTGGCTGAAGCTGTAAAGATTTCAAAAGACATTGGGTTTCCTGTAATGATTAAAGCAACTAACGGTGGTGGGGGTAGAGGTATTCGCAGATGTAATAATGAAAATGAAGTGGAGTCAAATTACGAAAGGGTTATATCCGAAGCAACAAAAGCATTTGGAAGTCCTGAAGTATTTATCGAAAAATGTGTATTAAATCCTAAACATATTGAGGTACAGATTTTAGCGGACCATGATAATAACGCTATTCACTTATTTGAGCGAGACTGTTCTATTCAACGAAGAAATCAAAAATTAATTGAAATAGCTCCCTCACCTCAGCTCAATGAAGAGCAAAGAACATATATTGGCGATCTTGCTGTTAAAGCATCTAAAGCAGTAAGTTATCAAAATGCGGGCACTGTAGAATTTCTACTTGATAGTGAGAATAATTTTTATTTTATGGAGATGAATACACGTTTGCAAGTAGAACATACAATTACAGAAAATATAACTGGCGTTGATATTGTTCAAGAGCAGATAAGGATTGCAAGTGGATTAAATCTGAGATACAAGCAAGATGAAATACAGCACAGAGGTTACTCTATTGAATTTAGAATTAACGCTGAGGACCCAAAACAAGAGTTCGTGCCATCTTTCGGTAAAATTACAAGATATTATGCTGCTGGTGGTCCTGGGGTCAGAACTGATGCATCAATTTATACTGGATATATAATCCCCCCTTATTATGATTCAATGTGCGCTAAACTTATTGTTTGGGCTTTAAATTGGGATGATGCGGTTACAAGGGGTATTAGAGCACTAGGAGATATTGGGGTGTTTGGTGTAAAAACTACCATCCCCTATTATGTTGAAATTCTTAAGAACGATAAATTTGTTGGGGCTGACTTCAACACCAGTTTTGTTGAATCAAATCCTGAGCTAACTGAATATAATGAGGAGTTACCCCCCACTGTAATAGCTGCAGCAATTGGGGCAGCAATCGCAGCACATGAAGGGATTTAAAAAATTATGAAAAAAATAGATATTACAGAGCTTGTTTTAAGAGATGGTCATCAATGCCATATAGCAACCAGATTAAGAACTGAGGACATGCTACCAATATGCTCACAACTTGATGCTTTGGATTTTTGGTCAATTGAGGCATGGGGTGGTGCTACTTTTGATGCGTGTGTTAGATATTTAAAAGAAGATCCATGGGAACGGTTGCAAAAACTACGAAAAGCACTCCCTAACAGCCGCATCCAAATGTTGCTAAGAGGTCAAAATCTTCTTGGTTATCGACATTATTCAGATGATGTTGTTGATCTTTTTGTAAAAAAATCTGTTGAAAATGGCGTAGATGTTTTCAGAATTTTTGATGCTATGAATGATATTAGAAATATTGAAACATCTATTAAAGCAGTTAAAAAATATAAAAAACATGCTGAGGGAACCTTAAGTTATACAACATCGCCAGTTCATAATAACGAATACTTTTTAGATATAGCAAAAAAATTAGAATCAATGGGTAGTGATACCTTAGCTATAAAAGATATGGCGGGGTTACTTACACCTCAATCTACAAAAGAGCTTGTTTCATTATTAACAAAGAATATAAATATTCCGATTCATGTTCATAGTCATGCAACTGCAGGGCTTGCAAGTTTAAACCTAATTGCTGCTGTAGAAGCAGGTGCTACAATTATTGACACTTGTAATTCAAGCTTTTCTGAGGGTGCCAGTCACCCAACTACAGAATCAATAATTGCTGCACTTCAGAGTATGGGTTATGAAATTAATATTGATATTGCAAAAATTGATTCAATAAGCGAATATCTCCGAGAAGTGCGTAAAAAATATTGGCAATTTGAATCAGAATTTACAGGTGTTGACCCGAGGGTTTTAACAAATCAAGTTCCTGGTGGAATGATTTCTAACTTATCTAATCAGCTTAAAGACCAAGATGCACTTGATAAAATGGACGATGTATTAAAAGAGATACCAGAGGTAAGAAAAGACTTAGGTTATCCTCCACTAGTAACCCCAACATCACAGATTGTTGGTACACAAGCAGCTTTAAATGTAATTACTGGTAAGAGGTACAAAACAGTTACTAATGAGGTCAAAAATTACTTTCTCGGACAATATGGAGCCGCACCAGGAAAAGTTAATGAGGAAATAAAGTCTAATGCCATCGGTGATCAAAAAGTAATAACCTGTCGACCTGCAGATAAACTCAAGCCTGAGATCGAAAACCTTAGAGTTAAAGCAGATGAAATTATAAAAAATGAAGAAGATCTTCTAACATATGCAATGTTTCCTGATTTAGCTACTTCATTCCTTAAAGAAAGAAATGCAGGATCACTGATACCTGAAGAATTACTAATAAAAAGTGAGGCTAATGATGCAAATAATCGATATGCTCCATCTGAATTTAATATTACCCTTCATGGCGAAACTTATCATATTAATTTAACGGGTTCAGGTAATTCAGGGGATGCAGAAAGACCATTTTATGTCTCTGTTGATGGAATATCTGAAGAAGTACTTGTTGAAACTCTTGATCAAGTTATCGTGAATAACGGTACAACAACAAAACTAGATGATGATAATGAAAAACCCGGAAAATCTCCAAAACATTCACGACCTACTCATGACGGATGCGTCACAACGGCAATGCCTGGAACAATTATTGACATTAAAGTAAAGGTTGGTGATAGCGTTAATGCAGGTGATAGCGTAATTGTCATAGAAGCAATGAAAATGGAGAATGAGATACAGGCTTCGAAATCTGGAATTGTTGTAGCGATTCATGTTTCAAATGGTGACAGTGTGACTCCAAATGAAACACTTATCGAAATACAACCTCAATAACTAGAATGAAGTTATGTTTAGATGAATAAAATAATACTTGCATCATCATCCATATATCGCCAAGAACTCCTTAAAAGGCTCCCAATAAATTTTTCTTCCATATCACCAAATATTGATGAGACTAGAATAAATGGTGAAAATTTTGAAGATCTAGCAAGGAGGCTGTCAAATGAAAAAGCAGAGGCTATTTCAATAAAAAACCCATCTGCTTTTGTAATTGGATCAGACCAAACTGCTGAATTAAACAAAAGAGAGGTAAGAAAACCACTCAGTATTGAAAGGGCCTTTATCCAATTAAATGAACTCAGTGGTCAAACTTTAAATTTTTTTTCAGGTGTTTGTTTAAAAAATGTACAGAAAAATATTTCAGCTGATGAAGTTGTAAAATTTTCAGTAACCTACAAAAAACTTTCAGAAAAACAAATTAAAAGTTATCTTGAAATGGAAGACCCATCACATTGTGTAGGAAGTATAAAATCTGAAGGTCTTGGGATTACACTTTTAGAAGAAATCCAATGCAATGATCCTTCAGCCGTTATAGGACTTCCATTAATCAAACTATCAAAGATGTTTGAAAGGTTTGGAGTTATTTGATTGGAAATTAATACTAAAAATCATGGAGAACTATTTCTTATACCCACATCAATTGAGCAAGAATTTAATAATAATTTTCTTCTAGAAGCAGATAAGAAAAAATTAAAAAAAATTAAAAATTTTATTGTAGAGAATCCCAAAACTGCAAGAAAAGCACTTAAAAAACTTAACCTAGATGAGAGTCTTCAAGATTTAAACATCATGGAGCATAGTAAAAAGTCTTCTTTTAAGTCAGTAGAGGATTACTTAAAACCTGTCTTTAATGGAGAAAGCTTGGGATTATTATCAGACTCTGGAACACCATGCATTGCAGATCCAGGAGCTAAGATTGTTTCTAAAGCCCATGAATTTAATATCAAAGTAATCCCCTTGGTAGGTCCATCATCAATTATTTTAAGCTTAATGGCTGTCTCTTATACACATCTGACGCTGCCGACGAATAGAGAGGT
>CAJXQA010000013.1 GCA_913058475.1 uncultured Nitrosomonadales bacterium
ATCTACACCTCTCTATTCGTCGGCAGCGTCAGATGTGTATAAGAGACAGGCAAAAGTATTAATAAACAACAAACACGAGATCTATTAATTTTTATTCATAGTCTCTACCGTTTTTTTGGTATTAAAAATGAATCTATTAAAAGAATAATAAAAACCTATCAACAAAATGGTGGGGGTAAAGTATGGACTAGAGCAAATAAGAAAATGCAAACTTGGATTTGGTTACGTTATTTATTTTTTTTCTTTAAAAAATCGGGTGGTAAAGACATCACACCAATATATTGGGTATTCAATTTCTTCAAATCTCAAAAAAATCTTTAGTTATTTTATAGTCTATAAAAAAAATAAAAGATCTCTGTATTTATTGGTGGGCCCACCAGGACTCGAACCTGGGACCAAAGGATTATGAGTCCTCTGCTCTAACCAACTGAGCTATGAGCCCGTAATTTTAATCTTTATCTAAAAAGGTTTTGAGTCTTTCAGATCGAGTTGGATGTCTAAGCTTACGAAGCGCTTTAGCCTCAATTTGTCTTATGCGCTCTCTTGTTACATCAAACTGCTTCCCAACCTCTTCTAATGTATGGTCTGTATTCATCTCAATACCAAACCTCATTCTCAGCACCTTTGCTTCACGAGGAGTTAGACTTTCTAAAATATCAGAAGTTACATTTCTTAAGTTTCCATATATAGCTGAATCGGCAGGAGTTAATGTTCCCTGGTCTTCAATAAAATCTCCCAAATGTGAATCTTCATCATCTCCAATTGGGGTTTCCATTGAAATAGGTTCTTTGGAAATTTTTAAAATTTTACGTATCTTTTCTTCAGGCATTTCCATTTTTTCTGCTAACACTGACGGTTCTGGCTCTTCTCCAGTTTCCTGTAAAATTTGTCTAGAAATACGATTCATTTTATTTATTGTCTCAATCATATGCACTGGAATTCTAATTGTTCTAGCTTGATCCGCAATTGACCTCGTAATTGCCTGCCTGATCCACCAAGTCGCATAAGTTGAAAACTTATACCCTCGTCGATACTCAAACTTATCAACTGCTTTCATCAGGCCAATATTGCCTTCTTGAATTAGGTCCAAGAATTGGAGACCCCTATTAGTATATTTTTTTGCTATTGAAATAACGAGTCTTAAGTTTGCTTCAATCATCTCTCGTTTAGCAACTTTTGCCTTGAACTCACCCTTAGTCATCTGTTTATTTATTTCTTTAAAATTCTTAATCACTAAGCCAGTTTCTTCTTCAATTTCAATTAATTTGTTTTGCTGATCTGTAATTGAGTGCCTGAGTTCTTTCATTCTTTTCACATAAGGCTTATCTGCTTTTAGTTCAGTTTTTAACCATTTATGGTTAGTAGAATTTTCAGAAAAGCTCTTTATAAAATGCCCTCTTGGCATTTTTGATTCAAAAACACAGAATTCCATAATTTCTTTTTCGTGATTTCTGATGTTTTTAATATAAATTCTAATCTTGTCACACAAAACTTCGACAAATTTAGACGAAAATCTAAAATTTACAAGCACCTTAACTATGGAGTCTTGATGTTTTGTATATTCAGGATCATCCATCCACTTTTTTTGTTTTCTTAAAACTTCTAATTTGTTGTGTGATCTTTTAATTGAACTGAAACGCTTAAGTACTTCTTTAGTAAAAATTTTAAGGTCTTCCTCTGACATCCCACTAGCCTTACCTGTATCGACTTCCTCATCTTCTTCTTCAGATCCTTCGTCAGCAGCAGTTTCTAAGGCTGCCTCAACTTTCGCTAGTTCCTTTTCAGCTTCGACGTCAATTAGTCCATCAACAAACTCATCGACACCTAATTCATTTTTACGCACCTTGTCAGCCATTATCATCAGATCATTAATAATTCCAGGAGAAGCAGAGATTGCTTGAACCATCAACCTTAGGCCCTCTTCTATTCTTTTGGCAATTTCAATTTCGCCTTCACGTGTCAATAAGTCAACAGTCCCCATTTCTCTCATATACATTCGAACTGGATCTGTTGTTCTTCCAAAATCAGAGTCAACTGTAGTAAGCGCCTGTTCTGCTTCTTCTGCAGCCTCTTCATCCGTAACAGGTGCGGGGGCATCTGACATTAACAAAGCTTCTGCATCAGGAGCTTCGTCGTAAACCATAATTCCCATATCATTAATTATGCCAATAATTCCTTCTACTTGTTCACTTTCAGACACTTCATCAGGAAGATGATCATTAATTTCCGCATGTGTAAGAAAGCCTCTTTCTTTACCCATTATAATAAGGGCTTTTAGCTGCATTCTTCGGTTTTCAGCTTCTTGAGGGGTGGTTTGAGCCGACAGAAGGTCTTTTAATTTTTTTACTCGGGTAACACTTTTAGTTTTTTTATCAGCGGGGTTCTTTCTAGGTCTTGCCATGGTTACCTCTAAGTATATTTAGGAATGATACTGCACATAAATTTGAGTGATGGATTTTATCAAAATATCCTATTTAAATCAATTACTCATTACTTTGATAATTTTAAAAATATATTAAAATTAATCACTTACCTCTTGGTGAATCCTTTTAAAAACTCTTTTTCTTTAGGAGATAACGTATCAAAACTTTTATGTTTAATAGCATCTAATTTTGATTTATTTAAGGCTTGAAATTTTGTTTCTTTAATTTTTTTTCTTAAGTCACCAAAATCTTCTTTATGACTCATTCTTTCATCAAAGTTCAAAACTTGTGATTTAATTTCATCAATAAAATCATTGTCAAATTGATTACTCAAATAGTGAAAAATAGAAGCCGTGTTATGTTCCTCATCAACTAAAATTTTAGAAATGCATGCTTGAGCAAGTTGTTCGTCTAATGATTCTCCCCAAGCAATCTCTTTATCCGACTTTTCTACTAATTTAGGATCCAAAATTAATAATATTACAAATCTTTTTACCACAGAGGTTGTTTGTCTTTTTAATTGCTTTATCGGTGCCTTCGTAGTTCTTTTATTTTTTACTTTAATGACCTTATCTATCTCATCCATTGTTAAATTAAGTAACTCAGATATTCTTTTCTTAAATAAAAAAGCTAATTTAGATGAGGCCATATCATCCATTATGGGTTCTACTTCATTTAAAAATTTGACACGGCCCTCTTGGCTGGTCAAATCATTATTTTGTGTTAAATATTGAATAACATATTCTGTTAGTGGTGTTGCATGTTTTACTAGACCTTCAAATTGCTCTTTTGAGTTTTCTCTTACATACGAATCTGGATCGTGTTGATCACTAAGAAATAAAAATTTTAATTGCACTTCATCGGTCACAGATATTAACGAATTATTCATTGCTCTCCAGGCAGCAGATTTTCCAGCGTTATCACCATCAAAGCAAAAGATTATTTCTGGTGTATATCGCATTAATTTTTGGATGTGGAAGCTTGTTGTAGCCGTTCCTAGGGTTGCTACAACATTACGAATATTGTGTTGCGCTAAACTAACCACGTCCATATAACCCTCAACTACAAGTACATACCCTTTTTCTCTTATTGCTTTCCTTGCGGCAAGTAAACCATAAAGCTCATAACTTTTCTGGAACAGTGGTGTTTCTGGAGAGTTATAATACTTCGGGGTATCATTTTTATCTATAACACGACCTCCAAAGCCAATCAATTGTCCTTTCGCATTGTAAATAGGAAACATAATTCTATTTCTAAAGCGATCATACCTTTTTCCTTTGTCATTTTTTACGATTAGGCCTGATTTTATTAATGCATCGTTATCATAATCCTTAAAGACCTCATTTAAATTATTCCATCCTTCTGGGGCAAAGCCGATAGAAAATTCTTTTGCAATTTCGCCTGTCAATCCTCTAGATTTTAAATACTCGATTGCTTGTGGTGAACCCTTAAGCTTTGTTTGATAATATTTTTTAGCTAAAATTAATGTATCTTCTAAGACAAGATTTTCTTTCTTTTTTTCTGGTTTTTCATCAACTTGATTTGGCACTGTAAGACCAACAACTTTTGCTAACTCGTGAACCGAATCAATAAAATTAAGGCCATCATGGTCTATAAGAAAACTGATAGCAGACCCATGCGCACCGCAACCAAAACAATGATAAAACTGTTTAGATGGGCTAACAGAAAACGAAGGTGTTTTTTCTTGATGGAAGGGACAGCAAGCAACAAAATTCGCCCCTGCTTTTTTTAAGGGCACCCTTTTATCAATAATATCGACAACGTCGACTCTATTTAATAATTCATTGATGAAGGATTCTGGGATCATTATAGAATATTATCTTAATAATGATGAAATGGAGATAATTAGGCGTTTGTTAACTTTTCTTTGATTTTTTGAGATACTTCTGCCATATTTGCTCTACCTGATACCTTTAATTTGACTGCGTTCATAACTAAACCCATATCTTTCATACTATTTGCATCATTGGACTTGATTGCGCTATCAATTTCTTTTTCAACATCCTCTAATGAAAGAGGCTCGGGCATATAAGCTTGTAAAACTCTTACTTCAAATTCTTCTTTTTCAACTAAATCATTTCTATTCGCTTTTTTGAAAGCTTCAATCGAATCACGACGTTGCTTCAACATTTTTTCGATAATATTAAGTATCATCGTATCGTCTATTTCAACACGATCATCAACTTCTTTTTGTTTAATTGAGGATTGGAGGAGCCTGATTGCATTTAATTTTTCAGAATCTTTACTTCGCATAGCATCTTGCATATCTACTGTAATTTTTTCTTTTAACGCCATGTAAGTAACTAAATTAAAATAATTTAGGAGGTAACATTTGATTTCTAAGTCTTCGGTATTGTCTTTTTACAGCTGCAGCAGATTTACGCTTTCTTACCCATGTAGGCTTTTCGTAAAACTCTCTTGCCCTCAAGTCGTTCAGTAGACCAGTTTTTTCAATTAGTCTTTTAAATCTTCTTAAAGCTACATCAAATGGCTCATTTTCTTTTACTTTTATTGTTGACATTAATTATCTCTTAAATATAAAGTTGTAATTTGAACAGAGTTATTAAAACATTTAAGCTTAGTAAAACTGAGAAGCGTAAGTTTAATGCTAATATACTTTTTTTTCAACCAATATAACTAAAAAGTGATAACTGAACCATGCTCATCTTAGGTATTGAAACATCATGTGATGAAACTGGCGTTGCAATTTATGATTCTAAAAAAGGATTGTTAGGGCATAAACTTTATTCGCAAATTAAACTTCATGCAAAGTATGGAGGCGTAGTCCCTGAACTGGCCTCGCGTGATCACATAAATTATATAATCCCCCTGATTCAGAATTTGCTTAAAGATTGTAAAATAAATATTCAAAATATTAAAGCGATCGCTTACACGTCTGGGCCAGGCCTATCTGGTGCACTATTAGTTGGAAGTAGTGTGGCTGAATCTCTTGCATGTGCTTTGGGAATAAGGTCTATCCCTATTCATCATCTTGAAGGCCATTTACTAGCACCTATGCTCGAAAAAGAAAAACCTAAATTTCCTTTTATTGCCTTGCTAGTTTCTGGAGGCCACTCACAATTAATATATGTTAAAGAACTAGGTAATTATGAAATTATAGGTGATACCCTTGATGATGCTGCGGGGGAAGCCTTTGACAAAACAGCTCAACTATTAGGGTTGGGATATCCTGGCGGTGCGTCTTTATCCAAATTGGCTGAAAAAGGAAAAAAACGTTATGACTTACCAAGGCCGCTCTTACATTCTAATGGACTTGATTTTAGTTTTAGTGGTCTAAAAACAGCAGTTTTATATTTAGTAAAAAAACAAGCTAATTTAACTGAAGAGATAAAAGCTGACATAGCATATGCATTTGAAGAGTCGATTACTGATGTTTTAGTAAAAAAGACAATCCAGGCATTAAAACAAGAGGGATTAAAAAGAGTAATTATTTCCGGAGGGGTCGGGGCCAATAAAACTTTAAGGAGGAAAATTATAGCTGAATGTAAACAAAATGAATTTGAGTGCTATTTTCCTGATTTAAGTTTTTGTACGGATAACGGTGCAATGATTGCACTTGCTGGGGCACTAAGATTAAATATACCCAATAAAGAAAATTATTCATTTTCTGTAAAGCCAAGATGGAAGCTCACTGAAATTTAACTATTTTTTAAATTTGTAATTCCGTACCAGATATCAATTTTTTAATATTCGCCTTATGCTTGAAAAGAATTATTATTGTGATCAATGAGTAAGCCATACAGTATAAATATTGATCCGCCAAAATAAAGATTCCAATGAAAGGTACTGAAATTGCTGCCAAAATTGCTGCTAATGATGAATAACGCCAAATACCAAAAACTATAAGCCAAATACTAGTTACGATTAAAGCTAATTTAAAATTTAATGCAATAAGAATTCCTATTGCAGTTGCAACCCCCTTCCCACCACGAAATTTATAAAAAATAGGATAGATATGCCCAATTAAAACTGCAAGTGCGACGCCTACAATGACTAAATCCTCAAAGTCTAAATATTCTGCAATAGCCAAAACAAATGTAGCTTTTAGTAAGTCTCCCAGTAATGTAAAAATTGCTGCTTTTTTATTTCCACTTCTCATTACATTAGTAGCGCCAGGATTTTTTGATCCTATTGTTCTTGGGTCAGGTAGATTAAAAATTTGACTAACAATAATTCCAGATGAAATCGAACCTACCAAATAAGCAAACAAGATTATTAATAACTGATTTATCATATAAACTATTATATTTCAAAAAACCATAAACCATTAATGACTAACTGTATTTTTCTTCAAAAACTAAAAGTAAATACCAAGATAGGTTACTTTGAGTGGGAAAGAGCCACAGAACAAGAATTAATTTTTGATATAGATATAGAACTAAGTGGAAATCAAATTTTTGATTCGGATGATATATCTAAAACAGTTGATTATGCTCAAGTTAGAGAATCTATAGTGTCAATAGCAAATAATCATAAATTTCATCTTTTAGAACCATTTGGGGAAGCAATCATTAAGAAACTAAAGCATGATTTTCCATTCAAAAAGATCAAACTTAGAATAGCAAAACAGAAAATACTTCCTGATACAGATCAAGTTGGTATTATTCTTGAGCGCTAATTATCCTCTTGGATGATGGGATTTATGAATTGTTTTTAATCTCTCTCGAGCTACATGAGTATATATTTGTGTTGTAGAGATATCACTATGTCCCAATAACATTTGAACTACTCTTAAATCTGCCCCATGATTTATTAAGTGAGTAGCAAATGCATGTCTTAAGATGTGTGGAGAAATAGATTGTTTAATATTGGCAATAATAGAATATTTTTTTATTGAGTGCCAAAAAGTTTGTCGCGTCATAGACTGTCCATGATGAGTTACAAATAAATATTTTGATTTTTTATTTTTCAATATATTTTCCCTTGCTGATGAAAGATATCTCTGAATATAATCCATTGCTTCTTCCCCCATAGGAACTAAACGCGTTTTATCCCCTTTACCAGTAACTCGAACGATACCATCATTAAGATTTAATTCTGTTAATTGAATATTAACAAGTTCAGTAACCCGAAGTCCACAAGCATATAAAAGTTCAAGCATGGCCTTGTCTCTCAACCCAATATCAATATTAATATCAGGTGCATCTAATAAATTTTCCACTTCATCTTCACTTAAACTTTTAGGTAACGACTTTGGAATCTTTGGTTTTTGTATTTGTAAGGTAGGATCGTCAGTTATCTTTTTTTCTCGATATAAAAACCTATAAAACCTTCTAAGAGTTGAAAGCATCCTTGAAATACTTCGAGCTTTTGAGGATGGAAACTTAAATGATAGGTAGTGTTGAATATCTGATCTTGTAACACTTTCTAAATTTAGCGCGTCAGTTTTATTAAGCCAATTAGTAAAATTATATAAATCAAATCTATAGCTATTAAGCGTATTTTTTGATAAGCCATCCTCTAGCCATAAATGATCAATAAATTCGTCAATTATTTCATTCTTTTTTTTATCTTTTTTTTCAGCCAATGAATTTATTCCTTGTATCCTTAATATCAATATTTGTTTATATCTATTTAATTAGAATACTTTTATTACGGCACAAAAAAAAGCCCCTATGGGGCTTTTTAATTAAGTAGTTTTTTGTAACTAAACTTTATCTTCTGATGGAGCATTATCATCTGCTTTTGCTTCATTTTCAACTTTACCTTCTAACGGAGCACTATCATCTGCTTTTGCTTCATTTTCAACTTTATCTTCTTGTGGAAAGTCTACTTGGGGTATAGCTTCAAACTCATTATCACTCTCACGAGCCTTTAGACGTTCGCTAATTCTTGCTGACTTACCTGAACGATCTCTAAGATAAAATAATTTTGCCCTTCTTACATCGCCCCTTCTTACAACTTTTATATTGTCAATCAAGGGGGAGTGCAGTTGAAAAGTTCTTTCAACCCCTTCACCAGAAGAAATTTTTCTAACGATAAATGAAGAATTTAAACCTCTATTTCTTCTTGCGATTACAACGCCTTCAAATATCTGTATACGTTTTCTATTTCCTTCTACTACTTTTACTCCAACTGCCAGCGTATCCCCTACGTCAAACTTTGGGATTGATTTACTAAGTCTTGCAATTTCTTCATTTTCCAATGTTTTAATTATATCTGCCATAAACCTTATTCCTTTTTATTATTTAGCCTTGTTCCTGCTCTTGTTCGATTTCTTTAAGCAGCCGAGACTCTTCTTTTGTAAGTGATTTATTAATTAATAAATCAGGTCTTTTTAACTTCGTCACTTTAAGTGACTCTTTTAATCTCCAAATTCTAATTTTTTCATGATCACCTGATAATAAAATATCCGGTACCTTTACCTCTCTAACCCTCTCAGGCCTTGTAAAACTAGGATGGTCTAGAAATCCATTTACAAATGAGTCCTGATTTACTGACTCTATATCATTTAACACTCCAGGGATTTGTCTGATCAATGCATCCATCAATAACATTGCCGGTAATTCTCCCCCACTTGTTACAAAATCTCCAATCGATATCTCTTCATCAACCCATTTATTAAATCGTTCATCAACGCCTTCATATCTGCTAGCTATCAAAATTAAGCCTTCTTCACATGATAACTCTTTTACTTTTTCATGCTTTAATTTAGGTCCTTTTGGCGTTAAATGGATTACTTTACGCTTTTTTATACCCAAACTCTTTTCTCTTATCCTTGCTGACTCAACCGATTCAATCAAAGGCTCAGCCATCATTACCATTCCTGGACCACCGCCATAAGCTCTATCATCTATAGTCTTATGGGTATCTGTTGCAAAATTTCTAGGATTTATAAAGTTAATATCAACAAAATTTTTTTTAAATCCTCTGCCAACAACACCAAAATTAGTAAAAGCCTCGAACATTTCAGGCATTAATGTTACTAAATCTATTAAAAACATTTTTTTAGAAGCTTTCATCCCAATCAACAATTATTTGTTGTTGCTTCAATTCTATTTTTTTAACTGTCATTTTTGTGTAAGGAATTAATCTTTTTTGTTCTCCCTCAACAACAAATACATCATTTGCACCTGTTTCAATGAATCCTGTTAATCTTCCGAATAAGAATCCATCAGTATTATAGACTTCGCATCCAATTAAATCATTCCAATAAAATTTATTATCAGTTAACTTTGGTAGCGACTTCTTTAGAACGCCTACCCAATATCTTTGATATCCATCCGCAGCTGTTCTATCATTAATTCCTTCAAACTTTACCATCATTCTATTTTGATTTATTTTGATA
The DNA here is from genome assembly GCA_913058475.1 of uncultured Nitrosomonadales bacterium. Lineage (GTDB taxonomy): Bacteria > Pseudomonadota > Gammaproteobacteria > Burkholderiales > Methylophilaceae > BACL14. Next base: position 9,754 of record CAJXQA010000013.1, read on the forward strand.
CTTTCAATGGAAAATGTAGACCAATTTTTTTCATCAGATGACATGAACCATTCTTCATAATTTTGTAATGTTTCAACTACTTCTGTAAAAACTTTTACTTTAATCCACCCTTTTATTCCAAAGGATCCTATCAACTGTCCCATTACTAAATAATCTTCTTTCATAAAAAGATTACATCAATTTAATTATTTATCATCAGCCTCTTTTGGAGCTTCTTCTTTTGGAGCTGCGGCTTCTTCTTTTGGAGCCTCTTCCTTAGGAGCTTCTTCTTTTGGAGCTGCGGCTTCTTCCTCAGATGATAACGCTTCTTCTACTTTGGTTGCTTTATCAGCAGCTTTTTTATTTTTTCTTGCCAATGCTTTGGCTTCATCTTTCTTTTTCATGGCAACAAGCCCATCAGGACCTTTTGCATTAAGCTTAACTATTCTATTAACGGTCTCAGAAAGTTGAGCGCCGTTCGATTGCCAATATTCGATTCTTTCAGACTCTAACCTAAGCGCTTCAGACCCTTCTCTTGCACTAGGATTATAAAAACCTACGCGCTCAATAAATCTTCCATCTCTTTTTTTGCTTGACTCAGCAACAACAACATTAAAATAAGGTCTTTTTTTAGAACCACCTCTTGAAAGTCTAATAACTACCATAATCGAAATCTCTTTTATTTATTTATTTACAGAAAGGCGGAAATTTTACGCTATTTTAACTACATTTGGCAAATTAAATTATTGGTTTATTATAAATATTTCGTTGGGTCAGGAAGCCCTGCATTTTCAAATCCAGCCTTTCGCAAACGACATGAATCACATTTTCCACATGCCAAACCATCAGGACTTACCTGATAGCAAGATATTGTGAGAGAGTAATCAACATCCAACTCAATACCTTTCAGAATAATTTCTTTTTTTGAAAGCTTAATTAGCGGTGTATGTATTTTTAACAACTCTCCCTCTACTGCTTTTTTTGTTGCTAAATTTGCCATTTTTTGAAAACTACTTATGTATTCTTCTCTACAGTCAGGATAGCCTGAGTAATCTACAGCATTTACACCAATAAATATATCTGTGCAGTCTACTGACTCTGCCCATGCCATGGCGAGAGACATCATTATCGTATTTCTTGCAGGAACATATGTAATAGGTATTCCGGTTGATAAATTTTCAGGGATACTAAGAGAATCATTAGTTAATGCCGATTTATTTAACCAACTTAAATCAATTTCTACTTCTTTAAAATCCTTAACTGAAAAATATTTTGCAATTTGTTTAGCTGCTGTTAATTCATAGTTATGACGTTGATGATAATTTATACTTAGTGCATAACAATCAAAATTAGCTTTTTTTGCAATTGCTAGAGTTGTCGCTGAATCAAGGCCTCCAGATAGCAATATAATCGCCTTCTTAGACACCCTTTTTTTCTCCCCAAATTATTTTATGAAGTTGTACCTGAAACCTAACAGCTAGATTATCCTCTAAAATCCACTCTGATAAATTCTCATAAGATAAATCTTTGTAAACAGGTGAAAAAATTATTGGTGCTTTATCAATCAAATTTTCTTCTTTTATAAATTTTTTTGCCCATTCATAGTCCTCTCTACTAGAAAGTACGAATTTTATTTCGTCCTTTTTTTTTATTAAAGCAAGATTTTTTTTGTCATTTTTTAAATGTTCTCCAGAGTCTGGCGTTTTGATATCAAGAATAATTTTTGTTCTCTCGTCAATGCCTTCAATGCTTATAGCACCTCCAGTCTCAAGTGAAACATTATAATCGCTATCACAGAGGTTTTTTAAAAGTTCCCAACAAGGCTTTTGGGCTAGCGGCTCGCCACCCGTTACTGTTACAAATTTGGTTTTATATTGAGAAATATCTTCGAGAATTTCATCGACTGACATATTTTTTCCCCCATGAAAAGCATAAGCAGTATCACAATATGTACACCTCATTGGACAACCAGTTAAACGAATAAATATAGTAGGGAAACCGATACGTGAGCTTTCACCTTGAAGTGAAAAAAATATTTCGTTTATTTTGAGAGAAGTCACTTGATTAAAACCTAGAATTTATAATTTAATTGATTCTAAATCCTTAAGTCTCTTTTTGGCACTTGGAATAATGTCAGCATTTGGATATTTTTTTATCAAGGATCTAAGGGTTTGTTTTGCTTTTGTTATTCTTGTTATTTGGATTTGAGAATTTGATACTTGGTATAAGCTGTTAGGCGCTATAGGATTGTCAGGATACTCCAAAACTATTTTATTAAATGTATTAATTGCTGCTTTATAATTTCTTAATGCAAATTGCGTATAGCCTAAATTATACTTGGCCTCAGGTAATAATTCTGAGCTAGGATAGTTAACAACAAATTTATCAAGCGCATCAAAGGCTTCTTTGTATTTAGTGGCTGTTATAAGCTTTTTCGCATCCTCAAATTCCTGGTATTCTAAATTTTTATCCACTAACGGTGGAAGATCAGCTGCTTCTGGAATTGGTTCAGGAGCGATTTCAGGAAGCACTTCATCTTCTTGAATAATTAGATTATTTTGAGCTAAGGGTTTGTTTTCTGTGGGAGATTCAACTGAGTTTACGTTATTTTCTATTTTTAATGCACTTTCTTCAATTTTTTGCAAACGCTCATTTAATTCTTTATACAAAACTTTTTGACGCTCTTCTGATGTTTGTAATGAATAAGTTAAGACTTCAACCTCACCTCTTAACTTAGCTAAATCATCAAAGAGTGAGTTTATTCGCTCGGAAAAGTTATTAATTAACTTCGGATCTACCTTGTTACTTTTCTCGAAGTTAGTAAATTTTTCGTTTATTTCAAACTCAATTGAGCTCTGAAGCGCATTGAGTTGATCTTGTATATCATTTAACTTTTTTCTTGCTCCCTCATCCTCAAATAATGCATAAACAGAATTTGAGAGCAATAAAAGACCAACCCATAAATAGCGTTTCATTCAGTAGTTTTTATTCTACTGTGTAGACTATATCTGCTCGTCTATCTTCTCCACATGCGTTCTGTTCAACACAATCCAAGTTGGCATATTCTTTACCATAGCTAACTGTTTCGATTTGAGAATCATCAACTCCAAATGAATTAAGTGCTTCCTTAACCGCAACTGCTCTTTTTTGCCCTAGAGATAGATTGTATTCATGGGAGCCACGATAATCTGTGTACCCTTGAATTTTCATATTAGCTGGAGGTGTCTCATTTAGATATTTAGCATGCGCTTGAATAATTTCCATATACTCTTGCTTAACTACAAACTTATTAAAGTCAAAGTAAATACCTCTTTTATCTTTAGCTAAAAGCGGATTTCCTCTTAGTTCAAGTAAATTTAAATCTGGTGATGTAAAAGCTGTGCCTTCATTGTCATCAGCTTGCATTGACTGCAATTCTGGTTGTGGCGGATTTAAAGGTTGTGACTCTTGAAGCTCTGTTGAGCTACAGCCAGCAACTAAAATACCTAAAAGCGCTGTTAATAGTATTGATTTTTTCAATTTGTTCCCCTCTTTTTTATAATTATATTAATTTTTTATTGGTCCCCATGCAGGTTCTTGAACCTGTCTACTGCCTAATGGCAAGGGATCTATTTTTAATCCATTTATTGATACTGTACCAATTTTTGTGGTTTTTCCATAGTCTTTATATACAAATAATACCATATGTCCGTTAGGTGCAAAAACTGGTGCCTCATCTAAAGGGCCTTTTGTTAACTTGAGTACTTGGTTAGATTGGAGATTTTGAAGTGCTACTTTAAACTTACCCTGATCCTGAGTTAAGTATATGAGCAGTTTTCCATCATAAGACAAGCTTGGGTATAAATTATATTTTCCTTCAAAGGTCACTCGACTTACTTCAGATGACTCAAGATTAAACTTATATATTTGTGGTCCACCCCCCTGATTTGAGGTGTAATAAATTTCTTTTCCATCAGGTGACCATGATGGCTCAGTAGTTATTGACCTTGACCGAATTAGTCTTTTAACATCAGAACCATCTGCATTAATCAAATAAATTTGTGAATTTGTGTTGTATGTCAAAACAATGGCTAATCTTTTTCCATCAGGTGACCATGCAGGCGCACTATTATTACCTTTAAAATTTGCGAGGAGTTTTCTTTTACCCGTAGCAATTTCCTGAATATAAATAACTGGCTTTTCTTTTTCAAAGGAAACATAAGCAATCTTTTTTCCATCAGGAGACCACTTTGGTGAAATAATTGGCATTTTTGAATCCAATAAACTTGTAATGTTGTACCCATCATAATCAGCAATATTGAGTTTATATTTTTGATTGTTATATTTTTCAACAAAAGCAATTTTTGTATGGAAAACACCCTTACTGCCTGTCAATCTTTCATAGACCTTATCTGATACTTTGTGTCCAATAGCGCGAATTTGTTTTTCTTTGCCTACATACTCACCGCTTAGGACAGTTTGCTTTTTATAGACGTCGATAAGGCTCCAGCTAACTTTGACCTTTTCTTTTTTTAAAAAATCAATCCTACCAATAATTAAAAATTGTGCCTCAAGTGATTTCCACTGTGAAAAATTTACCTCTTTATCGCTATTTGGTGCTGCTACTACTCCACGAGTGTCAAGGGCATAAAACAAACCCGATCTACTTAAATCACTTTTAATGACTGAATTAATTTTGCCAATAGCTTTTTGAGCACCAAAACTTTTAAATGGCATCACTGCAATTGGAATTTGACTAGCTTTACCACCCAAGATTTCAATTACTTCAAGTGCATGTAGAACACTTGATGAAAAAAATATAAATCCAGCAAAAATAATTTGTAAGAACTTATTCATTTAACTATTCGACTCCGTTTGGATGAAATTTCAATTCTAAATTTTTCAATTTACTAAATAAACCACTATCTTTTGGAAGAGGGAGTGGTTGTGACTGGATTATTGCCCTTTCAACAGCATCATCGCAACTCTTAATTTTACTCGATTTTGTCATTTTAGGTTGTCCAAGTAATTCACCTGTAGGCATTAAGCTTATCCTAAATTCCAAATTAATATAATCCAACCCACATAGTTGTTGGTTTACGTTTTGTTGAATTTTTTGTTGAATAAGAAGCTTATACTTATTCAATTCTCCAGTATTTACTCCCCCCTTCACTTCGTTTTCCCCTTCAAGAGCAGGCTTTTTTTGTTGCTTTAGTTCATTTTCTCTTAATTCAGCCTGCATCTTTTCTATCTTTTGTTGTTCAATTACCTGTTGCTGCAAGCGCTCCACTTTTTCTTTTTCAAGCATTTCTTTTTTTAATTTGTCTAGTTTTTCTTGTTTTAATACCTTTTTTTTAAGATCTTTAATCGCCTTTTGTTTTTTTAGTTTTTTTGCTTTTTTTTCAGCAGCCTTTTTTTCTGCAGCTTTCTTTTTCTTTAACTTAATATCTGCTTCCTTTTGAGCCTTTGCTTTTGCCTCATTAGATTTCTGCACTTTAGTAGTTTTTTTTTGTTGTTTAATTTTTTTCTTGGGAGTTGTTTGAGTTTTGTTTATTTTTTTCTGCACTGGAACACTATCCCAGATTTCTACTTCTCCATAATAGGGTATTTTTGTTTGCCAACCTACAGAAAAAATCATAACCAAAAAAAGCGCTAAGTGAATTGCGAATGAAAATAAATTAGCCTGTAATTCATCATTATTTTCCAACTTAAAAAATTTCATTAAATTATTCAGGTTTAAGTAGTAAGCCTACTTTATTAAATTCATTTTGCTTCAATAAATCCATTAGTGAGATTACTGCACCGTATTTAACTTTCTCATCAGCAGCGATAACAATAGATTGGTCTGGGTTTTTTTCAAATTTCTTCTTCAAAAATACTAATAAAGAATCTTTTTTATATGATTTACCGTTTACTTCAATTTTAGAATTTTTTTTAACTGAGATTACAATTGGATTACTTTTTTGCTTTAATGATTGGCCGACTTTTGGTAGCTCAACAACTCCTGGATTTGTCATAGGGGCCGTTACCATAAAGATTACTAATAAAACTAACATTACATCAATGTATGGCACCACATTGATTTGATCCATCATCCTTCTTTTTCTCATGAAACTATCCTTTACGATCCATGATGTTAATAAATTCTTCCATAAAACTTTCATACCTAATTGAAATTCTATCGACCTTAGAGGCAAACTTGTTGTATGCGATAACCGCAGGTATTGCTGCAAATAATCCAATTGCCGTAGCAATTAATGCTTCTGCAATCCCCGGGGCGACTTGAGCCAAAGTGGCTTGTGCTACATTTGCTAGACCAATAAAAGCATTCATTATTCCCCAAACTGTTCCAAATAAACCTATATAGGGACTGACTGACCCAACTGATGCTAAAAAGGGTAAATGCCTATCAATTGTATCAACCTCTCTATTATATGAAGCACTCATCGCCCTCCTGACACTTTCAATACTTTTTTTATCGAGAGCGCCTGTATTTTTATTTGACATATACTCTTTATAACCTGCTTTAAATATTATCGGCAGCCCAAGCATGTCTTTTGGAGGTCTTATGCTAACTGATTCATATAGGTTGCTTAAACTCCCACCTGACCAAAAAATTTTCTCAAAATCATCAGTATTTTGTTCTGCCATTTTTAAAGTCTTAATCTTAAGATAGATAATTTTCCATGAGGCCATAGATGCAATTACTAAAATAAGCATGACAGCTTGAACCGGGAGACTTGCTTCCCAGATTAAAGAAAAAAAGGATAAGTCACTGCCAATATTCATAATGTCTCCATTTGTTGTTTTATTAATTTTGGGATTCTTTGCGGTTTAAAAGTCTCAGAATGAATGCACGCGATGCTTACTTTAGCTGAAGTATAAAGCTCTGAATTCTTCATTATATTTTGAGTTAAATCTACCTTGGAAGCGCCAATATTATCCACAGAGGTTTCAATGTCAAGTGCATCATTAAATTGTGCGGCTTTTTTATAATCTATGTTAACTTTAGCCACCACAAACATTATTTTATCCTTTTTTTTTAAGTCAGCTTGATTTAAGTTTAAACTTCTTAGCCATTCCGTCCTGGCACGCTCCATAAACTTTAAATAATTTGAGTGATAAACAACTCCCCCGCTATCTGTATCTTCAAAATAAATTCTTACACTCCACTTAAATGATAAATGGGTCACCATAAGTTCTCACTATTTTCATTTTTAGGCATCGTAATCCCAAAATGTTTATATGTTTGTGGAGTGGCTACTCTTCCCCTTGGCGTCCTCATCAAAAAGCCCTGTTGAATAAGATAAGGTTCTATCACATCTTCTATAGTCTCTTTTTCTTCACCAATGGCAGCAGCTAAATTATCTAAACCTACAGGCCCACCAGAAAACTTTTCAATAATTGCCTTTAAAAAAGTTCGGTCCATTAAATCTAATCCAATCACATCAACATCTAACATTTTTAATGCGTGATTGGCGATTGTTTCATCAATGTCACCTTCTGCCTTTATATCTGCATAATCTCTGACTCTTCTAAGCAGTCTATTGGCAATTCTTGGAGTTCCTCTTGAGCGTTTTGCTAATTCTGAAGAACCATTTTTATCAATAGTTGTTTCAAGAAGCCCAGCACTTCGCAGAACAATTTTAGCTAATTCCTCATTTGTATAAAATTCAAGACGGGAAACAATACCAAATCTATCACGAAGAGGATTCGTTAACATTCCTGCTCTTGTTGTCGCCCCAATTAAGGTAAATGGGGGTAATTCTAATTTGACTGATCTTGCTGAAGGTCCTTCACCAATCATGATATCTAATCGATAGTCTTCCATCGCCGGATAAAGAATCTCCTCAATGACAGGTGAAATTCGATGTATTTCATCAATAAATAAAACATCATTAGCCTCTAGATTTGATAATAAAGCTGCCAAGTCGCCCGTTTTTTCTAGAACAGGGCCTGATGTTTGTTTAAGGTTTACGCCCATTTCATTCGCAATAATATTTGCAAGCGTAGTTTTACCTAGGCCGGGAGGTCCAAACAAAAGGAGGTGATCTAGTGGCTCTTTTCTTTTTTTTGCAGCCCCAATGAAAATATCTAACTGTTCTCTTATTTTTTCTTGGCCAACGTAATCTTCCAACTTTTTAGGTCTTAATGCCCTTTCAAAATTTTCTTCTTCACCGCTTACAGCTTCGCTATTTTTAAACTGATCAGGTTCAATCATTTTTTACCTATTGGTTAATTTAGTTTGATAATAATTTTAACGCTATTTTGATTCCGTCATTTACTGAAACATCCTCTTCTAAATTTTTTGTAACAGTTAATATATCCTTTTGATTGTACCCTAGGGCTAATAAAGCATTTTGAATGTCACTTAACTCAGATGAACCTTGATGTTTTGAAGAAGCAAACTCGGTATCTGAAAATTTATCCTTAAGTTCCAAAATTAATCTTTCTGCTGTTTTTTTTCCAACACCGGGTATCTTTATTAATGAATTTACATCTTGAGTTTGAATTGAATGTGTAAGCTCATTGGTTGTCATTCCGCCCAATATTGACAATGATGCCTTAGCACCGATGCCATTAACTTTGAGTAATTTTCTAAAGATGATCCTTTCTTGGTCTGTTGCAAAACCAAATAATAATTGGGCATCTTCTCTTACAAGAAAATGTGTTAGCAGAACTACTTCGTTTCCAACTTCTGGCAAATCATAAAAGGTTGTCATTGGGACCTCTATTTCATACCCAACGCCATTACAGTCAATTAAGATATGTGGAGGTATTTTTTCTAAAATTTTACCTTGAATACGTCCAATCATATTATTCTGCCTGATTTCATTCGATTACCCACTCCAAGCCTTCCTAGTGATTCACTAATATTAGCATGACACATAGCACAAGCTAGTGCATCTCCAGAATCTGGGCCAGGCAGCGAGGGTAATTTCAGTAGCCTTTGCACCATAGTTTGGACTTGGAGTTTATCTGCATGACCGTTCCCCACCACAGATTTTTTAATTTGAAGAGCAGTGTACTCGTAGATATTAATTTCCTTTGATACAACGGCTGCAATTGCGGCGCCTCTGGCCTGTCCAAGCAGTAGAGTAGACTGAGGATTAGTATTTACAAACACTTTTTCAATGGCAACAATACTCGGACTAAACTTTTCAATCACCTCATCAATGCCTGCAACTATAATTTTAATTCTGGCTGCCAAATCAAGATCTTGCTTAGTTGTTATTATTGTTCCACTTGATTCATATGTAAGGTTTTGTTTTTCCTGATGTATAACACCATAGCCAGTTACTCTTAACCCTGGATCAATACCTAATATTGTACTCAATGATTAGTTAGACTTCAAAATTTGCATTAGTGTAAACCTCCTGAACATCGTCCAAGTCCTCTAATATATCTAATATTTTTTGCATCCTCAAAGCGTCATCGCCTTTTAAATTTATTTCATTTTCAGCCTTCATTGTCAGCTCAGCTAATTCTTTTTTAAAGCCTGATTTTTCAAGCTCTTCATTTATTTTAGTAAAGTCGTTTGGTAAGGTAATAATTTCTATGCTTTTATCATCATTAATAATTACATCATCCGCACCTAAATTAATTGCTTGATCCATGAGTGCCTCACTATCATCTATAGGAGCAAAAAAAATACTACCACAGTGCTTAAATAAAAATGAAACAGATCCGTCAGTACCTAAATTACCGCCATTTTTTGATAAGGCATGTCTCACATCAGCGACCGCGCGCACTTTATTATCTGTCAGGCAATCTATAATAATCGCTACCCCACTGATACCATAACCTTCATACCTTATCTCTTCATAATTAACCCCTTCTAATTCACCAGTTCCTCTTTTTATTGCCCTAGTAATATTCTCAGCCGGCATACTTTGCTCTTTAGCCGCAGTAACTGCAGACCTTAATCTTGGGTTAAAATTTATATCTCCCCCACTCATTCTTGCGGCAACAGTAATCTCCTTTACTAATTTAGTAAAAATTTTACCTCTTTTAGCATCCTGCCTCCCTTTGCGATGCTGAATATTTGCCCATTTTGAATGCCCTGCCATAGATAACCCTGCCTCAATTTTTTTGTTAGATATAGTTTATCAGTAAACTTTATATCTATAACTAGTAGATTTATTCTAATTAAATAAGTTAAGCCGTTTTGCTTAAAGTTAAAAATTTAGTTATGCTAATTTTTTAACTTGTTAAAATACATTTTAATGAAAACATTAAAGCAAGTAATTGAGATGAAAGATATTAAAGAGCTACTGACAATCTCTCCGACTCAAACTGTTTTAGAAGCACTAATAGTTATGGCGGAATATAAAATTGGTGCCTTGTTAGTGACAGACAAAGAAAAGATGGTAGGAATCGTTTCCGAAAGAGATTATGCTCGCGAAATTATACTTCATAAAAAATCATCAAACGAAACGCTAGTTAAAGACATTATGACCAAAAAAGTTTTATTCCTAGACCCATCGGACTCATTTGAAAAAGGCCTCGAAATTATGACAGAAAAAAAAGTTCGTCATATTCCCGTCCTTAAGGGAAATAAAATTATTGGGATGGTTTCTCAAGGCGATCTTGTGAAAGAAATGATTAGCCACCAAAAAGATTTAATCAGCCAACTCGAAGTTTTTATTCAAAATTAAATTACTCACCGATTATTTTAACTAAAGCTCTCTTCTTCCTTTTGCCATCAAACTCACCATAAAATATTTGTTCCCATGGGCCAAAGTCAAGCTTTCCTTCAGTAATAGCAACAACAACTTCCCTGCCCATTACTTGTCTTTTTATATGTGCGTCCGCATTATCTTCACCAGTATCATTATGTCTGTAATGACTTAATGGCTCATGTGGAGCTAATGCTTCAAGCCATTTTTTATAATCATGGTGTAAGCCTGATTCGTCATCGTTAATAAAAACGCTGGCCGTAATATGCATTGCATTAACCAACACAAGCCCCTCTTGAATTCCACTTTCAGCTAAACATGAATTTACCTCGGGTGTTATATTTGTAAAGTGCATTCTTTCGGGAGCATTAAACCATAATTCTTTTTTATAACTTTTCATATCAACCTCTCTTTAAGATTTTATTAAAAAAATTAATTCAATCCCGTTTCCAGCTGGGTCCTTAAAAAATAATTGTTCGATATTAATTTCAGGTATATACCTCTCTTTAAAGGTAATATTATTCTTTGTAAGTGTTTCCATAAAATCTTTCTTATCAACAGCAGAAAATGAAACATGATCAAGGGTAGAGTTAACATTAATCATGTTTTTTATACTATCTTTTGATGAGCTAAGATGAAGAACATCCTTCTCCTTTGCATAGAGCCAATAACCTTTACTTTTAAAAGGAGGTCTATGGCCTAGATTTAACCCCACGATATTGATATAGAAGTCTTTAAGAGTCTCAATCATTTTTTCATCTGAGCGAAGATTATAATGATCAATACCGTTAATCATTTTTTTGATTTGCTGTTAACCTTTTTTTGATATGAAGCTCTCTTAACTGTTTATCATCTACTTCATTGGGTGCATTTGTTAATAAACACTGTGCTTTTTGCGTTTTTGGAAAAGCAATCACATCTCTAATTGATTCAGCACCTGCTAATAGAGTCACTATTCTATCTAATCCAAAAGCTATTCCACCATGAGGCGGTGCCCCATATTGGAGAGCCTCTAATAGAAAACCAAATTTCTCTGCTGATTCATCTTTGGAAATATTTAAAGCCTTGAATACCTTAGATTGAACATCACTTTTATGGATACGTATTGAACCACCTCCAACCTCAGAGCCGTTAATAACCATGTCATATGCTTTTGATAAGCATTTACCTGGGTCTGAATCAAGAAGGTCCTCATGTCCATCTTTTGGTGCAGTAAAGGGGTGATGCAAAGCATTCCATCTTTTATTCTCTTCGTCAAAATCGAACATGGGGAAATCAACTATCCATAAGGGGGCCCAAATCAAGTCATTGACATGGCCTTTATCATGACCAATTTTTTCTCTCAAGGCACCCAACGCCTCATTGACAATTTTCTCTTTATCAGCGCCAAAGAAAATCAAATCTCCATTAGATGCATTAGTTTTATCCATAATTGCTTTTAATGCATCAACATCAATATTTTTTACAATAGGACTTTGAAGGCCATTTTCATCAAGTTGAGTAATATCATTAACTTTAATATACGCTAAACCCCTAGCGCCATAAATTTTTACAAATTCTGTATATGCATCTATCTCAGATCTTGATAGCTCTGATCCACCTGGTATTTTAAGGGCGGCCACTCGTCCATTTGTCATATTTGCCGCCGAAGAAAATACTTTAAATTCAACCTTCTTAAGCTCTTCAGTTAAATCAACAAGTTCGAGAATGACTCTTAAGTCAGGTTTATCCGAGCCATACTTATTCATTGCTTCAGCATAAGTAAGCTGAGGGAAAGTATTTGGAAGCTTTATATCCATGGTATCCGAAAACATTTGTCTAATCATGCCTTCATTAATCTGCATAATTTCATTTTCGCTCGAAAAAGAAAGCTCTATATCTAACTGCGTAAATTCTGGCTGTCTATCAGCTCTTAAATCTTCATCTCGAAAGCATCTAGCAATTTGAAAGTATCTATCAAAACCAGAAATCATTAACATTTGTTTAAATAATTGAGGTGATTGAGGCAATGCAAAAAATTCACCTTGGTGCACTCTTGATGGAACTAAATAATCTCTAGCTCCCTCTGGCGTACTTCTCGTTAATATTGGCGTTTCGATCTCCATAAAATCATTTTTATCGAGATAATTTCGGAAATTTTTTGAAATATCGTATCTCAGGCGAAGATTCTTTTGCATAACATCTCTTCGAAGATCAATATAGCGGCTTTCCAACCTAACTGATTCCGAAATTGTTTCATCGTCAAGCATGAAGGGTGGAGTTAAGGAAGAATTAAGAATCAACACTTCTGATGCTAACATTTCAACTTCCCCTGAAGGTAGATTTTTATTAACAGTGCCTTCAGGTCTCAACCTTACTTTACAGATAACTTGTAAAACAAACTCATTACGAATTGATTCACCAGCTTTAAACGCCTCGGGGGTGTCAGGGTCTATTACAATCTGAGCTAATCCCTTCTTGTCTCTAAGGTCAATAAATATAACACCGCCATGATCTCTTCGTCTATGTGCCCAGCCACATAATTTAACTTCGGTATCTACATGCGTTTTATTCAAGTCGCCACAAAAATGAGTTCTCATTTATTCTCTACTTTCTTTCTTTTTTTATTTTTCTTAACAAATTGTTCATCTGATGTTGAAACGCCCATAGAGATCACATACTTTAAAACCTGATCTACACTAAGGTCAATCTCAATAATTTTTTTCGTGGGCACTATCAATGTATATCCAGAAGTCGGGTTTGGTGTTGTTGGAACATAAACATTAACGAACTTTCCTTTCAAATATTTAGCAATTTGATCATTTGGTACCCCCGTAACAAAAGCAAATGTATAAGTACCCGCATTTGGAAATTCAATTAAAACTGCTTTGGAAAATGCTTTTCCAGAATTGGATAAAAGCGTATCAGATACTTGCTTGATACCTTTATATATAGAATTTATTACTGGTACTTTATTAAGGACATACTCATATACAGATATAAATTTTTTTCCAAAAAAATTATTAGCGATCACCCCTGTAAGAAAAACAATAACCAAGGTTACGATAACACCATATCCAGGAATAGCCCCTCCGAATAGAATGTCAGGCTTAAACTCATTAGGAATGAATACTAATATCTGATCTAGAAATTGGGTAAGGGTGATTAATACCCATAAAGTTAAAACAATTGGAATTAAAACTAAAAGTCCCGTCAGTATATTTTTTTTAAACATTTTGTTTCCCAGTTTTTTTTGAAGTTGATTCTTTTATCTTGTTATTATTTTTTGTTTCTTTTGAGTTATTTTTATTTTTAAAATCTGTCTCATACCACCCTGAACCTTTAAGCTTAAAATTTGGAGCTGAAACTTGCTTAACAAAATTTTGACTATCACATTTAGGACATAAAATTGTTGTAGGCTCACTAATTTTTCTTATTAGATCTTCTTGGTAACTACAGTCGTTACATATAAATTCGTAAATTGGCATAAACTTTTTTCAAATATTTTTTTAAAATGGAATATCGTCTTCCAACTGATCAAAGGATTCAACAGCAGGCGTTGGAGCCTTAGTAGGCTCATTGGATGACTGGCTTTTTTGTTGCTCAAAATCACTCGTTGAACCACTTCCACCTGAGGCAGAATCTTTAGAGCCAAGCATTTGCATCGTTGCTGCAACAACCTCAGTTGTATATCTATCCTGACCTTCTTTTGTTTGCCATTTTCTTGTTTGAAGCCTGCCTTCCACAAATATTTGACTTCCTTTTTTTAAATATTCTTTAGCGATTTCTGCTATTTTGCCAAACATTACTATTCTATGCCACTCAGTTTGATCAACCTTTGCTCCTGTTTTATCCTTATAAGAACTACTCGTAGCTAAACTGAAGTTGCATACAGCGGTTTCGTTAGGCATATAACGTACGTCAGGATCTTGTCCTAATCTTCCAACTAAAATTACCTTATTGACTGACATAATAAATAATCCCCTTAAGTATTTTTTAAACTCTTTTTTAATTCAGGCATTTTTATTGATAAGGAAAAAATAAACCAGATGGATATTATAATTCCGCAAAAATAAAAAACACCTATATAACCAAAATTCTTGGCTGCGAAACCCCCAAGAACACCCCCAAAAAACATTCCTAATGACTGACAAGTATTATACACCCCTAAAGAAAATCCTTTTCTATCAATTGGTGCAATTCTACTCACCAAGCTGGGAAGTGAAGCCTCTAAAAAGTTAAAGCCTATAAAGTAAATCAATAAAGCCAAGCTTATATTAAGTATTTCATTAGAATCATTGATGAATAAATATTGAGACAAAAATAAAAGAATTATTGAAAATAAAAAGGTTTGTTTAGATAGCCCCCACTTTTGTGAAAAAATAATCATAGGGACCATAAAGACAAATGACAAAAATAATATAGGGAGGTAAATGCTCCAATGCTCTTCAAGTGGCAAGCCCCCTTTTGTAATTAAATAGTAAGGAATTGTAATAAACAATGAGATCTGGGTCGCGTGCAACACAAATATGCCTAGGTTTAGTCGATTTAAATCCCATCTTTTCAGAATAAATAAAAAATCACTCAAGTTGTATGAAGTTTTCTTCTTATCAGATGCTTCAGTTATAAAAAATTTAATGACAAATATGGCAATAATCGACAAAACTCCCATCAAAATAAAAATTCCTGATACCCCAATTAATTCATTAATTAATGGGCTTAGCACTAATGAAAATGCAAAGGTTAAGCCAATGGATACACCCACAATACCCATTGCTTTTGTTCGACTTTCATCAGAGGTTAAGTCTGCTAACAACGCACTTAAAACTGCTGAAATTGCTCCTGCGCCCTGAATAGCCCTTCCTAAAATTATTAATTCAATGTCATTTGCTAGGCCTGCACATAATGAGCCTACAATAAATAATACCAAGCCAAAATAAATGACCTTTTTACGTCCTATAACATCAGATACCATCCCAAAAGGTATTTGAAAAATTGCCTGAGTAAGCCCATAAATACCGAGTGCTAAGCCTATTTGAAAGATCGACGGTTGACTTGGCAGTTCAGTAGCATAAATAGAAAAAATAGGTAATATTAAAAAAATACCTAGCATTCTTAACGCATAGATAGAAGCTAAAATTGAGCTTGCTTTTATTTCATTGGGAGACATTCTGTCTTTCTGAACCATAAGAGTTGAATACAAGTTACATTAAATATAAATAATCCGTTATATTATCAGGTTGCGCATAATTAAATAAAAATTAATGGATTATATTAATATCAAGGGGGCGAGAACCCATAACTTAAAAAATATCTCACTTAGCCTTCCTCGAAACAAGCTGATTGTTATCACAGGTTTATCCGGATCAGGAAAATCCTCATTAGCTTTCGACACTCTTTATGCCGAAGGTCAAAGAAGATATGTTGAATCTTTATCTGCCTATGCGAGACAGTTTCTTGATCGTTTAAATAAACCTGACGTAGATCTTATTGAAGGACTTTCGCCCGCAATATCGATTGAGCAGAAATCAACTTCTCATAATCCTAGGTCGACCGTAGGCACAGTTACTGAAATTCATGACTATTTGAGGCTACTGTTTGCGAGGGCAGGAGATCCCGTTTGCCCAGAACATAATATTAAATTAGAAGCGCAAACTATTTCTCAAATTGTTGATCAATTATTAGCACTCCCAGAAAATACAAAGGTGATTATTCTTGCCCCTGTAATAAATAATAGGAAGGGAAGTCACGCAGATCTAATTAATGAACTTAGAGCTCAAGGATTTATTAGAGTAAGGTTGGATGGCACAATCTATGAAATTGATAACCTACCTGAAATAGAAAAAAAAATAAATCACCAAATTGATGTTGTTATTGACCGAATAAAAATACATCAAGATATTAAACAACGTATTACAGAGTCCATTGAAACTGGTCTTAAATTAACCGATGGGAAAATTTTAGCCCTTGATATGGAAACAGAAGAAACGCGTCTTTTTTCATCAAAATTTGCCTGCCCTCATTGTGATTATGCTATTCCTGAATTAGAACCCCGTCTTTTTTCTTTTAATAACCCAATGGGAGCATGCCCTGATTGTGACGGGCTAGGTCATAAGAGTTTTTTTGACCCCCTTAAAGTAGTTGTATTACCTCAACTTTCACTCAGTGCAGGCGCAATTAAAGGATGGGACAGAAGAAATCAATTTTATTTTCAAATGCTTTCAAGTCTTGCTACTCATTATGGATTTGACTTAGATACGCCTTATGAAAATTTACCTGAGGAAATTCAGTCTGTTGTTTTGTATGGAAGTAAAAAAGAGGTCATTAATTTCTCATACTTAAGTGAGCAGGGTAAGGTTTATTCAAAGTCACATTCTTTTGAAGGTATTTTAAATCTGTCTCTTATACACATCTGACGCTGCCGACGAATAGAGAGG
>CAJXQA010000014.1 GCA_913058475.1 uncultured Nitrosomonadales bacterium
GGGCTCGGAGATGTGTATAAGAGACAGATCTAATACTATGAAACTGGGAAATATGAAAAAAGATCTACAAGAAAGCCTTTCATCTGCCGATATAGTCTATTGTTATAAAAATAATTTAGATTGGGATCCTTCTGAATTATTTGAAAATGTCCAAAAAGTAAGGGTTTCAAACAATACTCAATGGATTTTAGATAGTATCATTGAAGAAAAAAAAGCAAATGATCAAATTGTATTTATGAGTAATGGTGGATTTTCAGGAATTCAAAACAAATGTTTAAAATTATTTGAAAATGAAGAATGATAGATACTTAAAATTTACGACTCTTAAAATAACAATAGCTGTCATTTTTTCATTATTTCTTCACCTTATTTTTTTTACAAAGTTCGAATTTAATGATTTTTTTATATCCAAAAATAATAATCAAGCAAATGAATTAGAGATTTTTGTTATCTCTAAAAAGGAAAAGGATATAAATCAAACTAAACCAGAAAAAATAACAATGCCAAATAATCTTAAAAAAAAATTATCAAATAATAAGCAAGAAAAAAAAGATATAGAGAGCAAACCAGTAATTAAGGAAGATTTAGTTACAAAGTCACATAATATAACAAAAGAAAAATTTTCAAAAAAACTAATTGATAAAACAAAAATTTTATCTAATTTAAGTCAACTAGATTTAAATGTTGAAACACTCACCCAAAATATAAATTTAAGAATTAAAAATATATCTGCTAAATCTCCAGAATATGTTTATCGTTTATATTTTGAAGCTTGGAAAAAAAAAGTTGAGCGAATGGGCTCTATGAATTATCCTGAGGCTGCAAAAATAAATAATAGCTTTAGTAATTTAGTAATGAAGGTCACTATTAACTCGAATGGTTTAATTCATAACATTGTAATCATAAAAAGTTCCGGAAATGGAGAGTTGGACATTGCGGCTGCCGATATAGTGAGGAGCGGATCACCTTACGCTCCTTTCAGTGAACAAATGAAGAGAGAAGTTGATCAGGTTAACATCACAAGAATTTGGAAATTTACTGAAGATCAAAATTTTTCTACGAGTCAATAATGTCTTATTATAAATATCATATCTTCTTCTGCCTAAATCAAAGAGATGATGGAGAGCAATGTTGCAATAATTTTGGTGCTGAAGACTGCTTTAATTATATGAAGCGTAAACTTAAATCACTTAATTTACATGGCATCAACCTAGCAAGAGTCAATCGAGCCGGCTGCCTAAACCGATGTAAGGAAGGTCCTTTATTGGTGATATATCCAGAAGAAACATGGTATCGATATGTTGATAATGAAGATATTGACGAAATCATCAATGAGCATATTGCTCATGGGAGGAAAGTGAAACGTTTATTAATTTAGATTTTTTAAAATAAAGGCATTTATTTTTTTTCTTATCTGATCAGATATCTCAGTCTTTTTAAATTTCTTCTGCTGCGACCAAATTGAATCAGGAAAGTGATCATCATCATAAAATCTTGGGATTACATGCCAGTGAACATGTGGTGTTAAATTTCCTAATGAAGCTAAATTAATTTTATCAGGGTTATAAAAAATTTTAATTGCTGACTCCACAATAAATACAGCCTTCATTAATGCATTCCTGTCACTCTCATCTAGATCTGTCATTTCCTTGATATGCTGTATATGCTCAACTCGATAATATGCCGAGTATGATGGATCATCTACCTCAATGATCCTGAATTTACTATTTTCCCAAACAATTGGATAAACTGTTGGTAGACATAATTCACATTTATCCAATTATGAGACCTCGAGCATTTTGTCAAGGGTAAGCCTTGCTAAGCCAGCTTCTTTTTCGGGAACCTTAATTATATTTACAGGATTATCTTCAATAAGGCTTTCTAATGTCCAGGCGAGATGTTGGGGATCAATTCTTGCCATAGTTGAACACTCACAAATAACATGTGACATGAACTTTACAAGCTTACCTTCAGCCTTCATTTCTTTTGCAAGTCGATTGACTAAATTAAGCTCCGTTCCAACTAACCAATCAGTTCCAGGGTCTGCTTTCTCTATAGTGCGAAGAATAAATTCTGTAGAACCTACTAAATCTGAATTTTTACATACTTCAAATGGAGCCTCTGGATGTGAAATTACATTTCCATTAGGGTAGTGTTTTTTAAAATCTTGGATACTCTCCACTCTGAACATTTGATGGACAGCACAATGACCTTTCCATAATAAAATTTTAGATTCTTCAATTTGCTTTTCTGTGAGACCGCCTAATGGAAGGTCTGGATCCCAAACTGGCATCTTATCAAGAGGAATCCCCATCTTATATCCCGTCCATCTCCCTAAATTTTGATCTGGAAAGAAAAGTGCTTTCTCTTTTTGCTTAAATGCCCAGTCTAAAATTTTAGGTGCATTTGTTGACGTACAGACAATACCCTGATGTTCACCACAAAATGCTTTTAAATCAGCAGCTGAATTAATGTATGTGACTGGCGTAATTTTTTCATCAAAGTCTAAGACCTTTGAAATCTCCCTATATGTCCTTTCAACTTTAGCTAAGTTTGCCATATCAGCCATCGAACAGCCCGCTGATAAATCAGGAAGTATAGTAATTTGGTCATCTCTTGATAAAATATCTGAGACTTCTGCCATGAAATGGACGCCTAAAAATACAATGTATTTAGCTTCAACTTTTTGTACATGTTGTGCTAATTTTAAGGAGTCCCCAGCAAAGTCAGCGTGTCGATATACTGCTTCATTTTGATAGTGATGCCCGAGGATAAGAAGATCTTGTCCTAGTATTTTTTTTGCCTTAATAATTCTTTCCTGGCAATCTTCATCTTTTAATTTTTGAAAAGAATCGAAATTAATAGTAGATATATTCATTGAATGAATTTTAACTTACAATTGATTTGATTTCGCATAATTTTTCTAATGCTTTTCGGTTTGTCCAGGAAAATACTTTAGACTTAGCATCTTTCATACTTACCCATTCATATTCTAGATGTTCTCTTGGTGCTATTGTAATAGCTATTTTTTTTGGGAGCTCCATACCAAATATATGTTCAGTATTTTTACAAACATTTGGTGGGTATCGGTATCTCCAATGAGTGAAAATTTCATACTCGTGGTTCAAATTCCAGTCTTGTATGTCATATTGGTCTGGATTTATTCCAGTCTCTTCAAAAACTTCTCTTCTTGCAGTTTCATAAGGAGATTCTTCAGGTTCGAGGCTCCCTGTCACAGACTGCCAGTATCCTTTCTTGTCAGCACGATGAAGTAACAAAATATCATTTTTTTTTGTATAAATCATAATTAAAGATGATACGGGTATTTTATATTTACGAGTTTTCAAATATTAGGTAGTTTAAATATAATGTTTTCTTCAATTCCAGTCATTTCATCAATCAAAACATTGTAGTTGCTCTTTATCTTTTTTATAAGATTTTTAACTAAAATTTCTGGTGCTGAAGCTCCTGCAGTAATTCCAATCTTTTTTTTATTTAATAATATAGATAAATCAAAGCTCTCTATATTTCCTACCAAAACTGATTCGACTCCCTCTTGTTTTGCTAGTTCTGCTAATCTTGTTGAATTTGAGCTATTAGAGGACCCGACGACAATAATCAGCTCGTTATCTTTTATTAAAGATTTAATTGCATCTTGACGATTTTGGGTTGCATAACAAATATCACTTTTATTTGGTCCTGAGATGTCAGGATATTTTTCCTTTAATTTATTTATGATCTCTTTTGTTTCGTCAATTGATAAGGTTGTTTGTGTTACATAGCTCATTTTTTCTGTATTTTTAAGCCTTAATCTATCTATGTCGCCAAGGTTTTGTACTAAATATGCTTTGTCTTTATTATCAACCTGCCCCATTGTACCATCCACTTCCGGGTGACCTTCGTGGCCTATCATAATAATGATGTGGCCCTTTTTATTTTGTTGGATTACTTGTTTATGGACTTTTGTTACCAATGGGCATGTTGCATCAATAGGAATGAGGTTAAAATCACTTGCCTTTTTTTTAACTAATTTCGATACACCATGGGCACTATAAATTACATGACTTCCCTTCGGAATTTCTTCCATATCCTCAACAAAAATAGCGCCCTTTTTTTTTAAATTTTCAATAACAAACTCATTATGAACAACCTCATGTCTTACATAAATTGGTGACCCATATTTTTCAAGAGCTTTTTCAACAATTGCTATTGCTCTATCAACGCCAGCACAAAACCCCCTAGGCTCTGCTAATGTAATATGTATTTCTTTCTTCATTTAACAATTAGGATTCCGGAAGAATCTTTTCTCCTTTAATAAGATCATCAAAAGACTCTTTTTCTCTGATTATATGAATTCTATCTTTATCAATCATTAGTTCGTGTAACCGTGGCCTTGAATTATAGTTTGAACTCATTGACATTGCATACGCCCCTGTATCCATGATTACTAAAATGTTATCAGGCTCGATACTGATTAATCTATCTTTTCCAATAAAATCACCCGTTTCGCAAATTGGTCCTACGATATCAAAAATAGATTTCTTTTCAGTTGTCTCTGAGGCATTTAAAATCTTGTGGAAAGAGCCATATAACGACGGTCGCATTAAATCGTTCATTGCGGCGTCTATAATTGCAAAGTTTTTGTCTTGAGTTTTTTTTACGTATTCTACTTTTGTTAAAATAGCACCTGCATCCGCCATAATAACCCTGCCAGGTTCTAATAAAATTTTAAAATCTCTTCCTTTAGTTAACGCAGATACTGCATTTGCATAGTCATCAAAGGCAATAGTCTTTTCATCCTCGTAACTTATTCCGATGCCTCCTCCAATATCCATATGCTTAATTTTTATACCTTCTATTTCTAATTTATCAATTAACACAATTAACTTTTTTACAGAGTCTTCAAACGGTTTTAGGTCCGTAATTTGTGAGCCAATATGACAATCAATGCCTTTAATTAAAATTGAATCCATAGTTTTAGCCTTTTTATATAAATTCAAGGCAGACTCTTCACTTACACCAAATTTATTCTCTTTAAGGCCTGTTGATATATATGGGTGGGTATTGGCATTAACATCTGGGTTCACCCTAATGGAAATAGATGCTTTTTTATTTAATGACTTTGCTATTTCTTGAATTCTGATCAGCTCATCCTCTGATTCAATATTAAAGGCAAGAATATTATTTTCTATAGCTAATTTAATTTCTTCAGAAGTTTTACCTACTCCAGAAAAAACAATTTTCTTCGGATCACCATCAGCAGCAATAACTCTTCTTAGCTCACCACCTGAAACAATATCAAAACCTGCTCCATTTTTTGCAAGAAGATTTAATATTGCTATATTTGAATTTGCTTTCACAGCAAAACAAATCATGTGGTCTACATTTTTAAATGCAGATTCTAAGTTCTTAAAGTTATCTACTATTCTTTGTTTAGAATAAATATAAGTTGGAGTAGCAAACTTTTCTATAATTGAATCAATACAGACATCTTCAACAAAAAATTTGTCATTTTTCTTAATTAAAATTGGAGAGTTCATTTATGCTGACTGTGTTTGATCATTAATAATTTTATATTGGTACTTATCGATTTTAGATTGTGGGTATTTCTCTTCCGGAATATAAAGCTCACCTTTTGTACCGCACCCAATAAGTATAAGAATATAAAAACATATTAAAAAATAATTTTTTTTCATAGATACATTTTATCATTAATAAATAGTAATTTTTTTCTCATCTATTTTATCTTGCCACATAATAATTTTATTAAGTTCATTGCTGATTAAAATCTCGTTATTTTCTAAAACAATCAAATAATGGCTTACCCCCAAATAATTAGCAATTTCAATTTTTTTTGAGTCCTCTTCAATAAATATTGGATTAGTATAAACATCCGATTTTTCTCCGGAATTATTGCCAGGTGGAATTAATATTGTGACTGACTTTGTGTTTGAGACCGGATAACCTGTGTGAGGATTAATAATATGTGAATATCTTTTATCATCTACAATAAAATATTTCTGATAATCTCCAGATGTTCCAATTGACCACCCTGGCTTTAATGTTAAAGTTGCCATCAAATTTGGATTTCTTGGATCCTGAATTCCTACAACCCATTCCTTATTGCCTTGCATACCCAATGCTAAGATATTTCCTCCTATATTGATGAGTGCATTGTTCAATTTATACTGCTCCAATATATCTTTAGCTTGATCTAACGCATACCCCTTGGCATATGCTCCCATATCAATTTTTACAAACTTATTTTTACTGATGAGTTTATTGTTAATGATTTTAATATTTTCCATAGACGGTTTGGCTTCAACTAGCTTTAAAATATCCTTAGTGTCTGGCATTATTTTACGGGGAACTTCTGAATGAAATCCCCATAAACTCACAAGTTTTCCAATTGCTGGATTAAAGTAGCCTTTGGTTTGGTTTTCATATTCTTGACCTCTCAGAATCAAGGATATTACTTCCTGGTCCTCTATTAAAAAAGGAGTTTCATTTTGAATTGCTTCATTGATGTCATAAATTAAGCCTTTTCTCCAAGGATGTAGAGATTGATGAAGCTTTTTAAAATTTGATAAAATTTCTTCTGAGGCTTCTGAAGCTAATGTCTTAGATTCTCCATATATTTTGATATCTACAATCGTTCCAAATATATAATCTTTTTTTTGAAATAGTGAGTTTCCATTCAGGCTTAAAAATAATATAACAATAATTACTAAAATTAATAAAATTAATAAAAAAAGCTTTGCATACTTTTGCATTAGATATTCTTAAAGCGTATCAATTATAAATTTAGCGCAATCAAAATTTGTTTGATTTTCTATTTCTACTAGACACGTTGGACTTGTAACATTTATTTCAGTTAAGTATTTTCCAATCACATCAATTCCTACAAAATCTAGTTTTCTTTTAACCAAATAGTCTTTAATTAAATTAACAATTTTAATATCATCTGCTGTTAATTTTTTTGCGACTCCATTTCCACCCTTTGCCAAATTTGCTCTAAAATCTTTTTCGCCTGGAATTCTTGCCAGACAAAATGGAAGTGGTTCACCTTTTATAACAATAATACGTTTATCGCCCTCGGTGATATCTGGAATATATTTTTGGGCCATCATAACTTTAGTGTCATTTACAGTGAGTGTTTCAAGAATGCTATTTAAATTTTTATCTAATTTTTCAATGAGAAAAATTCCATTGCCTCCCATTTCATTTATAGGCTTAAGGACAATCTTTTTATGTATATTAAGAAAATTTATTACATCATAGGAATTTGAAGTAACAATTGTTGGCGGAATAATTTCTTTAAAGTTAAGAGTAGATAGCTTTTCATTATGATTTCTAATTGATGAAGGATTGTTAATGACCTCTATTCCTTCTTTATCTGCATGATCTAAAAGATATGTTAAATTCAGATAATCATCATTAAATGGTGGATCTTTTCTAATAAAAATCTTTTTAAAAAAAGAACTGGCCTTTAATTCACAATTTTGATAATCAATTTCTTTATCAAAACCTAAGATTTTCCTACTATAAACATTTAAATTTCCCTCATTCATTGTCAATTGATTAATTTCACAAAAATGTACTTCGATGTTTCTTCTTAAGCATTCTTTCATTAATAATAATGTGGAGTCTTTAATTCTATTAAGGGACTCAACTGGATCAATAATAAAAAGATAAGCTATCATTTTTTTACTAATAGCTCTTTAGAAGCTGCTAACATCGATAATCTTGCAATAACGCCATAAGCATAAAATCTATTGGCCTTATCATGACAGGGCCTGCCTTGATCCGGCATTAGGCATGAGGTTTCAAAAGCGACCGGTGCAAAGTGCATACCTGGCGAATTCAAATTTTCATCCTTACCCTTACTTGTATGAACGCGGTAAAAACCTCCAATTACAAAATGGTCAATCATATATACTACGGGTTCGGCCACTGCTTCGTTGATTGTTTCTTCTGTGTGGATACCTTCTTGAACAAGCACTTCAGATACTGACATTCCCTCCTTTATAACTGACATTTTTTTTCTCATCTTTCTGTTTAGATTGATAGCTTCTGAACTTGATTTAACAGTCATCACACCCATACCGTATGTTCCAGCATTTGCTTTTATAACTACGTATGGATCTTGAGAAATATTATATTCATTATATTTTTTTTGTATTTGATGCAACAGCCTATCAATAGTCTCTACAAGCCTATCTTCACCTTCCCCAGAAGAAAAATTTAAATTATCTAATTTCTCAGATAGTGGATCAATTAACCAAGGATCGCTATTGGTTAACAATGAGAATTCTTTTGCCACTTGACTATAAAATTGGAAATGGGATGACTTTCTCCTTGTGGGCCATCCAGCATTAATTGGTGGAATAATTTGCTGCCCAAGATTTTTAATTTTTTCAGGTACACCACCAGACAAGTCATTGTTCAAGATAATTGAACAAGGTATAAATTCAGAACCATCTTTATTTTTTAAAAACAAGAAATCTTCCCTCTTGTCAATAGGCTCTATAGTAATAAAATGATTTTCGTCTATATTGATATTTGTTGACTCTAAAATACTTGTATCAACGGAGCCAATTCTCACCTCAAGTCCAGAATTTTTTAAAATTTCTTTAAATTGAAATAAATTTTTTAAATAAAACATATTTCTTGTATGTTTTTCGGGAATTATTAGAACTCTCTTTGCTTCTGGGCAAACTTTTTCTATAGCAACAGAAGCGGCTTGGATCGCTAGGGGGGCAAAATCTGGATTTAAATTATTAAATCCACCAGGAAATAAATTCATATCAACAGGCGCTAATTTAAAACCTGAATTTCTAAGATCAACTGAACCATAAAATGGTGCTTGATTTTCTAACCACTGAGATCTAAACCATTGTTCAACATCACAGCTGCGATGTATTATAAAATTTTCTAATTCTAATAATTCTTTTGTTAGATTTACTTGCAGAGGTTGGTTCATATAATAGCTTTGCCCTGTGCCTGAAGGTCTGCATGATAACTACTCCTGACCATTGGCCCGCTTGCAACTGACTCAAAACCTAATCTTTCCCCTACAACCTTTAAATCTTCAAACTCATCAGGAGAAACATAACGTGCAACAGGTAAGTGAAATTCTGTTGGTTGAAGATACTGCCCTAAAGTGATCATATCTACCTTATGGCTTCTCAAGTCCCGCATAACCTCTATAATCTCATCATTAGTTTCTCCTAGACCTAACATCAAACCAGATTTTGTAGAAACATTTGGATACTTGCTTTTATATGTTGATAATAAGTTTAATGAATGCAAATAATCAGCGCCAGGCCTTGCTTGCTTATATAGTCTTGGAATCGTTTCAAGATTATGATTAAAAACATTTGGAGGAGACTCAAATAAAATATCTATTGCTTTGTCTAAGCGCCCTCTAAAATCTGGCACAAGGATTTCAACGACAATGTTGGGGTTCAATCTTCTTATTTGATTTATACACTTAACAAAATGTGAGGCGCCCCCATCTCTTAAATCATCTCTATCGACACTTGTAATCACAACATATTTTAACTGTAAGGCTGAAATAGTTTTTGCTAAATGTAATGGCTCTAAATCATCCGGTAGTTTTGGCTTACCATGTGTTACATCACAAAAAGGGCATCTTCTTGTGCACAAATCTCCTAAAATCATAAAGGTTGCTGTGCCATGACTATAACATTCTGCAATATTAGGGCAGCTTGCCTCCTCACAAACGCTATGCAATTCTTGCTCCCTAAGTAAATTTTTAACCCTCATGTACTCTGCTGTGTTTGGAAGCTTCATTTTTATCCATGCAGGTTTTTTTAAAGACTCTATTGGAACTATTTTAATAGGTATCCTTGATGTTTTCTCCCTGCCTAATTCTTTATTACTTCTCATTTAATTACCTAAAAATAATTTAAATTGTTCTAAAACTTCCTTTTCCACTTCACTTTGACTAAGCTTTGGCAAATACTCTTTCAATTGTGCCATTTTTAATCCCTCATAACCACAGGGATTGATATCAAGAAAAGGGGCTAAATTCATATTTACATTTAGACTTACCCCGTGATATGTATATCCTTTTTTTAATCTTAAACCAATTGAGGTAATTTTTTTTTTATTAATATAAACACCCGGCGCATTTTTTTTTAGTTCTCCGATTATGTTTTTACTTTTAAGAAATATTAAAATAGCATTTTCAATACCAGCAACAAGCTGTCTAATTGAAAGCTTATTTCTATCTAAGCTAATAAGAAAATAAAAAATTATTTGGCCTGGGCCATGAAATGTTATTTTTCCCCCACGATCCACAAACAGATGTGGTATTGAGCTATTAGGTAATTTAGAATCTTTTTTATTCAGGCCTGTGGTGTATATGGGATTATGCTCAGTAACCCATATTTCATCTGATTTAGGATTATTATCAATATGCGCTTTCATGGCTAGCCAACAAGCTTTATAATCCGTTAAGCCTAAATATTTAACGTTTAAAGCCATTTATAAAACAAACTTGGTAACCTTTAATCCTGAAAGTTCTATATAAATATTATCTAATTGTTTTTGTGATAAAACGAAAACATTACAAGTCAGACTTATATATTTTCCTTCACTACTCCCTTTCATTTCAATACAAGAGCTATCAAAACGAGCATCGAACTTGGTTATTGATTTAAGCACAGTATCAGAAAAGTTTTCAACGGCATCACCTATTACTTTTATTGCAAAATGACATGGAAAATCGATCAGAGGTTCTTTTATTGGGTCATCCATCTTTATATCTTTACAATAAAGCCATTAATAAAAAAATTTTCAGATAGCTGATCTTTCTTTATTTTGGCTTCTTGTTTGTCCTCAAAAGGACCTATTAATACTTGAAATTGATTTTCACTCTTAATCTTTTTTATATTTTCATTATTAACTACCCCTAATTTTTTTATTTTTTCTATTAAATTGTTTGCATTTTTTTCATCCGAAAATAAACCTGCTTGTAAGTATATTTTTTTATTTAACCTTTCAACTTTCACTTTATTTTCAAGATCTATTAATTCTACTTTTACAAACTCACTTCCTTTTTCAATTATTTCTAATCTATTGGCTGCGGCATAAGATAAATCAATAATACGATCTTTAACAAAAGGGCCTCGATCGTTGACCCTAACTATTACCGTTTTTTTATTTTTAAGATTTGTTACTTTCACATAGCAGGGAAGTGGGAGAGTTTTGTGAGCTGCCGTCATTTTATACATATCATATACTTCTCCGATTGAAGTTTTATTACCATGATATTTTTTTCCATACCATGTGGCATAACCATTTGCCGTATATGGCTTTAAAGTTGTCATTGGATAATACGTTTTACCAAAAACCTTATAAGGCCGATTAGAGAACTTATTTAAAGGCCCTTTTTTGGGTATCGCATCTGGAATACTCGAAAGATTTTCTGGTAGATTATCTGCAGGTCCATCATCAAGATAGTAAGCCCCTTTAGAATCTGAATCTATTACAGGAGCTTCATTATTTTTGTCAACATTGTTTGTTTGACACCCACTAAAAATCAAAGCTACCACTAAAAATACAATATTTTTTTTATTCATTAATCTCAAGGTTTATATTTGAATCAAG
Source organism: uncultured Nitrosomonadales bacterium (assembly GCA_913058475.1). Taxonomy (GTDB): domain Bacteria; phylum Pseudomonadota; class Gammaproteobacteria; order Burkholderiales; family Methylophilaceae; genus BACL14. The sequence goes on from CAJXQA010000014.1 coordinate 11,638, forward strand.
TTGTTCAATATTTTTTTTGTACTTATCCATTTCATTCTTATTATTATTCGCTTTAGCAATTTTATACAAATATAAATAAGATAGTGTATGTTTTTTATTTTGACTGACAACTTTTTTGAACAGTTTATTGGCGTCGTCTTCATTATTTTGATGATAATTTGCTAAACCTAAATGAAAATTTGACTCATCTGCATTTGGTTCACTTTTAACCCAGTCCTCCGCTATGATTATGAGCTTACTCCAATCTTTTTTATTGAGTGCACTTACTACTTGCATAAAGTATGGCTGATTTTCCTCTGGAGTATCCCAAAAAGCACTTTCAGGCGCAGCTGTAACCGAAATTTCTTTTCCATTAACTATCATTTCTTCAATAATTTCTACAGGCATGCTGTAATAGAAAGCTGATCTTCCAGGTGTTTTAAAAGTTGTAATGCCTATTAATTCACCTTGATAATTAAAAAGACCTCCTCCACTAGCACCCAACATAAAAGAGGCAGAAGATTGAATTATGTGATGGCCATTATAATTAAATTTGGCTTTTATGGTGCCGAAAGAAGACCCAGGTTTTGAAGAATTTCCCCCATAGCTTTTCGTAAAAACATCTGTTTCATATTCTACATTTGCTGTATTGGTCATAGTTACCGGCTTTAATTCCAAGAATTTAAATTTCAAAATACAAAGATCGCTTTTCCAATCTGCTATTAAAGCATCAGGCGAATAACTTACTCCATATTTAGTGACATGGATTCCCTGTGAATTTGCAATTACATGACAATTGGTCACGATGTAGTTTTTTGCAACCACGACACCAGAGCCTACTCCATGATTACCCTTATCGTTTGCTACGTGAACTTTTACAACCGATGGGTTTGTGTTTAACAATACTTCAATGTTTGGAGTTGAAAAACCCGTTATTGGAAATAAGGTAATTAGGAGGAAAATCTTTTTTTTCATGGCTTGTAAATAACTTATTATTTGATAGGCAGTAGACAAAATCAACTGCCTAAGTTCATGTTATTTTAGCCACACTTACTTTCGCCACAGTTCAGACAAGTTAGGCATCCATCCATCATGATAGCTGCTTTTGTTTGACACTTATTGCATAACTGTGCATCTTTTGGAAAACCAGATTCATCTAACTTATTAGGATTTTTTTTTAGATACTCTGCTTTCTTATCATCGATTAATTGTTGCTGATGCTCTTCAGGTTCTGTTACTTTTAGCATACCAATATTTTGAAGATGTTCTTCTAGGACTTGGCCTAATTCGGCAACTAAACTAGGGACATATTTACCCCCTTTTTTGTAATAACCTCCATTAGGATCGAAAACACTTTCTAACTCTTCAATTAAGAATGTTAAATCACCGCCTTTTCTAAATACCGCTGACATTACTCTTGTAAGACCAACTATCCATTGAAAATGCTCCATGTTTTTTGAATTAACAAATATCTCAAAAGGCCTTCTATGTTCTTGATCTGTACCTTCATTCATAATGACATCGTTAATAGTTATATATAAAGCGTGTTCTGTCACAGGAGTTTTTACTTTATAAGTTGAGCCTGTTATTTTGTCTGGTCTTGCTAAAGGTTCGCCTATCCTAACTACTTCAGCGGGTATTTCCTTTTTTTCATCTTTTTGCTCATCTATTTTTTCAACAACAGAATAACTTACTATTTTCTTTTCAATCTTTATTGACATCTACTAACTCCTAGAATTTTCCGTAATAACCTTCTTTTAAGGCATCATACAAATTAGCTGCTGAATGCATCTCTCCGTCATACTCAATTTCTTCATTACCTTTTACCTCGATTTCTTGTCCGTCGTCAAGAGTAAACTTATAACTGGTATTTTCTAAATCTTTTTCAGTTACCAAGACACCTTGGAAGGCTTCTGGATTAAATCTAAAAGTCGTACAGCCTTTTAACCCTTTTTCGTATGCATACAAATATATTTCCTTAAAGTCCTCGTAATCATAATCCGTAGGAACATTGATTGTTTTAGATATTGAACTATCAATCCATTTCTGGGCAGCAGCTTGAATATCCACATGAGCTTTTGCCTTAATAGTTGAAGAATCAATAAAATAATCTGGTAGTTTCTCTTCAGCTTTTTCTGAAAAAGGCATTGCTTTAGGATTTACTAATGCTCTATATGCAAGAAGCTCATATGAAAAAACATCGACTTTTTCTTTTGATTTTTTACCTTCTACAATAACATTACGACTATAGTGATGTGCAAATGACGGTTCAATTCCATTGCTGGCATTATTTGCCAGAGATAATGAAATGGTACCTGTTGGCGCAATAGAACTATGATGAGTAAATCGAGAACCCCCTTTGGCGATTTGAGCTTGAATGGAGGGAGAAAACTGTTGCATATATCTGCTGTACTTTCCTAGTAAAACCTTCCCTTTTAACTTATCCCCAACTTTAATTCCATCTTTTTTCATTTCTGGTCTCATTAAAAGCATTGATGCTGTGACCTCAAAATCTTCATCCATTATTGGTGCTGGACCCTTTTCTTTGGCAAGCTCTATACCAACCTGCCAACCTATTTCCGCTAGAATTCGACTAACTTCATCTGTAAATTTCAAAGATTCTTCATCACCATAAACAAGACCCATCATTGATAACGTTGATCCGAGGCCTAAATAGCCCATTCCATGACGTCTTTTTCTAACAATTTCGTCCCTTTGCTTTTTTAACGGTAAACCATTGATCTCAACAACATTATCAAGCATTCTTGTAAATATACTGACGACCTCTTTATAATTATTCCAATCAAAATGTGCCCCTTCTGTGAAAGGTTTTTTTACAAATTTTGTTAAATTTACAGATCCAAGTAAACAAGCTCCGTAGGGAGGTAATGGTTGTTCACCACATGGATTTGTGGCTCTTATATTTTCACAAAACCAGTTGTTATTCATCTCATTAACACGATCAATCAGTATAAATCCAGGTTCCGCATAATCGTATGTTGATGACATAATAATGTCCCATAATCTCTTAGCTTGAATAACTTTATATACTCGACATGCAACTTTTCCTGCGTTTTTTCCTTCAGTTTTAGAAAGATATTTTTCCGGTATTGGCCAGTTTCTCCAAACCACTTGCTCTTCATTTTCTAAATCTAAGTTGTCATCCTTTGCTTCTTTTGCCGTTACAGGGAAAGCAACTTTCCATTTTTGATCATTTTTAACTGCTTCCATAAAATCTTTAGTGATCAAACAAGATAAATTAAACTGTCTTAATCTACCATCCTCTCTTTTTGCTTTAATGAAATCAGTAACGTCAGGATGGGCAATATCAAAAGTGGCCATTTGTGCTCCACGCCTACCTCCTGCACTTGAGACTGTAAAACACATACGATCATAAATATCCATAAATGAAAGTGGGCCACTTGTATAAGCTCCTGCGCCTGCAACGAATGCTCCCTTTGGCCTTAACGTTGAATACTCATAACCAATTCCACAACCCGCCTTTAAAGTCAGGCCTGCTTCATGAACTTTATCTAAAATATCAGTCATGCTGTCCTCGATTATTCCAGATACCGTACAGTTAATTGTGCTTGTAGCCGGTTTATGTTCTAAGGCGCCAGCATTTGAGGTAATTCTTCCAGCAGGGATTGCCCCATTCTGTAATGCCCAAACAAATTTAGCGCCCCAATGTTCTCGGACTTCTTTGTTTTCCACTTCGGAAAGTGCTTTAGCAACTCTTAGGTAGGTATCATCAACATTTTTATCAATAAAGTCACCCTTCTTGGACTTAAGTCGATATTTTTTATCCCATATATCAAGTGATACTGGTTGGACTGGAATTGAAACCTCTTCAGGATGGCCCTCATTGTCTGGTACCGCTTTAAGCATTGCAATCCCCCTAATTTAAAGTGCTAAATTGCTTATTTATGTGAAAATGTTAGTTTTTTTAAAACCACTACATCTAGTGTCTAATATAGAAATAATATCATCTGATTGTGTCTGGTCAAGTAATTTTTATTTAAAAACTGCTAAAAAAATTATAGCTTTAAAAATCATTATCCAAAACAATTACTTTCATAAAAATTAATTTTATTTCTACATAAATTATATGAGAAAATAAATAAAATGCGTTTAATTATTTACAATATTATTGTCTATCTAGTTCTTCCCCTGACTATAATTAAATTAGTTTATAGAGGATTAAAAAATAAAGATTATTTAAGGGGTTGGGCTGAGCGTTTCGCCATTTACCCGGATTCTGAAAAAAATAAGTGGATAAAAAGGAAAACCTTATGGATTCATTGCGTCTCTGTTGGCGAAACAAAAGCGATTTATAGGCTTTTAGCACAATTAGAAGGGAAGCATCCTCGAGCGCATTTCTTGATCACCCATGGTACACCGACAGGAAAAAAAGTTGCGCTCCCAAAAAATAAAAATATCCACAGAGCTTTCCTGCCTTATGATGCTTTTGGTCTAGTTAAAAGGTTTCTTAATTTTTATAGACCAACGGTCGGAATATTGCTTGAAAAAGAAATTTGGCCAAACTTAATTACTCAATGTAACCATAAAAAAATGCCTCTTCTTCTTATAAATGGAAGACTTTCAAATGAATCCATTAATAACTATCTAAAATTTAAAAATTTTTATACTCCTTTGTTGAATAAACTGTCAAATATTTACGTACAGAGTAAATCTGACAAGAAAAATTTTGAGCAATTAACTCTTCATAAAGTTCAAGTAATGGGCAACTTAAAATTTGACCAAATACCTCCCAAAGAAACAATGAAGATCACAAAAAAAATGAAGGATAATTTAATGATTAACGATCAAATTGTAATAGTTGCAGGCAGCACGCGAGAAGGTGAAGAGGAAATTATTCTTAATCAAATATTAAAGATGAATAAGAAAAATATTACTTTAATCTTGACGCCAAGACACCCAGAAAGATTTAGTAAAGTTGAAAACCTTTTAAAATCAAAAAATTTGAAATTTGCTAAACGAAGTCAGGCCTCTTCAATTAAATCAACACCAAATTTTATACTAGGTGACTCCATGGGTGAAATGTATATGTACTACGAATTGGCAAATATCGTAATTCTGGGAGGTAGTTTCTTTAATTATGGAAGTCAAAACCCAATTGAACCAATAAAAATGAAAAAACCAACCATTATTGGACCGTCGATTTTTAACTTTAAAGACATCATCCTTGATGCTATTGAATCAAAAGCCGCTATTCAAATAAATCATATCCATGACTTACCCAAAACTATTAAAAAATTAAGCCAATTAAAAACACAAAATTCAATGATTCAAAGATCTGAAAAGTTTATTTCAAGGTCAGAAGGAAGTTCAAGAAAAGCATTAAAATTTATCAGTCAATATTTTTAATCAGAGGTGCAATTTCTTTAAATATAGGACTATCAGATGAGCCTAGCCATTCAAACACAACTGATTCAACATTTGTAATAATACATCCTGCACTTTTTAACCTTCCTAACGCATTTTGCTTATTTAATATATTCCTTGAAACTACTGCGTCTTCTATTACAAAAACTTCTTTACCTGCTTTGAGAAGCCCAAGTGCAGTTTGAAGAATACAAATATGTGTTTCCATTCCAATTAAAAAAACTTGAGGTTTAGTACGGATTAAATATCGATTAAAAATAGCATCATCAGTACATGCAAAGGCCTTTTTTTCTATATAGCTTGCCTCATTAATAAAAGCCTTAATAGATGGCAAAGTTGTGCCTAAGCCTTGTGGATATTGTTCAGTGATAATTGAAGGAATTTCTAATTTTTGAGCTACAGTAAATAAAAGCTCACATCTCTTAATAATTTTATTAATAACTTCTTTTGGCATAACAGAAGCCAATTTTACTTGCATATCTACTAAAACCAATTGGCTCTTATTTTTTGCGGCAATCATTACTGTTCCATTATTAAATATTTATTTGTTTCAATTATGTCTTGTTTTGTTAGCATGCCAACAGAAAATTTTAAATTAATTAAATTCATTAAGTAATCATATTTGTTATCAAGTATATCTTTTTCAGCATCAAAATAAACTTGTTGGGCTCTTAAGACATCTATACTATCTCTTAAACCTGCCTTAAAACCTAAATTGGTTGAATCAAGTGTTAATTTGGCACTTTTTAATGCAACGTCATAAGCGACTATTTCAGCAAAATTTGTTTGGAGATGCAAAAAATTTTCTCTTACTGCTAACTTAACTTGTCTTTCTAAATATTCCTCATCTTCTTGTAATTTGAGTTTAAGTAATTTACCCTCACGTACCCGAGAACTTCTGAACCCACCTTGATAAATAGGAATATTTATTTCAACACCAATCGCATCAGAAAAATTTTTACCCCCTTGATTTTTAGTTGTGCCATAAGGGTAGCCTCCGCTATTCCAATTTCTTGATCGAGAGGCAAATGCATCGATTGTTGGAAATCTGTCTCCAGCTCGAATATCAATTTCCCTATCGGCAATTTTGACTTCATCTCTTCTTATTTGAAGGTCTAAATTATTCTCAATTGCGATATCAATCCATTCTTCTGCCTTATTTTCAACCTCTGTAAAGGTAATCACTGGATTTAATTTATTTAGCTTCCCTGGTAATGACCCTGTGACAGTTTCAAATTCTCTTTTTTTGATTTTAAAAAGTTGTACAGCATTTAATTGTTGAACTTCTATCAATGCAGCTTTTGTTTTTGTTTCATTAACATCGGTAATGGAAACTAATCCAGCATTAAACATGGCTTCTGCTTCAGCAAGCTGTGCAAGTATTTCTTTGCGTTGGGCTTGAAGTAAATCAATCTCATCTGATGCCTGGAGTGTTTCAAAATATAATTTCACAACACGATAAATCAAGTCTTGTCTGGACCAAAGAAGTTGTTTGTCACTTAGGCTAGTTTGAATTAAATTTTGTTTATAGCGATTATAAGAAGCATAGTTAAAAATTGGTTGCCTCACCACAACGCCATATTCATAGTTTTGGTAATCTGCTTTCGTTCCAGCCAATAAGACATTACTAATTGGTGTATTAAATTTCCTTGAATCGTCGAGATCGGTATAGCTACCCTGAGCAGATATATTTGGTAGCAATAGGGACAAACCTTGATCTATTAATTCTTGTGTTGCTTTATTTTGTATTGTCGCTGCGGATAAAAGAGCATCATGCCTTAACGCTTCATTATAAAGTGATAATAAATCACTCGTTTTTTCAGCATAAATTAATGACGAAAAACTCATACTGAACAAAAATATCAATGCCCTAATATTTATCATAAGGTATCGACATAAAATTTAAGTATTGTTTTATCACTTTCAAAAAATAAACTTAGATGGTTTACCCTTCATAACTAAAAAAGGAATGACATCTTCAAAAACTGATTTGTACTCATATTCATTTTGACCAACTTTCTCAATAAGGTTCGCTTGCATAAGCGTTTCTGTACCTTCGAATAAAAACAATTTACCTCCTATTTTAAGCTGTTCTCTAAGTCCCAAAGGTTCTTTGGGAACACCGCCAGTAAACACAATCACATCATAAGGTGCAAAGTCTAAATTACCTTGAACACCATCATCATTTATATAGGTTAAATTTAAAAGATTATCTTTCTGATGGATACTTTTTGCATCATCTAAGAAATTTTCATACAAATCCATTGTTACGACATGCTTTGAAAGAGAAGCTAACAAAGCAGCAAAAAAACCGGTCCCTGTGCCAACATGCAATATGGTATCAGTTGGTTTTAATTGCAAGGATTGCAAAACTCTTGCCTCTTGTTTCGGTGCAAGCATATATTGTTTATGTTTAAGAGGGATTTGTGTGTCCGTGAAAGCTATTTTTTTATATAGTTCCGGCACGTATTCTTCCCTTTTGATTTTATTATATAAATCTAATATTAATGCGTCAAACACGTCCCAAGTTCTAATTTGTTGCTCAATCATATTAAAACGTTTTAAATCGGTAAGGGTTTTCATATATTTATGAACTCTGAAAAAAATTTAGACTAAATTAGCCTCAATTATAGCTGAGACGACATCAATTGCCTTGGATATTATCATTAAAAACATCATGCTTATCTTGCTATAAGCATAATAATCAAGTAATTTATATGTATTGCTAGGGGTCCGCTTTTTAGTGGTGAGAAAAACTCTTTGAACCTGATGTGAATTAAATGTCGCCGTAGGGAATGCATCCAAAAACAGTTCCCTGCTATATATAAAATTAATAAAGGAGTCAGTAGTGAACGCCTCAGATAAACAAATTAAAATGAATGTCGACAAATTCGTTAGTAAAGATGCAGGCCTTGATAAAGGGGCTTTAAAATCTTTTGAAAACTCAAAAAAAATATATATTGAAGGGTCAACGCCAGACATTCAAGTTCCTTTTAGAGAAATTTCTATTTCGGATACACCTTCTGAATTTGGAGCTGAAAAAAATGCCCCCGTATTAACTTACGATACCTCAGGGCCATACACTGACCCCAGAGCTAAAATTGATATTAAAAATGGTTTGGTCCCCTTAAGGAATAAATGGATTGAAGATAGGAAAGATACAGAACAACTTAAGGGGCCTTCATCAACTTTTGGTAAAAAAAGAAAGATAGATCCATCATTAGAGGACATGCGATTTAATCTTAAACGCAATCCAAAGAAAGCTATAGCTGGCAAAAATGTCTCTCAAATGCACTATGCTAAAAAAGGAATTATTACCCCCGAAATGGAGTTTATAGCCATAAGGGAAAATCAAAGGCGTGAGGGTATTTCGGATGTCCTTCAAACGCAACATCCTGGTGAAAATCATGGAGCACAAATTCCTCAAAAAATAACCGCAGAATTTGTAAGAGACGAAGTTGCCATAGGGCGAGCTATCATCCCAGCAAATATTAATCATCCAGAAACTGAACCTATGATTATTGGAAGAAATTTTTTAGTAAAGATCAATGCCAATATTGGTAACTCAGCACTAGGATCGAGTATCAGTGAAGAAGTGGAAAAGATGGTCTGGGGAACCCGTTGGGGTGGAGATACTGTAATGGATTTATCTACTGGAAAAAATATTCATGAAACAAGAGAATGGATTATTAGAAATAGTCCTGTTCCTATAGGTACCGTTCCAATTTATCAAGCACTAGAAAAAGTAAATGGTAAAGCTGAAGATTTAACTTGGGAAATTTTTAAAGACACCCTCATTGAACAAGCGGAGCAAGGAGTTGATTATTTCACAATTCATGCAGGTGTGAGATTGGCTTATATTCCAATGACTGCTAAAAGAATGACGGGTATTGTGAGTCGGGGGGGTTCTATTATGGCAAGTTGGTGTCTAGCTCATCACAAAGAATCATTCTTATATACTCACTTTGAAGAGATCTGCGAAATAATGAAAGCCTATGATGTTAGCTTTAGTTTAGGTGATGGATTAAGACCAGGGTCAATATATGACGCAAATGACGAAGCACAATTTGCTGAATTAAAAACATTGGGCGAGCTAACTAAAATAGCTTGGAAACATGATGTCCAAGTGATGATTGAAGGTCCGGGTCATGTGCCTATGCATATGATTAAAGAGAATATGGATCTGCAGTTAGAACATTGTGACGAAGCTCCTTTTTATACACTCGGACCACTCACCACAGATATTGCTCCTGGGTATGATCATATTACTTCAGGTATTGGTGCTGCCATGATCGGTTGGTATGGCTGTGCCATGCTTTGCTATGTCACGCCAAAAGAACATTTAGGTTTGCCTGAAAAAGAGGATGTTAGAGTGGGAATTATTACTTACAAAATTGCAGCCCATGCGGCAGATCTCGCAAAAGGGCACCCAGGTGCTCAAATACGTGATAACGCACTATCGAAAGCAAGATTTGAATTTAGATGGAACGATCAGTTTAATTTAGGTCTTGATCCTGAAAAAGCAAAAGAATTTCATGATGAAACACTTCCGCAAGAGGGTGCCAAACAAGCCCATTTTTGTTCAATGTGTGGGCCCCACTTCTGTTCAATGAAAATATCCCAAGATGTTAGAGACTATGCAGCCAAAAAGGGAATATCTGACAAAGAGGCTCTAGAAAAAGGCATGGAAGAAAAATCGATTGAATTTGTAAAAAAAGGTGCTGAAGTTTACCAAAAAATATAACGAAGCATTTTAAGGAATATTGATGGACTTATATCTTTTATGGGTAGCTTTTATTCTCGGGATTGTTGAAGGGGTCACTGAATTTATACCCGTCAGTTCTACGGGTCATTTAATTTTAGCAGCTGAGCTTTTACATTTTAATGATGACTCGAGTAAGGTTTTTGAAATTTTTATTCAGCTAGGCGCCATCCTCGCCGTTATAGTTGAATACAAAAATAAATTAATATTGACCTTTAAAGGGGCTTTGCATGAAAAAGTCTCCCAAAACTTTATTCTCCATCTATTCATTGCTTTCCTCCCGGCCGCGATAATGGGACTTCTATTTCATAAATTGATCAAGTTTTATCTCTTTAATCCAATAATCGTAGGGATAAGTTTGATAATTGGTGGTTTTATAATGATTTTGATAGAAAAAAAATTAACAATTAAAACAAAAACTAATGTTGATCAAATAACAAAAAAGCAAGCATTAATCGTAGGCTTTGCGCAATGTTTTGCTTTGATTCCAGGAGTATCAAGGTCTGCATCTACTATCATGGGCGGTCTAATATCGGGGCTGGATCGAAAAACAGCAACCGAATTTTCATTTTTTTTAGCTATCCCTATTATATTTGCCGCTTCATTATTTGATTTAGCATCCAACTTTTCAGTACTCAATATACAACATGTACCCATCTTTTTCATAGGGTTTATCACAGCATTTATAAGTGCTTTCTTAATTATAAAAGTTTTTATAAGGTATGTAGCAAACCATGACTTTGTTATGTTTGGTTGGTATAGAATTGTTGTTGGGCTAATTGCTGTTATTTATTTCTTCTAATAAAAGTTAATTATGGGGTTTATTTCAGACCAATTAATTAAATGGCATAAAACATCTGGGCGCCATAACTTACCATGGCAAAATACAGATGACCCTTATCTTATATGGTTATCAGAAGTCATGCTGCAACAAACACAAGTCAGTACTGTTTTAACTTATTTCAATAAATTCATTAAACGCTTTCCGAATATAAATACCCTCGCTAGTGCACAAGAAGAAAGAGTCCTTGAAATATGGAGTGGGCTTGGTTATTACGCTCGAGCAAGGAACTTACACAAAACAGCCATACGAGTTTCAAAAAATTACGAAGGTAAATTCCCATCATCTTTTGATACACTTCTATCTTTACCAGGGATTGGTCGCTCAACAGCGGGGGCAATTTCTGCATTTGCTTTTAAAAAAAATAAACCTATTTTAGATGGAAATGTTAAGCGCGTATTTACAAGGTACTTCGGCATCAAGGAGTGGGCAGGAAAACTTTCAGTAGAAAAAGAATTATGGGAAATAGCTACTCGCAATTTACCTAAGACCAATAAACATATTCACACCTATACGCAAGCGCTCATGGATTTAGGAGCCACTATCTGTAGAAGAAACCAGCCGTTATGTAATAACTGTCCCCTACAAAGTAAGTGTATAAGTTTTGAGAAAAATTTAACAAAAGAAATTCCCACCTCTAAGCCAAAAAAAGCTTTACCGATAAATGAGATTTATTTATTGATAATAAATTCTAATGATTCCTATTTATTTAAGAAAAAACCATCCAAAGGTGTTTGGGCAGGTCTCTGGTCAATGCCTGAGATAGAAAATTTTAAAAGTTCTCCAAATTGGTTAAAAGAAAATTTAAATGAAGATAATTATCAAACGATTAAGATGGGGGAACATAAGACTTCATTTTCACACTACAAACTTAATATCTATTTCCAATATATATTACTCAAATCTACAATGCCTCGTAAAATTATTAATTATAAATGGATTAATAAAAGAAATTTACAAAATACAGCGTTGCCAAGTCCTATTAATAAAATCTTAAGTTCTCTTGAGAATGGTTAAAGCTTGCAGAGTTTTCTATAAAAAGGCATTATTCATACAATTATTTAAATTCTATTAAGGAAAGCTAATTGTGTGTAAATTTTTAGGCCTTATCTCTCGTGTGCTGATGGCGCTCATATTTTTTGTATCTGTTATTTTTATCATGAACAATATCTATAACACTCCTAACGGTTATACCTTATATCAAGATTTGTTAGGTGCAAGAGGCATTCCAGGAATTTTTGCTCCTATCAGCATTCTTGTTCAACTTATTGCAGGATTTACTTTAATTATTGGTTACAAAATCAAAATTACTGCTTATGTGCTTTCAGTTTATTCATTTGTATGGGCATTGATTTACTTTATGAATGCTTTGGGAGGACAACCACTATTGTTAATGTCACTTCAGTATCTTGCAATTTGTGGAGGTCTTCTGCACTTAGCGTTAAACCCGGAAACCGGTTACAGTATTGACGGTTGCAAGAAAGGCAAATAATTAAATCCCAGACATAGGCACAACATGCTTATGTCTGAGGTTATTCCCACTCCATCATAGGAAATATTTTATTTATATTTCTACCATTCTGGATATCAAATAATTCCCATTTTTGTGACTCCGATTGGCCTGCAGTGTCAATTGTTAATTGAAGGTCCTGATCATTATCAATCGCTAACCTAACTTCGTCTCTTAATAATTTAAAATAATTTTGCTCTTTTAAAAAAGCTTCTTTCCATTTCTTTGTGGGAGCTCCATGACCAGGAATGACTTGCTCGATATCCAACATTAAAATTTTGTCGATAACGGCTATGAACCCGTGAATATCACCATCAATTACTGGGGTTCTCTCTGTAAATAACAAATCTCCTGCCCAAAGTGTCTTGGTTTTCATATCTTCGATCGTAACATCAGTTTTTGTATGAGCTATCGCATATGCAGTGACTTTAATTTTTCTGTTTCCTAAATCAAAAATTTTACTTTCATTTGGTTTAATTAATATATTAGGCGCAATTTGAATTGATTGATCAAATGGTACATCAAGGAATTCAAGATTTATACGTTCATAAAACTCTTTTGCAAGTGCCATCGCTTTAGGTAATTCAACATGGCCTATAAAATCTACATTTTCTCCAACAAAGGAGGCATTCCCATAAATATGATCAAGATGGACATGGGTATTGATAACATATCGAACGGGTAATTTAGAAAATTTTCTAATTGCAGTTTTAAGTTCGTTACCAATTTTTAGAGAACCTCCCGAATCAATTACAGCAATTGATTCTTCTCCGACAATAAAACCAATGTTTGCAATGTCTCCGTGGTATGTCTCGTCTACATCCAAATGTTCACCTTGATGAACAAAAATGCCTGGAGCAACTTCTTCAAAGTCAATCGAAGGGCCTGAAGCAAAAATAAACATACTAAAGGTCAGTAAAAAAATTGAAAGCGATGAATGTTTCAAAAAAAAGTTTTTTCTATATCTAATCATGTAAATTTATTATAATCTGATTATAAAATTTAACTAGTCAACTAACCTGATGAATAATAATACCAAATATACAAACGTAGCCATTGCCTTACACTGGTTGATTGGAATTGCTATCTTGTTTATGTTTATTCTTGGATGGTTTATGACAGAGCTACCAAAAGAATCAGCAAAGACGACAAGTTTTGATATATTTAATCTAGGTCTTATGACTTGGGAGGTAGCTAAAGAAGAATCTCCTAGGGCTTTTTATTTTAATTTACACAAATCCATTGGCTTAACGATTCTAATGCTCATTGTATTAAGAATGTACTGGAGGTTCACACATCGACCACCTGCTTTTCTTAATTCCATGAAGCTTTGGGAAAAACGTTTAGCAAAAGCTACGCACCACTCACTTTATCTGCTTATGTTTCTCATCCCTCTATCGGGAATCATAATGTCTGCTGGCAGTAAATATGGAATAAAATGGTTTGGTATTAAAGTAATTCCTGGTTTTGATGACAAGGCAATCAGGGAATTATTTTTTGAATTTCATGAAATTTTTGGCTTACTTCTTTTATTACTTCTCATATTCCACATACTCGGCGCAATAAAACACTCTATTATTGATAAAGACGGCACTCTGAGAAGGATGTGGTTCAGCAAATAGAATTTGGACAGCTAATCTACTTAGTCGTGAACCAATCAACCACTCCTTTGCCTAAAAGACTTAAATGAAAAAAGAAATACTCACAATTTTTAATCATGATCGTAATATTTTCAATAGTAAATATATTTATCCAGTTGTCTCAAGGCGATCAAAGGGGCTATCTTTAGGAATTAATTTAAATACAAATAATGCGTGCAATTGGCAATGTATCTACTGCCAAGTGTCAGACTTAACCCGAGGCAAACCGGAAAAAATTGATCTAAAACTTCTTGAAAATGAGCTTGATAGATGGCTTGAAGATATTGTCAATGGCTCCTTCCTAAATGAATGTGCTTCTCATATAGTTGATTTTAAGGATATTGCCTTCTCTGGTAATGGTGAGCCAACCGCCACACCAGAATTTGAGCTTATCGTTAAAATTGTTTTAGAAAAAATAGATAAGTTCCAGCTATCAAAAACCTGTCTCTTATACAC
>CAJXQA010000015.1 GCA_913058475.1 uncultured Nitrosomonadales bacterium
CAGAAACCTAAAAAAGTTCAGGCTAAAGAAAAGAAACCCGTTCCTCAGAAACCTAAAAAAGTTCAGGCTAAAGAAAAGAAACCCGTTCCTCAGAAACCTAGTTTTTTTGGGTTAAGTGAAAAATTAAAAGAAGGACTCACCAAGACAAGGGAGACTTTAAACACTCAGTTCACTGATTTATTTTCCAGTAAAAAAATTGATGATTCTTTTTATGATGAGTTAGAAATAATTCTTCTAACTGCAGATGTTGGTATCTCTGCCACCACAATGCTTATTGAAGAAACAAAAGAAAAGGTAAAAAAGGATAAAATTACTGACCCAGTAGAATTGAAAAAAATTCTAAAAAGTCGTCTTGTTGAGCTATTAAAAAAAATAGAGCACCCTTTAAATATAGATAACTCAAGCCCATTTGTTATTATGATTGTTGGTGTCAATGGTGCAGGAAAGACTACAACTATTGGTAAATTGACAAAGATATTTCAATTACAAAACAAAAAAGTTTTAATTGCCGCTGGAGATACTTTTAGGGCAGCGGCAGTTGAGCAATTATCAATATGGGGGGAGAGAAACAATACACAGGTAATTGCACAGCAAAATGGAGACCCAAGTGCGGTTATTTTTGATGCTGTAAATTCAGCGAAATCAAAAAGTATTGATATTGTTTTAGCAGATACTGCTGGGAGACTACCTACTCAGAAAAATCTAATTGATGAGATAACAAAAATAAAAAGAGTCATAACAAAGTGCCATTCTGATGCGCCCCAAGAAGTAATGTTAGTCATTGATGCCAATACTGGACAAAATGCGCTCAATCAACTCAAAATATTTAATCACGCTTTAAATGTTACTGGATTAATTATAACTAAGCTAGATGGAACAGCGAAAGGTGGAATTGTTGCGGCTATAGCAAAAGATCAACCAACACCATTAAGATTTGTTGGTGTAGGAGAAAAAATTGATGACTTAAAGGTTTTTAATGCAGAAGACTATGTTGAGGGGATGATTGAATGATAACCTTTGAAAAAGTATGTAAGAGTTATCCCGGTAGTCCTGAAATATTACAAAATATCAATTTAGAAATATTATCAGGCGAACTAGTGTTTGTAACAGGTCCCTCAGGAGCAGGGAAAACGACTCTTCTTAAACTCATATCGGCTATAGAAAAACCAAGCTCAGGGTCTATTATTTTTGAAAGTCAGAATCTTTCTCGCATAAAAGATAGAGAAATTCCTATTTTGAGAAGACGTTTTGGAATGATATTTCAAGACCATAAACTTCTTTACGATAGAAATTGTTTTGCAAATGTTGCTTTGCCATTAGAAATCAATAATATGTCACTCTCAGATATGAATAGAAGAGTAAGGGCTGCACTTGATAAAGTTGATTTACTTAAAAAAGAAAAAATGATGCCCATTACACTTTCTGGTGGTGAGCAGCAAAGATTGGCGATTGCCAGAGCGATTGTATCAAGACCTTCCATTCTTATAGCAGACGAACCAACTGCAAATCTAGATAAAGAGTATGCAGAAGAAATAATGAATATTTTTTATAGCTTTCAGCAGGTTGGTGTAACTGTCATTATCTCAACACATGAATTACCATCAACAAAGATTAACTTTAAAAGATTACAACTTAATGGGGGATCAATTCAAAATTTAATAGGCCATGTTCAACTACCTTCATAATCACTATCAAGCTTTCCTAAATGGATTTTCAAGATTCATTAATAATATTGGTGCGTCTGTTATGATGATGATTGTCATTGGAATTACCCTTTGCCTTCCTAGCGCAGGCTTATTGCTTATTGAAAATGCGGGTCAAATTTCACAAAATATAGAACACGAAGCCGAAATTAGTATTTTTCTTGATAGGTCCGTCTCAAAAGATCAGATTGATTTTATTGATTTAAGTCTTGAAAAAAATAGTTTAATAAAAAAAATTCATTTTGAACCTAAACTAATTGCCTGGGAAAAACTTCAAAGCAAACTTGATGTAGCTGTTAGTTCGAGTGTTTCTAACAATCCCCTTCCTGACGCCTTTTTTATATCTTTAAATACACTTGATGAAATAAAAATACAAAAGCTTTTAGATAGTCTTGATGGGATTGATGGGATTGATAGCGTCACAGTAGACGGAAATTGGATTAAAAAACTTAGAATTGGGCTATCACTCATTAAATTAAGTGTCTTTTTTATAGCGGCACTTTTAATTATTGTCCTTCTTGTTGTAATTGGAAACACTATACGACTTCAAACGCTTACCTACAAAGATGAAATTGAAGTAAGTAAATTAATTGGTGCGACAAATGCTTTTATTCAAAGGCCTTTTATGTACACTGGAATATTGTATGGGCTAGGTGGAGGGATTATTACAATTTCCATATTAAAACTATCCGTCCTTGGTTTAAATGCCACATTAATTAAGTTAGCTTCTATATTTGGCAATAACATAATTTTTCAAGATTTACCGCACAGATTTTATTTATACATTGTAATTTTAGCGATGCTTATTGGCTTAATTTCATCATACATATCAGCAAGAAATTCGATTCAAAGACTTAAAATTTATAAATAAAATATTGTTTTAATTGAACTTTATACATAAAACTGGCACTCATGTATAAAGAGTGCTAAAATACAATTATGACAAATACATTTTCATTATCAAAATATAACGTAACTGATAGTTTTGATTTATATCAAAGAGAAATTAGAGCTTTTCCTTCACTTACTGCGGAAGAGGAGTTTGAGCTTGGTACAAAATTAAAACTAAACAATGACCTAGAAGCAGCAAAAAAACTAATTTTATCGCATTTAAAATTAGTTATAAAAATTGCTAGATCCTACAGTGGGTATGGCCTTCCAGTATCTGACCTAGTTCAAGAAGGTAACGTAGGTTTAATGAAGGCTGTTAAGAAATTTAATGTAGATAAAGGGGTCCGTTTGGTCTCTTATGCAATTTTCTGGATAAAAGCAGAGATACAAGAATATGTTGTTAAAAACTGGCGCTTGGTTAAAAATGCAACTACAAAGGCTCAGAGAAAACTTTTCTTTAATTTAAGAAGTATGAAAAAAACTTTAAAACCATTAAGTATTGATGAAATTCAATCAATCGCCAATGATTTGAATGTAAAAGAGTCTGATGTAAAAGAAATGGAATATAGAATGAATGGCCAAGAGTTAACAATTGATTATTCAGATGATGATTCTGATGAGGATTCATTTAGACCTATTTCCTACCTTGAAGATAAGTCATTAAACCCACATGATGCACTTGATGAAAGCCAGACTGAATCAAATAATTTAGAGTTACTTAAAAATGCTATGACCACCTTGGATCAAAGAAGCGAGTCAATTATCAAAGCCAGATGGTTAAGCGAAGATAAAGCAAAAACGTTAAATCATCTTGCAAAAAAATTTAATGTCTCAGCAGAGCGTATTAGGCAAATTGAAAAAATTGCTATGGATAAATTAAAAACAACTATGAGTAAAGAAAGATTAGATTAATTCTTTCTGATAATATTAGTCATTTTTAAAGATTAACTATGGCTTCCTCACCAATACCTATTGAAATAAACCTTCAACAAAAGTCAAAGTTACTTCATATTGTTTTTGATGATCAAACTGAATGTAAGCTATCATGCGAATTTTTAAGGGTATATTCTCCTTCTGCAGAGGTTCAAGGACATCATCCTTCACAAGCAGTTCTTCAAATAGGCAAAGAAAATGTCAATATCGTTAAGATTTCTCCCGTAGGACAATATGCAATAAAATTACATTTCACTGACGGTCATGATACTGGGTTATTTAGTTGGCCATATCTTTATAATTTAGCAAAAAATTATGACCAACTTTGGATGGAGTATATTATGAAGTTAGATGAAACAGGAGTTAAGAGAAAGGTTGAAGATGGTAAATGATAAAACACACTTTGGATTTGAGTCAGTAAATAAAAATCTAAAAGCAAAAAAAGTAAAAAGTGTCTTTGAGTCAGTTGCTACTAGATATGACCTGATGAATTCTTTGATGTCAGGTGGGCTGCATAAAATATGGAAAAGATATTTCACACAAATTTTAACAATCAAAAACAACGCAAAAATCCTAGATCTAGCGAGTGGAACAGGTGACGTTTGTATTGAGTTATCAAACCAAAATAAAGGCTTTAGGCTTTTTCATACCGATATTAATATCAAAATGCTGGAACAAGGGAAAATAAAATTAATCGATCACGGGAAAATTATTCCAAGCATAGTTTGTGATGCTGAAAAAATCCCCTTTCCATCAAATTATTTTGATTGCATAACAATAGCCTTTGGGCTAAGAAATGTAACAAATAAAGAAAAAGCTTTGTCAGAAATGTACAGAGTTTTATCCCCCGGTGGAAAATTAGTTATTTTAGAATTCTCAAAAATTTGGTCGCCTCTTTCCAAAATTTACGATGGCTTTTCATTTAATATACTTCCTAAACTTGGTAAAATATTTGCAAAAGATGAAAAGAGCTATCAATATCTTGTTGAATCTATAAGAATGCATCCGGATCAAAAAACATTAAGAGCAATGATGCAAAATAAGGGGTTTGATAATACAAGTTTTCTAAATCTATCAGGCGGGATTGTTGCAATTCATCAGGGATATAAATTTTAATGGATAAATTAAGAAGGCTTGTTTTAAATCATGTTTTATTTCAAAACGACTGGATGAGCTCAAGACTAAAAAAGTTTCATAATAAAACCATACTCATCAAAATCTCAGAGCTATCAATGTATTTTAAAGTCAATAAACAGGGCTTATTAGAGCTAATTAGCCAAGTAAAAGATCCTGATGCTTCAATTTCCATGCCTATCAAAAGTTTTGTTAATCAAATTATAAACAATGAAAATAAAGATATCACCATCAAAGGTGACATAGACTTGGCAAAGGAAGCATCTGAGATACTTAAGAAAGTAAAATGGGATATAGAGGAAGACTTAAGTAAAATCATTGGTGATGTGGCTGCAAATAGATTAGGGATTATGGGTGGGAAATTTTTGAATGAAAGTAAAAAAGTTACGTTAAGTATTGCTGAAACATTTAAGGAGTATTGGGAGGAAGAAAAACCCTTAATTGCAAAAAAAACTAGAGTACATCAATTTTTAGCTGAAATAGACAATATTAGTGAGGATGTAGAACGCATTGAAGCTAAAATTAATAACATAGCACTCAAGATTTAAAAATGATTGTTTTTAGAATAATTTTTATCATTTTCATCGCACTAAAATTTCGACTTGACGAGTTTTTTACATTACGCAAAAACTCTTTTATAAATGTGGTGCTCTACCCCCTTAATCTTTTTAAACCCAAAAAAAATAATCGAGCAATTCGACTTAGGCTTGCTCTAGAAAGCTTAGGGCCGATATTTATAAAATTTGGACAAATGCTCTCGACAAGAAAAGATTTACTGCCCAGTGATATTGCGATTGAGCTCTCAAAGCTTCAGGATAAAGTCCCGCCCTTTGAATTTAAAAAAGTTAAACAAACAATTGAAAATGCTTATTCAAACAAAATTTCATCTGTATTTAAAGAATTTAATGAGAAACCAGTAGCAAGCGCTTCAGTGGCGCAAGTACACTTTGCCAAACTCCATAGTGGAGAGAAGGTGGCTGTAAAAATTCTTCGACCAAATATAGAAAATGAAGTTAAAAAAGATATCAAATTACTTCATTTAATTGCAAAAATTTTACATAAAATTTGGTCTGACGGTAAGAGGCTCAAGCCGGATGAAGTCGTCTCTGAATTTGAGAGGCATACTCAATCAGAACTTAATCTGCTGCTTGAAGCAGGTCATTGTAGCCATCTCGGAGAAAACTTTAAAGATAAAAAATTATTAGTTGTTCCAAATGTTTTTTGGGATTACTGTCATGAAAAAGTCATGGTAATGGAAAGGATGGATGGAATTCCTATAAGTAATATTGATGCCATCAAAAAGAATAAAATTAATTTACCCGAATTAGCTAAGAATGGGGTTGAAATATTTTTTACACAAGTCTTTCGAGATGGCTTCTTCCATGCGGATATGCATCCTGGAAATATTCAAGTAGCAAAAAATGGGAAGTATATTGCAATGGATTTTGGCATAATGGGTACGCTTAATGAGCAGGACAAACTTTATTTAGCCAAAAATTTTGCCGCATTTTTCAAAAGAGATTATCGAGAGGTTGCAAGAGTTCATATTGAATCGGGATGGGTTCCTGCAGAAACCTCAATTGATGAATTTGAAAATGCTATTCGGTCAGTATGTGAGCCAATTTTTAATAAACCCCTTAAAGATATTTCTTTTGGCAAATTACTCATTAGACTATTTCAAACTTCTAAAAAATTTAATATGGAAATACAACCACAATTAACCATGCTACAAAAAACACTTCTTAACGTAGAGGGTTTAGGGCGTGAACTAGATCCAAATTTAGATTTATGGGTAACAGCTAGACCTTTTTTAGAAAATTGGTTAAAAGAACAATTAGGCCCCAAAAGCTTAATACATAGAATAAAAAAGGAATTTCCTAACTGGTTAGAGATTGCTCCTCTGTTTCCGACACTTTTGCATTCATACTTAAATAATCATAATAGAGATTCATATACTATTATTGAAAAAAATATGCGAAAGTCAATGAAAGAAATGAAAATTAGACAGGATAGGATTGTAATTGCAATAGTTCTTATTTCTATAGCTATAACGCTTATGGCTTTTTCATTAATACAATAAAATAAGTGAATTTATTTCTGGCACTTCTTACAATAGAAACTTGACCTCTGTGCAATTTTTAGTAGATATATTTTACCGTCGCAGTTCGTGCAGCATTCATTTTCTCTTGCATAAACCTTGTGTTCATTTTGAAAATATCCACTTTGTCCATTTACACTATAAAAGTCATTAAGTGTACTT
Organism: uncultured Nitrosomonadales bacterium; assembly: GCA_913058475.1. Taxonomy (GTDB): domain Bacteria; phylum Pseudomonadota; class Gammaproteobacteria; order Burkholderiales; family Methylophilaceae; genus BACL14. Next base: position 6,922 of record CAJXQA010000015.1, read on the forward strand.
CCACCTCTTTCAATTGCTTTTTGTATAACAATTTTAATAGAATCAACCAATACGCTAATTTCTTTTTTTTTAATCTTTTTTGATTGACGCTGAGGCCTGATAGACGATAGAAAAAGTGATTCGCTAGCATAAATATTACCAACACCAACTACAATGTGACTATCCATTATTGTACTTTTGATCGGCTGTGTTTTTCTTTTAACTATATCGAATAAGTAATCTGCATTAAATTCATCTGATAGAGGCTCAGGGCCTAGGGTGCATATAAGTTTGTGATTAAATGGGTTGTCATCAGTCCATATCATTGCTCCAAACCTTCTTGTATCGTTATATCTTAATATTTTTTTATTGCCATCTACGTTGAAACATATATCGATATGATCGTGCTTTAAAGGTATTTTTTTTTCAGATACGATAGATATCCTTCCAGACATTCCAAGGTGAATAATTAGACAACCATTTGAAAAAACAGCAAGAAGATATTTTCCTCTCCTACTAAGTGAAATTAATTTTTGTGAATTAAGAATTTTTTTAAGATTTGGATTTACTGGCCACCTGAGTGAAAAATTTCTCACTTCTACGTTGTAAACTGTAGCATTTATAAGGGGGGCTAGACCAAGTCTTGTTACTTCGACCTCAGGTAATTCAGGCATTATTCTTTTTCTATTACCTCAACATGGGGAGTTAACATTGTAAATCCTAAATCTCCTGGGAAGCGATATAACAATCCTTCATCCTTACGATACAAATGAAGTTGGGGAGATTCTTGAATTTTGTAAAATGTTACTTTTTTATTGTCATTGACGATGACATCAAAACTTTTATAGCCAAGTCTTGAGTCCATCTTAAAGCTTTTAATTGAAAGTGCTTGCAACCCGTCCCAAGAAACACTGAGCCACTCTAAGATGTCTGCTTGAGTAGTTTTAACGTTAATTCCTTTTGCAATCCAGTTACCATTTTTTTTTACAAGTTTTAATTGGTTTTTTTGCCATTGTTCTAGCCTTGAAAAGTTAAATCCTTGTATTGTTTCATAAGGTGCAATTGGTCTCTTATCAATAAATTCAATCGGAACATAAGATGCTGTTTCTGAAAATAAACCATTCACAATAAATACATCATCTTTATATTTTATATACTGATTTTCTGAAATTGCATTGTATGTCCCAAACACAAACTCTTCTTTCAACTTCTTTGCTTTGTTTAGAAATGTCAATTTTAACTGAGGCTGATCAAGGCCATACTTTTCTAAGTCATCACTTTTAAGTTTTTCAGGGCTTTTTGAAGCCAGTATTGATAAAAGTTGATATATGTAGCGCTCATTTGCCCTACCTTTAACTGGTGACAAAATTTTCCAGTGATTTTCAATTATTTTAAAATGTACTTTTGCTTTTGATGGAAAATTTAACTCTATCTCGTCAAAATCAGAAAGTTTAAAGTTGGTGACTTCAATACCTTTTACAACCTCAGGCTCTTCTTTTAACGATTGAAAAGCAACTATACTCGCCCCAACCAATGCGATTAGTAATATTAAATTAGTAACCCATTTATTAGTCATATCAGGCTTTTCTTCTTCTGAACCAAACCACAAAACCTAAAATGAACAAACCAATTGGAATAAAATATTGAAATGAATGAAATATGGTCCATGCAATAAATACAGACTTACTATCATTCGGGATGCTCACATTTATATCCTTAAGTGGCATTGGTTGAATTGTGATTAACTGATCATCCCCAGCAAGCCAATTAATAATATTAATACCCAAATCTAGATTACCTCCAGAGGTAATAAATGTATTTGATAGGAATGAGGCATTCCCAACCACAACAACTCTTTGTCCAATTTCTCCAAACTTCCTTTTAAGTGCTATTGCAATATTTATGGGTCCCTCTTTATCCTCACCTCTAATAAAATCAAATTTATCCTCATCATTCTTTTTAATTGAAGGGAGCCATCCACCTGTAGCAACTTCAATCAATTCACTCACTTCCCATCCATTCTCATATGAATCTTGAGCATTCACCTCATGGGCATTTGAATATATGGTCCTTAACATAAAATTTCTTGTAATCGGATGATCTCCATAAATAGTTGAAAAAGTTATATTTTCATCCCCACCATATTCTTCAGCAAGTGGATCAATAACAGACTCATCAGACACCTTCAAAGCTAGATACTTTGCCAGACTATCAAGCCCTTTAAAATTATTATCATCTAATAGCCAAAGCAGATTTCCACCCTGTTCTACATAATCTAATATTTTCTTTGCTTCAATTTTTCCAATATTTACTTGGGGACTTGCAATAATAAGCATTGCTCCCTCCTTAGGGACTTCGCTAAGGGCTGTTAGATCTGGATTCGAAAGCTTAAGTCCTTTGTTTCTTAATTGATCGCCAAAACCACCTAGGTCATTTGTTTTTTTACCGATTAAGTTTTTTTCGCCATGACCATCAAGATATAAAATTGGTTTTTGATTTGTTCGAGAGAGCCTAACAAGTAGATTTGTAAATTCTTGTTCAGCAAATGGTGGTGATATATGTTCTGTTCTTTTGTTGTATTCAACAACAACTTCTCCGTCACTTCTTATACCAAGCTCTTGTAAAAGTTTTGGCTCTTCGATTGGATTAATAAACTTAATATTTATATCTGACTTAGCTCTCTGGTACTTAGAAAAAAAGTCCACGATACTTTTCCTAAAGTTTTCACTGCCATCATCATTAGATGCAAAAATTGTGAGCTGTATAGGATCTTTCATGCTCTCTACGACCTCAATACTTCCTTTAGTTAGAACACTCCTATTAGCTTGGGTCATATCTTTGACATAGACAAATTGCTTAGCTAGGAAGCCAATAACAAATACTAAAGATAGAAATAAAATGAGAAAAAAACTATTTTGTAGAGAATATTGAAGTCTTAATTTTTTATTTGCTTTCACAGTAGTTACCCCCTGAGCCTATCGGAATCAAGCCTTCTAACAGTTAGTGTTAAAAAGGTAACAATAAAGAGCAAGTAATAAATAATATCTGCACTATCAAAAACTCCCCTAGTAAATGATTGATAGTGCTTTGTCATTGAGATGTAATTGAACCAGTGACTTGGATCACTCGCAAAATAACTTCCCAAACCGACCATTGACACAAGTGCAATAAATGTTGTGATTGCTGCAATAATAGGTTGATTTGTTAAGCTGGAGAAGAAAATTCCCAACGCTGTAAAACTTGCTATTAGTAAGATAAATCCAAAAGAGTTACCAATCAGGTATCCAAAATCTATATCAGCCCAAATATTTAATGTTGAAAGCATTACAAAAATATAAATAACCAAAATACTTAAAAATATAACTAGACCTAAGAATTTACCAATTACTATTTCGGAGAGGGATATTGGAGCACTTAGCAAAAATGGCATTGTTTGACTCTTTCTTTCTTCGCTAATCAATCTCATTGTAAGCATGGGCGTAGTGACAGAAAGCAAAAAAAGTGCTGTACTGTAAATTTGAGACCCAACATAAATTGTAACGCCAACCCTTTCAGCAGGACGAACTGCCCCAGACATAACTTCAAAATAACTATTAACTCCCTGCAAATATAATGTACCAAACCCAAACATTAAAATTGAAAGTATTATCCACCCCATAGGAGAAGCGAATAAACTTTTTAATTCTTTTCTAGCGACATTAATAATCATAAAATAATTCTCTTTTAACTAGTTTGCGTTAGATTCACAAAAGTTTCTTCTAGGCTCGTTATGTCCATATTAATATGATAAAGACCCCAGCCCTCTTTAACCGAAAGATTAACAATTTCTTCAGCAGGTAAGTATTTTTCTTTAAAGTGGAATCTAAACATACCATTCTCAGCATTCTCAACTTTATCAACCCCTTTAATTTTTTTTAATCTGCTGAGCGCTGGAGCTTTTGAAAAACCAACCAGTAACTTATTACCCCTTCTTTGTTCTTTTAGATCTTCTATAGAGCCATGAAAAACAAGTTGTCCATTATCTATAATTTGAACACGATCACAGACCATCTCTACTTCGGGAAGAATATGAGTAGAGATGATCACGCTGTGTTGCTGACCAATATCTCTGATTAATTTACGTATTTCTCTTATTTGAATTGGATCTAAACCAACAGTAGGCTCATCAAGAATTACAATTTCAGGATTATGAATGATGGCCTGTGCAATCCCAACTCTCTGTTGGTAACCATTAGATAAGTTTTCAATTAACCTTTTACTCATATGAGACAAGCCACACTTTTCTTTTGCTTCCTCAAGGGCTTTTTTAATTTTTGATGATGGGACTTTATGAAATCTTGCGGCAATAGTTAAATATTCATTTACAGTGAACTCTTTATACAGAGGTCTCATCTCGGGTAAATATCCGATTAATGCTTTGGCTTTTTTTGGTTCTGAAATAATGTCGATACCACATATCCTTACATCACCATTTGTAGGTGCAAGGTTTCCCGTAAGCATCCTCATGGTAGTTGATTTTCCAGCCCCATTTGGACCCAAGAAACCAAGAACTTCACCTTTTTTAAGCTGAAAAGAAACATCATTGACTGCAATATTTTTTCCAAAACTTTTGGTAAGGTTTGAAGCCTCTATAGTATTTTCAAATATAACTTTATTCAAATTAGTATCCGGTCAATTCTTTAGTTAATAATTAAAATAGGATCTTAATAAATATCAAATAGGAGTGTATATTAAAAAAAAAGTTTAAAGAAGTAAAAAAGTTTTTAGATTAAATTGAATTATCCTTTAAAATCTAAGTCATTCTGCAGTATATAATTGCATTATAGATAATCTAATAAAAAATAAGACAGCACATGGAAAACAACATTATTAATAGAAATATAAATTTTACAAAAATCTTAGTTACTATTTTCTATTTATTATTTCTTAATTCATCCTTTGCCAATCAACAAGACAACTTTAATCCTAATTTACCTCCCAAAATTACTGAAGCAAATGCAGAATTCGTATACAAATTCCTCTTGGCTGAAATAGCTACCCAAAGAGGAGACTTTAACTCAGCTGGACACCTTTATCTTGATTTAGCAAGACAAACACATAACATTTCATTGGCAGAAAGAGCTACTAGAGTTGCGGGAAGTTCAAGAAATGGACGAGTTGCACTTGATTCAGCAAAAGTATGGAGTAGTTTGGACCCAAAGTCTTTGGAAGCTCAGCAAATTTTAGCAGAACTCTACATTACAAGTGGCAATTTAAGTAAGGCAAAACCAATTGTAAAAAAATTACTTGAGCAAGATACTTACCGAGGCGAAGGATTTTTATATTTAAATTCTATACTTGTAAAAGTTGAGAATAAAAAAAATGCATTAAGATTTATTGTCACTATTGCTGAGCCATACCCCAATAGTAAAGAAGCTCATTTTGCAGTCGCCCATGCAGCTTATTTTGCAAATAACAAAAAACTAACGATGTCTGAGTTAACTAAAATAAAAAAAATTGATCCTGAATGGCAAACAGCAGTTCTATTTGAGGGTTACGTTTTAGGCTCAGAGTCTCAAGAAAAAGCAGTAAATTTTTATGTTAGTTATTTAAAGAAATATCCTGAAGCAAGCGAGGTAAGATTGGAGTATGCAAAGTTACTCACCAACCAAAAAAAATACAATTTAGCCAAGGACGAGTTTCTCAAAATAGTAAACAGTTCTCTAGCTTCAGCTGAGATTAGTTTTACAGTTTCATTATTGGCTATTGAGTTAGGTGACTACACCCTTGCTGAAAAATTTCTAATGCAAAGCCTTGAGAGAGGTTATCCTGAGCCCGAACAGATCTATATTTATCTCGCTCGAATCGAGGATACAAGAGGAAACTATACAGAAGCGCTCGTTTGGCTTAATCAAATTAAATCCGGACCGTCTTTTGTTGAATCTAAGATATTAACTGCAGAATTAATTGCTAAATATGAGGGTAATGACCAAGCCTTAGAGAGTTTAGATAAATATACAAACTTAACTCCTGATGCAAAATTACAATTATTCAGAGCAAAAATATCCATCCTTTATAGCGATAATAAAGAAACCGAAGCATATGATTTAATGAAAAAAGAAGAGGTCAATTTTAGCGATTCTGCAGAATTTAAATATGATTACGCTATGCTTGCAGAAAAAATGGGGAATACTGTTCTTATGGAGCAGCTTTTAAAGGAAGCTATAAAAATTAAACCTGATTATGCAGTTGCATACAATGCATTAGGTTACTCATTTGCAGACAGAAACATAAAACTTGATGAAGCAAAAATTAATATTGAGATTGCCTTGTCTCTTGAGCCCAGAAACCATTATATTATGGATAGCATGGGATGGGTTCAGTATAGGTTAGGTAATATCGATGTTGCACTAGATTTTCTAAAAAAAGCTTATAAAATAAAGAAAGACCCAGAAATTTCTGCTCATCTAGGTGAGGTGCTATGGCATGCAAATAAAATTGATGAGGCTAAGAAAATATGGGACGAATCATTACAACAATATCCTGATAATAAGATATTATTGAAGACAGTCAAGAAATACCGTTAATTTTTATCAAAAAAGGCAAATAATGAAATTTATTTGTATTTTTATATCTTTTTTTTTAGTCAGTTGTGCTTCAGTTGATAAAACACAGCCTAAGATAATTTCTTATAAAGATTATTCTAGCCAAACCAATACAGCCGATTTTTCAAACATATTTTTATCAGCTAAAATCACCCTCTTTATTGAAAAAAAAGGATTTACCGGAAAGCTTGTTTGGATTTTAAAAGACGGTAAAAGTACCATTTCAATATTAAATCCATTCAATTCCGTGATTTCAAAAGTTTATTTAAATAAAAATGATAATTCCATTAAAGTAAGTAACTCATCAAAAAATAAAAGTGAAATTGAAGATACCTTAAAGCAAATATTTGGTGACAAAGAAACAGTTTTTGTATTAGAGAGGATAATTATGAATCCTCCAGCACAACTAACAAATAAAAATGATGTCACACTATCTTATAAGAATTGGAAGGTAGACTACGAAGGCGTCAAGAAAAAAGAAAACAAGATTTTTCCTAAGTATATCGAATTAAACAAAAATCAAATTACCCTTAAAATATATATAGTTGATTGGAAGCTTGGTTGAATAAAGAAAACTTTTTACAAGAAGGGTATAAGGAATTCAAAGCCCCTGCAAAAATTAATTTATTTTTAAAAGTAATAGGCAAAAGAGGCGATGGGTTCCACAAACTACAAAGTGTTTTCCAACTGATCGATTTATATGATTATATTTATATAAGAATTAGAGATGACTGTGAGATTAATTTCATCAATGATTCTAATGCGATTGACAAGCAGGATGACCTTGGACTAAGAGCGGCACAATTAATCCTTACAGATAAAAATATTGGCGTAGATATTTATGTAAAAAAAAATATCCCCATTGGGGCAGGTTTAGGAGGCGGGAGTTCCGATGCAGCTTCCATACTCATGGGAATTAATCACTTAGCTAATATAAATCTCACAAAAAAAGAATTAATCGCTCTTGGTTTAAGTCTGGGTGCTGATGTACCGTTCTTCATATTTGGGGAAAACGCATGGGTTGAGGGAATTGGGGAGAATCTAAATAAAATTAATATTCCTGATTCCACCTATTATTTGTGTTATCCCAATTTTTCAATCTCTACGGAGTCAATTTTTAAATCATTTAAATTGACAAAAGTCCCAATTACATTGAAAATAACGACCTATTTTAGTGAAAAACTTGAGCAAGAATCTAATGACTTAGAATCTACAATCACTAAAAAAAATTTAAAGATGAAAAAATTATTAAGTTGGATGAGTAATTTTGGGTTTGCTAAAATTTCAGGGACAGGTTCAAGTGTTTTTGTAAAAATAGTGGATACCAAAAAAATACCATTCATTAATGAAAAAAAACCAATAGATATAAAAAGTTTTGTTGTAAAAGGGTTATCTAAACATCCTTTTTATGATGTTTGAGTTAAATGGGGAGTCGCCAAGCTGGTTAAGGCACATGGTTTTGATCCATGCATGCGAAGGTTCGAATCCTTCCTCCCCAGCCAATTTTTAAAAATACGGGGGTATTTGTGAAAAACGAAAATCTAATGGTTTTTACTGGGAATGCCAATAAAGACCTTGCAAAAAAAGTTGCCTCTAATTTAGGTTTAAAACTTGGTGAAGCCACCGTCGGTAATTTTAGTGATGGAGAAACTATGCTAGAGCTTCTTGAAAACGTTCGAGGAAAAGATGTTTTCATTTTGCAGTCCACCAGTTTCCCCACAAACGACAATCTAATGGAAATAATGGTGATGGTCGATGCACTTAGAAGATCTTCTGCTGCAAGAATCACAGCAGCCATTCCTTATCTTGGCTACTCACGACAAGATAGAAGACCTAGATCAGCCAGAGTTGCTATTACTGCAAAGGTAGTTGCCAACATGCTTACTGGCGTTGGTGTTGATAGACTTTTGACGATGGATCTGCATTCAGATCAAATCCAAGGTTTTTTTGAAATACCAGTTGATAATATTTACTCAACTCCTGTTTTACTTGAAGATTTAAAAAAACAAAGCTATGAAGATGCTGTAATTGTTTCACCAGATGTTGGAGGAGTCGTTAGAGCAAGAGCGATGGCGAAGATTCTAGGAAGTGATTTAGCAATTATAGACAAAAGACGTCCAAAACCTAATGTGTCTGAGGTTATGAATATCATAGGTGATGTGAATGGCCGCACATGCATTATTGTCGATGATATTGTTGACACAGCAAATACACTTTGTGAGGCAGCATTAGCATTAAAAAAGAAAGGGGCAGAAAAAGTCGTTGCCTACGCCACGCATCCTATTTTTTCAGGGAAAGCCATTGAATCAATTCAATTGTCTGAGCTTGATGAAATTGTAATTACTGATACAATTACGCTTGAAAAAAATGCTCGAGGCTGTGAAAAAATAAGGCAGCTGTCAGTTGCTAAAATTTTAGCTGAGACAATAAAAAGAATTAGCCACGAAGATTCTGTAAGCTCGTTATTTATTGATTAAAAATAAAAGCTTTTTTAGAATGCTGAGTAATTTAAATAACTAAATAGACCTGGTCGCGAGTCTATTTAATTTTTAGGAGTTCATAATGAAAATTGAGATAAATGCAGTATTAAGAGAGTCGAAAGGTACGGGTGCGAGCCGCCGTCTTCGTCATGAAGGAAAGGTTCCGGGTGTTCTTTACGGTGGAAAAGATGATGCAAAAAGCATTGAATTAAATGCTAAGGATTTATTTATGCAATTTAAACATGAAGCATTTCATGCATCTATTCTTACTCTAAATTTGGGTGGTAAAAAAGAATCCGTTCTTCTTAGAGACTATCAAATGCATCCTGTTAGAAACAATATTCAACATATTGATCTTCAACGAATTGATGAAAACAAGAAACTAAGTGTAAAAATTCCATTCCACTTCTTAAACGAAGATGTCGCTCCTGGTGTAAAACTAGAAGGTGGGGTAGTTTCTCATATCATGGTCGATGTTGATATTTCTTGTTTACCTAAAGATTTACCTACTTATATAGAGGTTGATATGATCGCTTTATCTATTGGTGACTCTATTCGTTTATCAGACATAAAAGTCCCGGAGGGCGTAGAGCTAACTACCTTATCTGAAGATAATGATCCTACTGTTACTTCTATATCTCAGCCTAAGGTTGTGGTCGATGAAACACCTGTAGCTGCTGAAGGTGAAGAAGGAGCTGTTGAAGGTGAAGGAGGAGCTGCTGAAGGTGGTGACGACAAAGCTGCTGATGATGGCGGTGACAAAAAAGATTAGTACAATTTTATAGCGCTCTTAGTTGTAAGTGCGCTATTCTAACTTCAATGAACAAAATAAAACTCTTTGCTGGCTTAGGTAATCCTGGAGAAAAATATCAAAATACTCGCCATAATTGTGGATTTTGGTGGATTGATTTTGTAACCAATAATCACCGACTTAATCTAAAACATAATGCAAAATTCAGTGGTGATATTGCTAAATATACCGATGACGGCAACTGTTTTTTCCTTAAACCAACAACGTTTATGAACGAAAGTGGAATATCACTTGCAGCTGTTGCTAATTTCTACAAAATTCGTCCGGAAGAAATTCTTGTTATCCATGATGAATTAGATATTGAACCTGGAAAGATCAAACTAAAACTCGGTGGCGGTGAAGGTGGGCATAACGGTCTAAAAAGTATTACTGAGTCAATAAAAAGTAAAAATTTCTGGAGAATTCGTATTGGCATTGGTCATCCTGGAAACAAGAATCTAGTAAGTGATTTTGTATTAAAACCTCCTTTAAAAAAAGAAAATGAGTTAATTGAAGATTCGATACTCAATAGCTATAAAATTTTTTCGCTACTTAAAAGCGGTCAATTTGAAAAAGCAATGTTGAATCTGCACTCAGCTTAAATATTTTGGAAATTAATATATGAAATGTGGAATTGTAGGGCTGCCAAATGTTGGAAAATCAACGCTATTTAATGCTATCACTAAAGCAGGTATTGATGCTGAAAACTATCCTTTTTGTACCATTGAGCCAAATGTTGGCATCGTAGAAGTCCCAGATCAACGAATTTCAAAACTTGAAAACATAGTATCACCCGAAAAAACTCAGCCTGCTACGGTAGAGTTTGTAGACATTGCAGGTTTAGTAGCTGGAGCTTCCAAAGGAGAGGGGTTAGGCAATAAATTTCTAGCTAATATCAGAGAGACTGATGCAATCATGCATGTTGTTAGATGTTTTGATGATGAAAATATTATTCATGTTTCAGGACGCATCAATCCCTTATCTGATATTGAAACTATTAATACTGAATTAATTTTATCTGATATGGAGACGCTTGATAAAGCCATCCAAAAAGAGTCAAAAAAATCTAAGTCAGGTGATAAAGATTCCCAAAAATTATTAGAGTTATATAAAAAAATTCAGTTAGTTTTTAATGATGGTAGCCTTGCATCAACAGTAGAGTTGACGGATGAAGAGGTTATACTGATTAAGCCACTTTGCCTAATCACAATTAAACCAATAATGTTTGTCGCCAATGTGGATGAAAATGGTTTCAAAGATAATTCTTCTCTGGATGAATTAAGCTCTTACGCTCAAAAGCTTGATATTCCCGTTGTAACAGTCTGTGCAAAAATAGAATCAGATATAGCTGACCTAGAAGATGGAGAAAAAGAAATTTTTCTAAGTGAATTAGGGTTGAGTGAGCCAGGGTTAAATAGATTGATTAGGGCTTCTTATAAGCTTTTGGGGTTGCAAACATATTTCACTGCTGGGGTTAAAGAAGTAAGGGCTTGGACAGTTAAAATAGGGGCCACAGCCCCTGAAGGTGCTGGGGTTATTCATACCGATTTTGAAAAAGGCTTTATAAAGGCGGAGGTAATTTCATACCAAGACTATATTGATTTAAGTGGGGAACAAAAAGCAAAAGAAGCCGGTAAACTTCGTCTAGAAGGAAAAGACTACATCCTTCAGGATGGAGATGTTGTTCATTTTAGGTTTAATGTTTAATTACACTTTGACTTTAGTTGTCTATAAAAATATAATCTCACGCTAAATTTAAATTATTGGTGATGTAGCTCAGGTGGTTAGAGCGCAGGATTCATAATCCTGAGGTCGAGAGTTCAAGTCTCTCCATCACCACCATCTTTTTAGATAAATATGAAAAATATCTTACTGATTATCAAAAGTGTTTTAGCTGCGTTTTGTGGAATTCAATCAAATAAAAAATTCAATGAAGATGATGATTACATTCAGAAGAATGGTGTATCAAGTTATATTTTAATTGGTTTTACTTTAGTATTCTTATTAGGCCTTATACTATATTTCGTTGTTGGTTTTATTCTCAGTTAGATAGGCTTTTCTTAAAAGCCGACCTATCTTCTAATTCATTAGCGTACATTGTCATATGTGTTTTCTCTTTACTTAAAAAACTTTCAATTGCACTTTTAAATTCAGAATTTGCAATAAAATGATTTGAGTAAGTCTTAAATGGGTCGAATCCTCTTGCTAATTTATGCTCACCTTGGGCACCACCTTCAAAGTACTTTAATTGATTTTGAATACAAAACTCTTGCCCAGCATAGTAACAAAGTTCAAAATGCAAGCCAGGTATATATTCTAGTGCTCCCCAATACCTTCCGTAAAGGCATTGTTCACTGATAATATTGAGTGCACTTGCTAATCTCTTCCCTCCTTGCTCCGCAATCATTAACACAATATTGTTAGGCATATTATTATTTAATTGATAGAAAAATTCTTTTGTAAGGTAAGGGGATGAATTATGAAGCATGTAAGTATTGCAATAACATGCATAAAAAAACTCGATATCTTCACTCGATATTAATTTACCTTGTTTAACACTGACATCAATACTTAAATTATTGATTTTCTTTCTTTCTTGTTTTATTTTTTTTCTCTTGTTATGGGAAAGATTTGATAAAAACTGTGCATAGTTATCGTATTTTTTATTTTCCCACCTGAATTGAACCCCCTCTCTTTGTAACCAACCCATATCTTTAAATAAGTCGGCATCTTGTTTACTAGGAAATAATATATGGCACGAAGAAATTTTATGATCCAGTAAAATTTTTTCTAATGCCTTTATCATCATCTTTTTAATATCAAGATTATCTGCAATGATTCTGGATCCAGTGATAGGGCTGAAAGGGATAGCTGAAATCATTTTTGGATAATAATTTAAACCACTTTTATGAAAAGCCTCCGCCCATGACCAGTCAAATACATACTCTCCATATGAATGCTCCTTAAGATATATAGGCATAAAGCCAACAATCTTTCCTTCTGATTTTGCAATAATAGGGAATGGTACCCAGCCCGTGTTTTTTCCAACAGAGCCAGAAGTCTCGAGTGAGCTGTGAAATGCATAAGATAAAAAAGATGAATTAATGTTTAACTGCGAGAGCTCATCTTTTAAATTTAAAAAGCTGTTATTTGAAGTAATCTCAATCATTAACTATTGAGTCTACTCATAAAGATAAAGTTTAATGAAATTTAATTAATTTCTTTGGTTTTAGTTTTTTTCTTTTGTGCTGTTGCTGGTGATGGTTTATCGTCAATTTTAACTGTCTGAGAATTTGCATCTTGATTAGAATTTATATTATCTTGATAGGCCTTTGCTAGAATAGCCATCTCATCAAAACTAATTAAATTATCATTGTCGGTATCTACCCTTCTAAACTGCCTTGCAATCTGAGGAAGGCATACTGTAGTTTCATAAACGTCTAACTGCTCATTATTATCAGAGTCACATAAAATAAACCTTCTTTCAACACTTTCAAGCATCTCTCTTCTTCGCTGTTCATATATTATATTTACTTTATCTTCTGATTTTGAGAAGTTAGAAAGCGCGTTATGTATCTCTTCTAGCTCGATGGATTGATTTGAGTTTGTGCTTCTGACTTTCATTAAGTCAACCTCTGCACTGGCGTTCCAGGTCATAAATAAAAGCGGTAAAAGAATAATTTTATTCAAATTAAGTTAATGCCTTTCCTCTATACGGTCAATCATTTTGCTACCAGAATGTTAACCTAATATTACAATAAATGGTCAATTTGTAACAGAACTGTAACGATTTAAATATGCTGATTTGGCTTTTATAGCATATTATATACCTTAATATAATCATACAATTACCTATGGCTCAAAATAAACCAAACATTGCTCTTGTTGACGATGACCCAAAAATACTTGAGCTCACTGCAAAATACCTCACGGATCAAAATTTAAATGTCTTTACGGCTAATGGTGGTTCAGCACTCGATGTTATTGTAGATGCTAATTCTATTGATTTAATTGTTCTTGATTTAATGATGCCTGAAGAATCAGGTCTTAATTTATGTCAAAGATATCGAGCTAAGAATATCAATGTGCCTATTATCATGTTAACTGCCAAAGGTGACGAGGTTGATAGAATTGTTGGCCTTGAAATGGGAGCCGATGATTATCTACCAAAACCTTTTAGTCCTAGAGAGCTTCTCGCGCGCATTAATGCGATTATCAGAAGGCAGACAACTTTAGGTGTTTCATCCCCAAAACAAGTCATTCGTTTCGGTTCATTCGAATTCAATACAGAAAATCGAAGCCTTTCTCATGAAGGTAAAAATATTTCTATTACAGCAGGTGAGTTTGACTTGTTAAAAGTTTTTACCGATCATGCAAAACAACCTTTATCCAGAGATAGAATAATGCAACTAGCCAAAGGGAAAGAGTTAGATGTTTTTGATAGAAGTATTGATGTACAAATATCAAGAATTAGAAGATTAATTGAAGATAATCCTAACAAACCTAAATATCTCCAAACTAAATGGGGGTATGGTTATATCTTTGATCCTGATGGAGAACCTCAGTAATTGAAATACCTACCAAAGAATCTCCTTACCAGGATTTCTTTAATAATTGCATTATTATTGATCACAACTCAGCTCGTATCCCTTAAAATATTTGATATTTACGAAAGAGAGCCGAGAGCAGAAGCTTTAGCCCTAGAAATATCTACCATTGTAAACTTTACTAAAGCATCCATGGCGGCTTCAGCTTCGAATAAAAGAGTTCAACTTTTGAATGAGCTTTCAGCTATGGGAAATGTCAGGATATATCCCGCCCATTTCTTTGAACAAATTGAACCAATACCAGATGACCCATTTCTTCAACTTGTTATCCAAAAAGTTACCCAGAGACTCCCACTTGGAACACTTATTGCTATTAATCATTTTTCCATTGAAGGAATATGGGTCAGTTTTGAGTTAAATAGTGAATTATTTTGGGTGGTAATCCCCCGCACAATTGTAGACAGGCCATTTCCATGGCATTGGATAGGTTGGGGAACTATTATCGCATTAATAGCACTCGTTGCCTCCTACATGACAACTGAGAGAATCAATAGGCGTTTAAACAGATTAATTGAAGCAGCCGAAAGTGTTCGGAAAGGCTTATCTGCTGAAAAACTTCCATATGATAATTTAGTTGAATTTAGTGATTTGAATGTCGCTTTCAATGAAATGTTAGATAATTTAAAAAAAGCAAGCCAAGAAAGAAAGTTTTTACTTGCAAGCGTATCTCATGATATTAGAACGCCTCTGACACGCTTAAGAATTGCATCAGAAATGCTTCCAGAAAAATCAGATGATCTGAAAAAGAGTATGGAAGAGGATATTCTTGAAATTAATAATATTCTTAACCAGTTTCTTGATTTTGCTCGAGGCTTCGAAGATGAACCAAAAAGTCCAGTCAATTTAGGCAAATTTCTTAACAACATCCAAGTGAAGCATTTAAGGATGGGTCAAAAATTTATATTAAGAAAAAGAAATATAAAAATTGATATACCAAAAAAACTTTTTATTGATTTGAGACCTTTAGCATTGCAAAGATGTTTAGATAATTTAATTAATAATGCTTTCTTTTATGCGAAGGGAAAGGTTGTTCTCACTGCAACCCTCAAAGAGGAGTCTTTTACAATTAGTGTGGTTGATGATGGTCCTGGAATACCTGATAAAGAGCTTGATAGGTTATTAAAGCCATTTGAACGCCTTGATGAAGCTAGAGGTAATGAAGGGGGGTGTGGATTAGGTTTATCAATTGCAGATAGAATTGTAAAGGCTCATGATGGAAAATTAGAGCTAATCTCAAATAAAAAAGATAAAGGGCTTGAAGCGAAAATTACAATTCCGATCATAAGAGCATAAACTTACTTGAACCATTTTAGCTGATCTCTTAACTTCACTACTTCACCAATAATGATAAGCGCAGGTGATTTAATCTTTGAGCGAGTAACCTTGCTCTTTATATTACCTATATTGCCAACTATCACCCTTTGGGAATTTGTGGTCCCGCTTTCAATCACAGCAACAGGCATTGTTTTCTTTTGACCATGTCCAACCAGCTCTCTTATAAAATCAGGTAGACTAAGTAAGCCCATATAAATCACTAGAGTTTGCTTCTCTGTAATTAGTTTTGGCCAATCAAAATCAACCTTTCCATCCTTAAAATGACCTGTCAAGAATAAACAGCTTTGGGCATAATCTCTATGTGTCAGTGGTATACCTGCATAAGCAGCAACACCATTCGCAGCTGAAATTCCGGGAACGACCTGAAAGTTTATATTGTGTGACATAAGCGAGGCTATTTCCTCACCTCCCCTACCAAAAATAAATGGGTCCCCCCCTTTAAGTCTTAAAACTTTTTTACCTTTTTTAGCGTATTTCACTAGTAAGTTATTTATTTTCTCTTGACTGAATGTATGTTGATCTCTTTTTTTTCCAGCAAAAATCATATCGGCATCTCGACGAACTAATTCAACCACTTCATCCGAGACTAAATTATCATAAATACAAACATCACATTTTTGCATTAAATGCAGAGCTCTTATAGTCAGCAAGTCCCTCTCTCCTGGTCCCGCACCAACCAAATAAACCTCCCCCGTATCAACTTTCATACTGCTAAGTAAGGAATTAAATCTTTTGGCTAATGTTTTATTTTGTTTTAAAAAAGACTGAATATTTTCAACATCAAAAAATTTCTCCCAAAAGATTCTTCTTTTATTATTAACTTTTATAGCTTTTTTTACTTTATCCCTTAAGCTCCCTGCCAAATCTACTAGATCTTTATACGAATCGGGAATCATCATTTCAATTTTCTCTCTAAGCTGCCTAACTAGCACAGGTGCTTTTCCACTACTAGAAATAGCGATAACTAATGAACCCCTTTCAACAATTGAACCCATAGTGAATGTGCATAGCGAAGGTTGATCAACTACGTTGACTGGAATATTTTTCTTTAAACCAAGTTGAGAAATTTGCTTATTTAATGATTTATTATTTGTAGCAGCAATGATAATTATTGGAAATTCAATATCATTAGGATGAAAATCTTTTTGAATAATATCTATTGAATGCATATCTTTTAAGTCTAAAATTTCATCACAAAAATTATTAGCCACTACTTTTATATTAGGTTTCGACTTAATCAATAACTTGATTTTTCTTAAAGCGATACCTCCTCCACCTATTACTAAAACAGGTTTATTTTTAATTTCCAAAAATATTGGGAAGTTATCCATAGCAAAATGTTACTCTATTAAACATGTTATATACATAGGTCTTGCATACAAAAAAAGTTATAATTCAAAATTATAAAATCAATATTTTAAATCACCATGTCAAAAAAAGTATTTGTAAAGTCTTTTGGTTGTCAGATGAACGAGTATGATTCTGAAAAAATTGAAGATATTTTAGCGTCTAAAAATAATTTATCTCGTACAAATTCTCCAGAAGATGCAGATTTAATTGTCTTAAATACTTGCTCAGTCAGAGAAAAAGCAGAAGATAAGCTTTTCAGCGATTTGGGAAGATATAGAAAACTAAAAGAAACAAAGCCGCATATACAAATTGCTGTAGGTGGTTGTGTTGCGAGTCAAGAAGGTGAGGAAATAATTAAACGTGCGCCCTATGTTGATGCTGTTTTTGGTCCACAAACACTTCACAGATTGCCTGAGCTTATCAATTTAAGGGAGGTGACAGGTAAACCACAAATTGATATTTCATTCCCAGAAATTGAAAAGTTTGATAACTTACCTACCTCAAAGAGTAAAAACCCATCTGCAATGGTTTCAATTATGGAGGGATGCAGTAAATACTGTTCTTTTTGTGTCGTTCCTTATACAAGAGGAGAAGAGATCTCAAGGCCATTAGACGATATCATCACCGAAATTATCCAACTGACAATGCAAGGGGCATCTGAAATTATACTTTTAGGCCAAAATGTAAATGGTTACAGAGGGCTTTTGAATAACGGAAAAATTGCAAATTTTGCATCCCTGATTGAATATATTTCTGAAATTGAAGAAGTGAAAAGAATTCGCTTTACAACTAGCCATCCTAATGAAATGAATGATCACCTTATTGACTGTTTTGGCAACATTAAAAAATTAGCTAATCATCTACACTTACCGGTTCAATCTGGTTCCGATAAAGTGTTGATGGCAATGAAGAGAAACTACACAATATTAGAATATAAATCGATTATAAAAAAACTTAGAAAGAAACTACCTTATATCTCATTAACTACAGATTTAATTATTGGTTTTCCTACTGAGACAACAAGTGATTTTAATTTAACCAAAAAATTATTTACCGAGCTAGATTTTGATTACTCCTTTAGTTTTATTTATAGTAAAAGGCCAGGTACACCAGCAGCCTATCTTAAAGACGAAACAACGGACGAAGAAAAACTTGAGCGATTACATGAAATTCAGTCATTTAATATCAAACAAGGTGCGTATCACACAAATAAAATGATTGGCACCACACATAGAGTTTTAATTGATCATTTTTCAAAAAAGAAACCAGGTGTCTTATTAGGAAAAACTGATAACAATAGAATCTGTCTCTTATACACATCTCCGAGC